>DJHY01000111.1:0-4987 GCA_002433335.1 Rhodospirillaceae bacterium UBA6608 | reverse complement strand
ACGGTGCCGAGATCACCACCATCGAGGGTCTGGCCCCCGAAGGACAGCTGAACCCGATGCAGAAGGCCTTTAACGAAAATCATGGCCTGCAATGCGGGTTCTGCACCCCGGGCATGGTGATGCGGGCGATGGCGCTGGTCGCCGAGAACCCGAACCCGACCGAGGAAGAAGTCCGCCACGGCCTGGACGGCAACATCTGTCGCTGTACCGGCTATCAGAACATCGTCGCCGCCGTCCTGGACGGCGCCAAGGCAATGCGCGGCTAAGGGAGGGACGATCATGGAAGATTTCACCTATACCCGGCCGTCCTCGCTGAGCGACGCCGCCACGGCGCACGGCAATGCCGATGACGCCATGTACATGTCCGGTGGGCAGACGCTGATCCCGGTGCTGAAGCAGGGCCTGGCCATGCCGACCGACATCGTCGACCTGAATGCCATCGGCGACCTAGCGGGGATCGAAGTCGCGGGCGGCTTCGTCACCATCGGCGCGATGACTCGCCATGCGGTGGTCGCGGCCTCGGCCGAGGTCAAATCGGCGATCCCGGCGTTGGCCGTTCTGGCCGGCGGCATCGGCGACCCGCAGGTCCGCAACCGCGGCACCATCGGCGGTTCGCTGGCCAACAACGACCCCTCGGCGGATTATCCGTCGGCGGTCATGGGCCTGAACGCCACCGTCGTTACCGACCAGCGCGAACTGGCCGCCGAAGACTATTTCGACGGCATGTTCGCGACCAACCTGGAGCCCGGCGAGATCATCAAGGCGGTCAAATTCCCGATCCCGGAAAAGGCCGGTTACGCCAAGTTCCCCAACCCGGCGTCGCGTTATGCCCTGGTCGGCGTATTCGTCGCCAAGACGGCCTCGGGTGTGCGCGTCGCGGTCACCGGCGCGGGTCAGGAAGGCGTGTTCCGCGCGGCAAGCATCGAAGACGCCCTGAGTGGCGACTTCTCCGCCGCCGCCGTGGACGGCGCCACCGTGCCCACGGACGACCTGATGAACGACATGCATGCCGACCCGGAATACCGCGCCAACCTGATCAAGGTCATGGCGAAGCGCGCGGTCGACCGCGCCAACGGGCAAGGCTGAAGGGGGAGATAGGAACAATGAGCAAGGTAGAACTCGGTCAATCCCTGCGTCGGTTCGAGGACCAACGGTTCCTGACCGGCCGGGGCCGTTACATCGACGACGTCAATCTGGACGGTCAGGCCCGCGCGGTCGTTGTGCGCTCGCCGTACGCCCACGCCAAGATCAATTCCATCGATACCTCGATGGCGATGGACATGGACGGGGTGTTGCTGGTCGTCACCCGCGACGATTGGAAGCGCGAAGGCTTCCAGCCCATGCCGACCAAATCGGCCGTGCAGAAAAACGCCGACGGCACGCCGCTGAAGCAGCCGCCGCGCCACTGCCTGGCGATGGACAAGGTCACCTACGTCGGCGAGCCGGTCGCCCTGGTCGTCGCCGAAACCCTGCAACAGGCCCGTGACGCGGCCGAAGCGGTCGATGTCGATTACGACGAACTGCCCGCCCTGGTCGATCCGGTCGCGGCGCTGCAGCCCGGCGCGGAACAGATCTGGGACGACATCCCCAACAACCTGTGCCTGGATTTCGAACTGGGCGACAAGGATGGCACCGATGCGGCCTTTGCCGAGGCCGATCACGTTGTCTCCCTGGACGTGTTGAACAACCGCGTCACCGCCGTGCCGATCGAAACGCGCGGCTGCGTCGCCGACTACGACGCCGCGACGGACCAGTACACCCTGTACAACGCGTCGCAGAACATGCACGCCAACCGTGACACGTTCGCCGAGGTCCTGAAGATCGACAAGAACAAGCTGGCCCATATCGCCCCCGACGTGGGCGGCGGGTTCGGCTCCAAGAACTCGGGCTATCCCGAGCCGCCGCTGTGCCTCTATGCGGCCAAGGTTCTGGGTCGTCCGATCAAATGGATCAACAACCGGTCGGAAAGCTTCCTGTCCGATACCCATGGCCGCGGCCAGACCGCGCGTATGGAATTGGCGCTGACCGCCGACGGCACCTTCCTGGCCCTGCGCATCAATACCATCGCCGGGATCGGATCCTACGCCTGGACCGTCGGACCGTTCACGCCCACGGGCGGGTCGGCCCGAACCTCGGGCGGTCCCTACGCTTTCAAGGCCATGCATTTCCGTGGCCGGGCCGTGTTCACCAACACCGCCCCGATGGACCCCTACCGGGGCGCTGGCCGTCCGGAAGCGACCTACAACACCGAACGCATCGTCGAATACGCGGCGCGCAAGCTGGGCTTCGACCCCATCGAACTGCGTCGCAAGAACCTGATGCCGCGCGAAATGCTGCCGCACAAGACCCCGATGGGTCTGGACGTCGATTGCGGCGACTTCCCGCGCCTGTTCGACATGACCATGGACATGGCCAACAAGGCCGACCTGTCGGCCCTGCGCGCCAAGACCGAAGCGGCGGGCAAGAAGTTCGGCTTCGCCATCGCGCCCTATCTGGAATGCACCGGCGGCGGCCCGAAGGAATACGCCGGCGTGGCCTTCAACAAGGACGGCAGCGTCGACATGTCGATCGGCACCTCATCCACGGGCATGGGTCACGAGACCTCGTTGGCGCAGATTCTCGCCGCGACCCTGGGCATCGATGTCGAGCGTGTGCGCTTCCATCAGTCGGACACCACGGCCACGCCGATCGGCGGCGGTCATGGCGGGTCCCGCGCGATGGAAGTCGGCGGCAGCGCCGTGCAACAGGCCGCCCGCGAGATCATCGAACTGGCCAAGCCGATCGCGGCGCGTCTGCTGCAGTCGGAAACGGAAGAGGTCGAGTTCGAGGACGGATCGTTCAAGGCGGGCGCGTCGTCCGTTTCCATGAACGACGTGATCGAAGCCTCGCAGGATGCCGACAAACTGCCCGAAGGCATGGAGCCGGGTTGCCTGGACCATAGCTCGGTGTTCGAACGCGGCATCATTTCGGTGCCGAACGGCGTGCATGCGGCGGCGGTCGAGGTCGACCCCGAAACCGGCGTGGTCAAGTTCCTGGGTTATTGGATCATGGACGACTTCGGCAAGATCATTAACCCGCTGCTGGCCGATGGTCAGGTCATGGGCGGTGTCGCCCAGGGCCTGGGTCAGGCCTTCCTGGAAGACATCGTCTACGACCCGGATACCGGCCAGTTGGTGACGGGCTCGCTGATGGACTACGGCCTGCCCCATGCGGACGAAATCCCGCATATGGAAATCGGCTACTACGAGGGCGAGCCCACGGAAAAGAACCCGCTGGGCGTCAAAGGCGCCGGGGAAGCCGGTTGCGTGGGCGCCTGCCCCGCAGCGGTCAACGCGGTGCTCGATGCGCTGAAGGACTATGGCGTGACGACCATCGACATGCCCCTGACCCCGATGAAGATCTGGAAAGCGATCCAGTCGGGCGGCGAGCATGATCCGCACGGCCTGTTGGGCGACGCGGCCTAAGACGAAACACCCCCGCTGCCGCGCCGCGGTGGCGGGGGCTTCGCCTAACCTGTTTGAAGATCACCGAACAATTCGGTCAGCCAGGCGCGAGCTTCATCCATTTCCGTAAAAACACCGATTTGATGCGAGGGCGGACGCGGCGGCGGATCCGCCTTTTTATATGCATGGCATAAATCAAGAACCTTCGGTGCCCGGCCCAGCAACACGACCCCGAAGGGCCAGGTCATATGCGCATAAACCTTCCGATCATGCGCCGCGATCGAGGCGACCATATCGTGGGTCCAGGCGAAAATGCTCTCTTCATCCATATCGATAAAATCGCAGATCGCGTAGCAACGCTCTGGCGGAAAGGCGGCGACGTATTCCGCGCCTTCCATCAGTTCGAACGGCGCGACGAAATCGAAAAACCGCATATAGACACCGCGCGGCTCATCGATGGCCTGAAACGTCATTTGGCGCCCACCTCGTTTCGTACATAAGATAACACTACAATAGCTTACGTTCGAACGAATGCCAGCTAGCCTTATGTTCTATCTCGGTGCCCACCGGCGTCAGGCCTTGTTAATCGCCCCTGCGGCGCGCATTTCGGCGATCTCGCCTGTGCCGTAGCCGAGTTCCATAAGGATTTCATCGGTCTGCGCCCCCACCGGCTGCGGCGGCAGAGAGACTTGGGAGGGGCTGGCCGCCATATGAAAAGCGATCACCGGAACGGTCAGGCCATGGGCTGGGCTGTCCGGCGCAATGAGCTTGTGTAGAACCTGGCGCGAGGCGACCTGCGGGTCGTTCAGGGCTTCTTCCATGCGCCGGATACGCTGCGCCGGAATCCGCCGCGCGTTCAAGAATTCCTCCCAATAGTCCGCAGGCTTCTGCGCGATGATATCGCGCAGGGCCGCCTCTTCCTCGGCATGGCCGGCCAAGCGTTGATTATTGTCTGTCTTGACCATGTCGGCGCGATCCAGGGCCTCCCACAGGCGCTTTTGCTGGTGCAGGTTGGAGGCCGCGATCATCATTGGCGCGTCCGAAGCCTCGTAACAGCCGATCGTCGCGAACGGGAAACGGTTGCCTTTGGGCTCCGGGTGCTTGCCGTTCCATGTAAAGCCCGTGATGTGAGACGCACAGAGAACCAGGGCGACATCGAGCATCGAAACGTCGACAAACTGCCCCTTGCCGCCGTTCCGCTCCCGCTGCAGCAAGGCCGCCGTGATGGCGAAAGCCGCGGTCGTCCCCGTGGCGTAATCGACGACAGGCGCGCCGGTCTTCAACGGCCGCCCATCATCCGCATGGGAAGTCATCGCCATCATTCCAGAAAATCCCTGGAGAATGTTGTCGTAGCCCGTGAGGTGCGCGCGCGGCCCGGTAGAGCCGAAGGCGGAGATAGAGCAATAGATCAGCCCCGGATTGATTTTCGACATCTCCTCGTAACCAAGGCCCAGATCCTCGAATGCGCCGGGGCGATAGTTCTCGACGAAGACGTCGGCTGTCGCGATCAGACGTTTCAAGGCCGCGCGCCCTTGATCCGTTTT
>DJHY01000145.1 GCA_002433335.1 Rhodospirillaceae bacterium UBA6608 | reverse complement strand
CGCGTCCCGAGACGATCGACAAGGCCGCCGTCGCGGCTGTGTTTCCCTATGGCCAGATCACTGTGAACTGCCAGGAAGGCGGATTGGAGATCGAAACGCCGGACGGCAAGGATTCGACCTTGCTGGCCCATGCCGCCGTCGTGGTCCGCATGGAGATCGCCGACGAATTGCTGGGAGCCGCCCAATGAGCAAGAAACTGGACCGCGTAATTTTGGAAATGGGCTCCGGCGTGTCGCTGCGCGGCGGCAACTATACCAAGGCCGCCTGCCGGGCCGTCGATGATGCCATCCATCATTCCAGCCTGTCGTTCATGCGCGAAGTGGGCATGGATCCGGACAGTGAAATGGTGGTCGAGGTGACGATTGGTGTTCAGGACCCCTCGGCAGTCGATGTCGAAGCGGTGCAGGCCCTGTTGCCGCATGGCCGCGCCTCGGTCCGCGTCGTCAAAGGCGGGCTCAACGTGCCCTATCCCGAGCGCGGATACGAGACGATCATCGCCAGCGCCGCGGTCGCCGCATTCGCGGATATGTCGCGGTTCCGGGCGTCTTAGGCAATTCCATAAAAAACGAACGGCCCGCGCCGGTACAAATGCGCGGGCCGTTTTCTTAAGCCTATACCGCTGGCTTATTTGACGCTCGAAAACGCCGTCGGCTTGAGGATCATGTTTTCGATGGTGGCGACGATGGGGCCGTCCTTTTCGGACTCGGCCCGTTTGGCGATCCATTCGGGATCTGCCTGGAAGGCGTTCCACTTCTGCTCGCGCTCGGCCAGGGATTCCCATTCCAGCAGGTAATACAGGGCGTGGTTCTCAGGCCCGATCTCGGTCGTCCAGAAACCGGCCTGACGGATGCCGTGGCGGTCCCAAATGCCCAGGGTGGTATTGGAAAAACGGTTCAGCAGGGCGGGCAGGCGGCCCGGCGCGCAGTGGTAGATTCGCAATTCGTGGAGCATGAAGGCTTCCTCTCGTTTTTTATGTCCGTGACGGGAGAGTGCCGTCAATCACCGGTCGGCGTCTATGCCGATTTGCCGAAATCGCCCCGAAGTGCCCTGACGCTGTGGCGCACCGTGCCGAAGAATTTGGGTCAGGTTATTGGGTTTCGACCGGCTTTCGGGCGATGCCCTTGGCTGCCTGTTCTACGCCGTAGGCCTGGGTCAGGATGTCGGTCGAGGCCTCAGCCAGTTCGATGCATTCCGTCAGCAGATTGAGAATCCGCATGTTGTTGTTGACGACCTTTTCCGTGTCGCGGTCGTGAATGGCGACAGACAACTGGCAGCGGGTGATGATGTCGTTGCGGACGGTTCTGATCACGTCTTCCAGTTTCGCACCGTCGGGGTTGTCGTCGGATACGAGCAACTTGGTCATTGGATGCTCCTTTCACCCGGGGGGCATTTCATCCCCGGATTGCCCTTTTTTATTTCGATTTCAAAATAAAGAAAGGGGCGTCCCGATTGAGTGACGCTAGTCACACCCTGGACGTCAGGCATAGAGCAATCGCGTGTGCAGACCGTTGTAACTTAAAGAAAAATCAAGCTGTTAAGCCGACCGGGCATGCCACGCCCGTACCACCCAGGCCGCAATACCCGTTGGGATTCTTGGCCAGATATTGCTGATGCGCTTCCTCGGCGTAATAGAACGGGCCCGCGTCCTTGATCTCGGTCGTGATCGGGCCGAACCCGGCTTCGGACAACTGCGCCTGATAGGCCTTGAGCGAGGCTTCGGCAGTGGCGCGTTGGGTTGGGGAGTTGACGTAGATGCCAGACCGGTACTGCGTGCCCCGGTCGTTGCCCTGGCGCATGCCCTGTGTCGGGTCATGGTTCTCCCAGAACACCTTGAGCATGTCGTCAAAGGTGGCCGAGGCCGTATCGAACACCGCCAGGACGACTTCGTTGTGTCCGGTCAGGCCCGAGCAGACCTCTTGATAGGTCGGGTTGGGCGTAAACCCGGCGCCGTAGCCGACCGCCGTGGCCCAGACGCCCGGCGTCTGCCAGAACTTGCGCTCGGCGCCCCAGAAACAGCCCATGCCGAACACCGCCGTGTCCATGCCTTCGGGAAAGGGCGGGGTGATGCCATGGCCGTTGATGAAATGCGTGCCGGAAATCGGCATCGGCGTATCACGACCGGGGAGTGCGTCTTCGGCGCGGGGTATCTGGGATTTGCTATGGGCGTTGAGCAGCGAGAACATGGTGTGTCTCCTTGGGACCTATGTGAGCAGCATATAAGAGCTTGCGCCCGGATATCCATAGACCCTCGCGAAGACGTGAGGTGCGGCGCCATGAAATCGCCAATTTCCGTGGAATTCCGGGGGGATTGCGCCTATGATGCAGCCTATGCAAAGGCAGCTCGCACTTGCCGCCCTGGTTGGAATGGCGGCTTTGATCTTCGCCCCCGAATTGTTGGAGGCGGGCGCCTACGTGCTGTCCAAAAGCCTGGACGCCAACGCGGTCAAATTCATCCAGAATTCGCTCTACGGCCTGGGTTGTTTCTAAGCCTGTTTCTCGGGCTTTTTCTCGGGCACTTGCCGGCCGATAACGGCGCGCTTGCATACCGGCCCCGGTGATGTGACCTTTCCCGCATGTCAGACAACACGCAAGACGGCATCCTCGACCTGTGGCCGACCAAAATCATGCGGCGGCATCTGCCGGGATTCGAGGAACCGACCCAGGACCTGGTCAAGCTGATCCGCGATTTGGAGCGGATGAACCGCAATCTGACCACCGATTACCTGGCCCCCGATTTCTTCAATATGGACGAGCCGGCCGTCGGCTGGCTGCGCGATCAGGTCAACGCCTCGGTGATCGACTATATGCGGGCGATCGGCATCGATTATGACGTGCGCTGGACCATTCAGGGCTGGCCGAACGTCAACCGCCTGGGCGATTACCACGACCCGCACAATCATCCGCGTTCGTATCTCAGCGGGACCTATTACCTGAAGGTTCCGACAGGGAAAGAGCCCATGCGCAACCGCGCCGACGTGCGTCCGTCGCATATCACGTTCTATGACCCCCGGCCGGGGATCAACATGAACGCGATCAAGGGCGATCCCTATGTCGATCCGGAATTCACGGTCATGCCCGAACCGGGCCTGTTGATGATGTGGCCGTCGTTCCTCAGCCACTTCATCCATCCCAACCTATCCAAGGACACGCGGGTCACGGTCAGTTTCAACATCGTGTTGAAATGGCAGGACCATTACCTGCCCAGCCAGTAGTCGTCGGCGCCGTTCGAGCACAAAAAAAACCGGGCTTTTTTGCCCGGTTTTGATTTGGCGGAGAAACTTGGGTCGGGCCGGGGCGGTCCCTCCCGTGGCTGACTGGGCCGAGGGACCGCCGCCGGTGCCGACCGGCGGAGGGAAGAGCGATGCCACGCGCGGTGGGAGGTCCGCTTAATTGCTCGCTCTTTGTACGCCGTCTCCGCCGGAAACCCGTGGGGGGGAGGGTACGGGTTTTAGCGTGCGCCCGCGTGGTGCTGCGGGTGGATCAGGTGGTCGATGCCGTGGCGAACGGAGCCGAAAACTTTGGAAATACCGCGGCCGAGGGCGAAGAAATGGTCGCGAACCGATTCGGCGCGGAGGATTTCCGCTTCGTGCAGCAGCCGGGTCAGTTCTTCGGCGGAGATTTCTTTGTAGGTCGTGTGTCCAATGATGTCTTTCATCTGAGGACTCCTTTCGAAAATTAGATGCTTGTGCGATCCGTCACTGAAATTACGCCTGCCGCTGAGCAACATATGTCTTGGTGTTGCGTTGCAACAATCGTTGTTGCGGTGCAATATATCGGTAAGCCTGATATGCGATAATCCCCAACAAACGCACAAGGCTTGTGCCGTTGACGCACAAACGGTTTTTTAACGGAAAATAAGTTAATGGATATCGCCACCCAAATGATCATGTTCGCAACCGTCGTCGAAAAAGGCGGGTTTTCTGCGGCTGCGCGTGATTTGGGCCTGACGCCGTCGGCAGTCAGTCGTCAGATCGGCCATCTGGAAGATCGCCTGGGAACACGGCTTTTGAACCGTTCGACACGGCATATTTCCCTGACCGAGGTCGGTCAGGCGTTCTATGACCGTTGCGCCGACGTCGCAAATGGCGTGCGCGAGGCGGAATCTCTGGTCATGAACATGACCGACCACCCGCAAGGAACGTTGAAGGTTGCGGCTACGGTGGCTTTCGCCAAGGCGCAGCTGATGCCGTTGCTTCCGGATTTCCTGGAAATGAATCCGGATTTGAAGGTATCGCTCGATGCAACCGACCGGATGATCGATTTGGTCGAAGAACAGGTCGATGTCGCCATTCGCTTTACCGAGCAGATCGACGATTCCACCGTCGTCTCCCGGAAGCTGGCGCCGAATCGCCGGGTTTACGTAGCGTCGCCCGGTTATGTCGAGCGCCATGGAAGCCCGGATACGCCCGCCGATTTGATCCATCATAACTGCCTTCGGATCACCACGGTCGAGGCCTGGAACAATTGGACCTTCGACGACGGATCAGGGCCGAAGCGTATTCCGGTCAAAGGGAATTTCGAAGCAAACAGCGCCGATGCCATTTACCACGCGGTGCTGGCCGGGGTCGGAATCGCGCGAATTTCCACCTATCTGGTTAACGATGCGATCGCGCGCGGCGACCTAGTGCGCATCCTGCCCGATTACATGGATGAGAAGTCCGATATCCTGGCGATCTATTCCAACCGTCGGAACCTGTCGCCCAACGTGCGGGCTTTCATCGATTATTTCGCCGAGAAATTCGGCCCCGTGCCGCCTTGGGAACGGGTAGGCGACGGCAAGAAATTCGACGGCATTCAAGCGGTCAGCTAGGCCCCGGACTAACCAAGCACGCCGCTATGTTTGATTCCATCGAACAGGAATTGGACCGCCAGCGCGGCCAGCAGAATTCCGAATACCCTGGACAGGACATGCACGCCCGTT
Source organism: Rhodospirillaceae bacterium UBA6608 (assembly GCA_002433335.1). The sequence goes on along the minus strand of DJHY01000145.1, from coordinate 2,142 downwards.
ACACCCAGGCGCTTTTGCACCTGTGACGCGGCCAACATGGCCAGCAGGCTGATTGCCAGTACCGCGAACAGCGCCAGCGACGTCCCGGCGATCCGCAGTGGGTCCCCATGTGCCTCCGCGAACAGCAGGATAACCGCGCCGATGGTGCCGGGGCCGGCGATCAACGGCGTTGCCAGAGGAAACACGGAAATGTCGTCGCGCTGGGCCGATTCCGCATGTTCTTCTTCGGTGGTCGAGGTCGCGCCCGAGTTGCGGGCGAACACGAGATCGATCGCGACCAGCAGCAACAGGATGCCACCTGCCGCCCGCAGCGCCGGCAGGGTGATGCCCATGTAGGTCAGCAGCGGTTTTCCCAGCACGGCGAAAAACACCAGGATGCCCGTCGCGATCAGGGTCGCGCGAATAGCCGTTCGCCGCCGTTCGGCGGGCGGGCTTTTCGCGGCCAAGGCGGCAAAGATGATCGCCACGTCCTGGGGTCCGATCGTGGCGAGAAAGGTCATGAAGGCGAGGACGGCTGATTCCGGCATGTCCCGATCATAGGCCAAATCCGATTGCCAAGGGAATGCGCCGGATCGTGCGTTAACGGCGAATCTGTCAGGCGTGGTTTTTCGGCGAGACCATGACCATGAAGGGGATTTCCCCATGCGGCAGCTTGAGCAGGCCGACGCCGGTAACAACCTGAAGTTCCTTGTTTTTCAACGCCGAATAAATTTCATATCCGGCATGCCCGCCGGGCAATTCGACATGGGTGACATGTTCCATGAATGCCTTGATGACAGTGATCGGGCTGTGGCTGAACAGGTCGTCCGGGGCGTCGAACTCATAGCGCTCGTCCGCGCCGTGGCCTTCGCCGACACCGGAATCCATCATTGTCGCTTCAACCTTCACAGGCCTGCTCCTTCACGTCCTATTATGCTCGCCGGGCAAGGTTAATCGCCGCTCGGCGTCAACCTAGGCGGGTTTGATGACAGTTCGATGAAGCCCGGAAGATGAAGCCCGGAAGATGAAGCCCGGAAGATGAAGCCCGGAAGATGAAGCCCGGAAGATGAAGATAGAGAGGGGCGTTATCGGTCGGATACGATGGCCCCGGTGAAGGCCTTGAAGGTGTCTTCGATTGCCTGGCGGCCGATATCGCGCGTGATGAACACGATCTTCGATCGCTTGTCCGCTTCGTCCGGCCAGGACGGTAATTCGACCGGCGGATGAAACAGGTGCTGTACACCATGGACGGCGACGGGGGCGCTTTCACCTGCGATGTTCAATATCCCTTTGATCCGCAACAGGTTCTCGCCCTGAGTCGCGATCAGCATTTCCATCCAGGTGACGAACGCGTCCCAGGCGATGGGTTCATCGACAACCAAGCAGAATGAAGAAATGCGGGTGTCATGACGGTTGGGATCGTGGTGGTGCTCATGGTCATGGTCATGGTCATGGGCGTGCCCGTGCCCGTGATCGTGATCGTCCTCGTGATGGTGGCCATGATCGTGATTGTGGCTGTGATGATGATCATGATGGTCATCGGCATAGGCCTCGTCACGCAGCCAGCCGGCAACGTCGGCGATCTTGCGCTCGGCCGAGAACAGGCCAGCGTCGAACAGGTCCTTGGGGCCGAATTCGGCATTCACCTCGAACACCGGCGCGGCGGGGTTCAGGGCCTTCAAGCGGCTGCGGATTTCCGCCGCCTGTTCGGGCGTCGCCAGATCGGTCTTGGTCAGCACGATCCGGTCGGCGACCGCGGCCTGTTTGACGCTCTCCGGCTGGGCATCCAGGGTCGCCGGGCCGTTGACCGCATCGACCACGGTGACGATGCCGTCCAACCGATAGCGCGGCCCGATGGTCGGGTCGGTCATCAGGGTATGGATGATCGGGGCCGGATCGGCCAGGCCCGTGGTTTCGATCACCACGCGCTTGAACCAGGGGATTTTCTTCTCAAAGCGTTGCCAGAACAGCTCGCGCATGGCGTTGACCAGATCGCCGCGCACGGTGCAGCACAGACACCCCGAATTCAGCAGCACTGTATCTTCGCGGGTTTCCTTGACCAACAGATGGTCGATCCCGACATCGCCGAATTCGTTGATCAGAACGGCGGCCTCGCCCATGTCAGGATCGGCCAGCAGGCGGTTGAGCAGGGTGGTCTTGCCC
>DJHY01000273.1 GCA_002433335.1 Rhodospirillaceae bacterium UBA6608 | reverse complement strand
TTCCTGGCGACGATCTATCCGTCTTGGCGCGCGGCGCGGACCGACCCGGCGGAGGCCCTGCGCTATGAGTGAGACCGCCGCCCTGGCCCTGCGCGGCGTCCGCCGGACGTTTCATCAAGGGCGCTCGGATCTGGACATCCTGAAAGGGGTCGATCTGACCGTTCGCCCCGGCGAGATCGTGGCCCTGGTCGGCCCGTCCGGCGCGGGCAAATCGACCTTGCTGCATATCGCGGGGCTTTTGGAATCCCCGGACGAAGGCACGGTCGAGGTCTGTGGTCAGAACTGCAGCGCCATGAACGACGAGCAGCGCACGCTGGCCCGACGCCATAACCTGGGCTTCGTCTATCAGTACCATCACCTGCTGGCTGAGTTTTCCGCCCTGGAGAACGTCATCATTCCGCAGATCATTTCCGGCATCCCGCATAAGGATGCCAAGGACCGCGCACGGGAAATCCTGAAATGGATGGGGCTCGAAGACCGATTGACGCACCGCCCGGCGCGCCTATCCGGCGGCGAGCAACAGCGTGTCGCCATCGCCCGCGCCTTGTCGACCGCGCCCAAGGTTCTGTTGGCGGACGAGCCGACGGGGAACCTCGATCCGCACACGGCGGAAGAGGTCTTCACGATCCTACTGCGCCTGGCCCGCGGGGCCGGTCTGGCGGCCCTGATCGCCACGCACAACCCGGCGTTGGCCGCGCGCATGGACCGCACCCTGCGCCTGACCGACGGGTTCCTGTTCCCCGAATAACCCTGATTAGTGTTGGCTGTTGCCGCTGCCGCGTTCCAACAGGTCCGCGATACCGACCAGCTTGTCCGGATTTCGCGTGATGAAGACCGCGACGACCCGGCCATCCTCGACGGCGAGGGCGGTCGTCTGCAGCACATTGTCCCGCTCGCGGCTGACATAACCGGGCAGGCCGTCGATCCACAACGGCTGGATGAACTTGGCTGGTTGCGTCGTCAGCTTGCGGTGCAGCCCGGCGAACATGCGCAGCACGCGGTCAAGCCGGATAATGGGATTTAGGAAGGCCAGGACCTTGCCGCCGCCGTCGGCACGCACGATTACGTCCTGGGCGAGGAGCGCCCGCAGACCTTCGACATCGCCGCTGGTCGAGGCGGCGAAGAAGGCGCGGGCGATGGTTTCACCGTCCTGTCGGCTGATGGGAAAACGGGGTCGTTCCTCGCGGACATGCTTGCGGGCACGCGACGCCAATTGCCGCACCGCCGCCGCATCGCGGTCCAATGTGGCCGCGACGTCGCCGAGCGGTACGTCGAACACGTCGTGCAGCAGAAAAGCCGCGCGCTCCAGCGGCGACAGTCGCTCTAGCGCCAGCATCAGGGTCAGGGTCAGTTCGTCCGCGCGCAGGGCGTCATCCGGCGGCTCGGCGATCGGCTCCGGCAGCCAGGGGCCGATATAGGTCTCGCGCCGCGACCTGGCGGATTTGAGAATATCGAGGCAAAGGCGCGTGACGATACGGGTCAGATAGGCGCCGGGGGCTTCGACCCCGTCCGCGTCGACGGCGCGCCAGCGCAGCCAAGCGTCCTGCACCACGTCTTCGGCTTCAAGCATGGAGCCGAGCATGCGATAGGCGAGACGCACCAGCCGGGGGCGGTGCGCCTCGAAAGTATCGGTTTCGGGGTCAGGCCGCGTCACCGGCTTGTTCCAGGGGATGGGCGCCGCGAAAGCCGACCTGTACTCGGTTCCAGACGTTGATCGCACCGATGGCGAAGGTCAGGTTGACCTGTTCCGCTTCGGTGAATTCAGCCTGCAGCAAGGCATAATCCTCGTCCGGCGCGCCGGTTTCGGAAACGCGGGTCAGGGCTTCGGTCCAGGCCAGGGCCGCCCGTTCGCGGGGCGTGTAGAGGGTGGATTCCCGCCAGGCGTTCAACATGTACAGCCGCATTTCGCTTTCGCCATGTTTGCGCAGGTCGGTCGCGTGCATATGGATGCAGAAGGCGCAGCCGTTGATCTGCGAGGCCCGCAGTTTGACCAGTTCCAAGATGGTATGTTCCAGCCCGCAGTCGGCCACGGCATTGCCGAAGTTCAGCATCGCCGCGACGGTTTTGGGCGCGGCTTTCAACGGGTCGTTCAGTCTGGGTGTCATCGTCGCTTCCTTCGTCAATGGGGATACCGTCATGACGAGGCGGCGAGGGCAGATGTGACATCCGTTGCCGAATTTATATTCGCGCGCCTATCGCGGCTTCGACCGCAGGGCGTCGATGCTCCACTTTCCGCCGCCCGCCGATGCGATGTAGAGGAATGCAAAGCAGTACAGCGCGCTCAACTCGCCCCAGTTCAGGATTGGGAAGAAGCTCTGCGGGAAATGTTCGTGGAAATAGGCCACGGCCATGGTGCCGGAACAGATGAAGGCGGCGGGCCGGGTGAACAGGCCGATGGTGACCAGCGCCCCGCCGACAAGCTCGATCATTCCGGCCATGCCGATCAGTGACGTCGGGTCGACGCCGCTATACTTCGTCACCGGAAAGCTGAGGTATTTCGTCGTGCCGTGCTGCAGAAACAGCAGGCCGGTCATCAGGCGCAGCAGGCTGTAGAACAGATCGCTAAAGCGGGCCAGGAACTTCATGGCAACCTCCGGATTGTATAAAGGGGCGGCTACTTCAAGGACACGGCCTGGCCGTGCGGTGTGGCCAGATAAGCATCGCGCCATTCCTCGGCCCGGGTTTCGACCTCGCCGTCGCCGATCAGGCCCTTTTCGGAACTGAGCCGTTCCAGCGCCGCCAGCCAGTGGTTGTAATAGGTCTCGCCCGTGTCCGGGTCGCCCGCGGCCTGGGCGCGCTTGATCTCGTCACCCAGCGTCTGCGCCCATTCGTCGGCGGTAAACACACCCTGATCGATCAGGGAATTCGCCAGGGCGAAGGCTTGGGCCTGCCAAGGTTCGCAGAACGCGGGCTCTTTCGCTTCGTCGACCATGCTTTGGTCACGCCCTTTCCAGATACGGTTCCCACAAATCCGCATAGACCACTGAGCTGGCATCGCCCTGCGGCCCCCATAGTTCAGTCGCGTCGAACCGAACGGAATAGAGGGGATGGTCCTCGACATGTGCGTTGCTATGGGTATCGGGAAAGATATGGCGGCCGTGACAGCGATCGATCACGCCGACGCGGCCGCGCACGTAGCGGGGGGCGCGGGTGTGTCCCTCGGGATGGAAGGTGCGAACGCGTACTCGGTCCCCAACGGCGAAGGCCGCATTGACGGGGGCCGAGGCATCGATCGGCCCACCGGCGCCGCGGACGGAATCCAACGCCGTCTGCGCGTCCGGGGCTTTGATTCCGGCCGAGCCTTCGGCTTTGCCGCTGGCCATTTCCTTGGGCGAAACAAGGCCGGCGTCGACCAATAGGGTTTGCGTGCCGGCCAGCCAGTTTTCGTAATAGGTGTTACGCAGGTAGTTGATCGGGTTCTGGCTTTCCCGGGCGTGGCGGGACATGTCGATATTCCACTTGCCCAAAAAACCCGACAGCATGGTCACGGCGAAGGCGTGGCGCTCCCAATCGGCGTGAAAGACGGGTTCCTTGTCCTCCGGTTCCGCGTTGACGGGGCCAAAGGCCTGCATGCCGCCCATGTCATGTACGTTGTCCATCAGGCATCGTCCTTCACGTCGGCGGGGGATTTGGCTTTCTCGACGCCGATCATGGAATTGCGGGTGATCAGCTTTTCCAATTGCTCGGCCGACCAGCCATCGGTTCCCGCCGGGCGTTCGGGCAGGACCAGATAGCGCATCTCCGCCGTCGAATCCCAAACGCGGACTTCGACATCGTCAGCCAACGTCGTGCCGAATTCGGCCATTACGCCGCGCGGGTCCGAGACGGCGCGGGACCGATAGGGGGCGGATTTGTACCAAACGGGCGGCAGGCCCAGGACATTCCACGGGTAACAGGAACACAGCGTGCAGACGACCAGGTTATGAACCTTCGGCCCGTTCTCGACCGCGACGATCTTTTCGCCGCGCCGACCGTTGAAGCCGAAATCGCCGATGGCGGCGACCGGGTCATCGCGCAGCCATTGCAGGTAGGCCGGGTCGGTCCAGGCGCGGGCCACGACCTTTTTGCCGTTCTGCGGGCCGACCTGATGTTCGTAGCGGTCGATCATCGCATCGACGGCGGCAGGATCGATCAGGCCCTTGTCGATCAGCAGGCTTTCCAGTGATTTGACGCGCAGCGCGATATCGCTGGGCGGTTCGGTATGGTCGTGATCATGCCCGTCGTGCGGCATAGGCTGTTCTCCCCGAAGTGGACATTCTTTCAAAGGAAGATGCCACGCCGACGGCGGTCGTTCAATCTTGCCCCTGATTATGGCGCGGCCTTACTTCGTGGCGGTGTCGTAGCAACCTTGGCGACTGGCCAGCGTGCTGTTGACGGGCTTGGTGATAATGCGATCCCCGACGAGCGACAGTTCGAACACGAACGGAATTGTCGTTACCGGGTCCTGTCCGGGCTTGGTCACGTGGACAATCGCGTTGATCGGACCGTTGGCGAAGTCGTCCTTGGTGACCTTGAACAGACTGCCCAGGTTCTGCACGCCGTGGGATGCGTTGTCGAAGCCGAGTTCGTACCAGATCCCGGCTTTCTCGCCTTCGCGCGGGAACAGGGCGGCAAAGGTGCCAAGGTCTTCAGTCCAGCTTTCGCTCCAGCCGCCTTCTTTGTGTTCGACATGCTGGCCGTCGACATAGCGGTCGTAGGTCCAGCTGACGGTCAGGGTCCATTCCGCCCATAAGGAATAGATGACGTAGCGATAGGGGATCAGCCTCCGACCACGGGAATCCTCGAACACCACGGCCTGGAACGTGCCTTCGTCCGCCGCGTCGGTGATTTCCGTGCTGAAGGTCAGGCCGTCGTCGGTCAGTGCGGCGCCGGCTTTAAGGCTCGCGCCTCCCGCCGATGTTGTCGCCTTGTCGTCGTCCGCGACGGGGTCGTCACCGGTATCGGGGCCTTTGGCTACGTCCGAGCCGCCACCGCCGCCGCCGAACAGGCCGCCACCGCCACCGCCGCCAAACAACCCGCCGCCACCTCCGCCACCGCCCAGCAGGCCGCCGATGGCATTGGTGACGGTTTCCTTCGCCTTTTGACCCAATCGGGCCCCTGAGCCGACCTCGGAGTTCGAGCCGACGGTAACGGGTTTATCCGCCGGGGGTTTGGGGCAGGCATTCTGCGGACAGGTCTTGATGCAGTCGTTGTATAGGGCCAGCGTCTTATCGAAATTCCGTTTGATCTCGGCCAGTTGTTCGTCGATGAGCGCGATGGTTTCCTGCAGTTCTTCGATGCGTTTGTTGATCTGCTCGCTGTCTCGATAGCCTGAGGAATAGCCGGCGTAGCCCGCCATTCGTCGGTCGACGCGAAGGTTCGCGATTTCATTGACTGCGTTTTGGCGCGGGACCTGGCGGTCATGCGCCAAATGCGGCAGTTCGTTCAGCCGTCGAACCAAACGTTCGCATTTGGGACAGTCGTCTCTGTAGGGACCAGTCCAATCGAAGTTCAGGGTCGCGATTTCGGGCAGATCGTCCGGAAGGTAGGGAACCATTGGCGGCGGATCGGTCTCTGTCGAAGGCGGGCAGAAGCCTTCGCACTCAGAGAGCCGGGCCCTGAGGTATTCCGCCATCTGCTCCATGCGCGGCAGTTCGGCGTCGATCCGGGCCGCTTCAGCATCGAGCACCTCGGTCAATTCGATATGAAGCGCGATCAGCGGCGCGGCTTTGTCCGGGCTCAGGCCTTCCTTACCGCGTCGTCTTTCGAATTCTTGCTTGAGGCTGGCCTTGCGACGGCGGTTGATCTCTCGCTGATAACGAAGATCCAGGACGCCTTGTTGGGCGGCGTTGTAGCGGGAGGAAAGCGGATAGCAGCGGTGGCATCGAATTTCGACGGGATTCCATTGCGCGGGGACGATGCTCTTAGGGTCGTCCTTGTTTTTGTCGGGGTCGGTGCCGTAACCGTAGGCCCAGCCTTGATGGTCCGCTTTATCGGTCGGGATGAATCCTGCCTGGGCATTGTTCGAATAAGCGCCGATGACGCACACGACGAACATGATCTGGAAAATAGTCTTCAACATCTGGGCCTCCTCCCGCCCGGACGTTGCCCGGCCGCGTCGTCAAATTCATTCGAATCGGGTTGCGGTTCCACTGCATAACCCAATTTGAGAAAACCCTAACATGATCGTTCCGGATGTTTTAGTGACCCTGGTCACCTGATCCCTAATATCTTGAAAAATCTTCGCTATCGTCTTCCTAGCCGAAGGCGCGTGGAGTTATCCCGTCGCTGTGGACATTTCCAGAGTCCGCTCGGCTCGCGGATTGTGAAATGATCCCAGGCATGTCCCACGCTGATTTCGTCCACCTGCGGGTTCATTCCGCCTATTCGCTGTCCGAAGGCGCCATTCGCGTTAAGGACTTGGCCAAAATGTGCCGCGAGATGGAAATGCCCGCGGTCGCGGTGACCGATACCAACAACCTGTTCGGGGCGCTGGAATTCTCGCTGGCGGCAAGGGAAAAGGGCGTTCAGCCGATCATCGGTTGTCAGGTCACCGTGCGGATGGAAGCCGACGATTCCGGCAACGGCAACGCGACACGGCGCGAACGGGAACCCTCGGTGGTTCTGCTGGTGCAGAACGCTGACGGCTATCTCAACATCCTGGAAATGCTCAAAGCCGCCTATTTGGACGGCGAGGACGATGTCGAAACGGCGATCAGCCTGGAAACCCTGCTGCAATACAACCAGGGTCTAATCCTGCTGACCGGCGGGCCCGGCGGCCCGGTCGGGCGACTGCTGTTGCAGGGCAAGGCCGATGCCGCGCGGGAATTGCTGGAACGGCTGGCGGCTGCCTATGCCGGGCGGACCTATGTCGAAATTCTGCGCCATGGCATGATTGCCGAGGAACAGACCGAAGGCGCGTTCCTCGACATGGCCTACGACATGGACCTGCCGCTGGTCGCAACCAACGAATGCTTCTACCCCACGGCGGATATGTTCGAAGCCCACGATGCGCTGATCTGCATCGCCGAAAGCGCCTATGTGTCCGAGGCCGAGCGCCGCCGCCTGACCGGCGAACATTGGTTCAAAGGCGCGGCTGACATGCGCCGGGTGTTCGAAGACCTGCCGGAAGCGGTCGACAACACCCTGGTGATCGCCAAGCGCTGCGCCTTCATGGTCGAAAAGATCGCCCCGATCCTGCCGCCGTTCGATTGCGGCGAAGGCCGTACGGAAGAAGACGAATTGCGCGCCCAGGCGGTCGAAGGCCTGGAAAAGCGTCTGGTCGCTCATGTCTATACCGAAAGCATGGTCGACGACGCGGCGCGGGACGAAGCCGCCAAGCCGTATCGCGAAAGGCTCGATTACGAGTTGGGCGTGATCAACGAAATGGGCTTCCCCGGCTACTTCCTGATCGTTGCCGACTTCATCGGCTGGGCAAAGGACCACGGCATTCCGGTGGGGCCGGGCCGTGGTTCGGGTGCGGGTTCGGTCGTTGCCTGGGCCTTGACCATCACCGATTTGGACCCGCTTCGTTTCGGGCTGCTGTTCGAACGCTTCCTGAACCCGGAACGCGTGTCCATGCCCGACTTCGATATCGACTTTTGCCAGGATCGCCGCGACGAGGTGATCCGCTACGTGCAGAAGAAATACGGCAACGACCACGTCGCCCAGATCATCACCTTCGGTAAGCTGCAGGCCCGCGCCGTGCTGCGCGACGTCGGGCGCGTGCTGGAAATGCCCTACGGGTATATCGACAAGATCTGCAAGCTGGTGCCCAACAACCCGGCCAACCCGGTTACCCTGGGCGAAGCGGTCGAGGCCGAACCGCAGATCCGCCAAATGATGAAAGAGGACCCGCAGGTCCAGCATCTGGTCGATTTGGCGATGAAGCTCGAAGGCTTGTTCCGTCATGCCTCGACCCACGCCGCGGGCGTGGTGATCGGCGACCGCCCGCTGCAGAAGCTCATTCCGCTATACCGCGATCCGCGCTCCGACTTGCCGGTTACCGGCTTCAACATGAAGTTCGTGGAAAGTGCGGGTCTGGTGAAGTTCGACTTCCTGGGTCTGAAGACCCTGACCGTGCTGTCGACCGCCGTCGAGCTGTGCAAGGAAAAGGGGGTCGAGATCGACCTTTCGACCATCCCGCTCGACGATAAAGCGACGTTCGAGATGATCGGGCGGGGCGAGACGACCGGCGTGTTCCAGTTGGAAAGTCAGGGCATGCGCGACGTCCTGCGCCAGATGAAGGCCGATACCTTCGAAGACATCATCGCCGTCGTGGCCCTATACCGTCCGGGCCCGATGGATAACATCCCGAGCTACATCGCCTGCAAAAAGGGCGAAGAGACGCCCGACTACATGCACCCGATCCTGGAGCCGATCCTGACCGAGACCTTCGGCATCATGATCTACCAGGAACAGGTTATGCAGGCCGCGCAGTTGTTGTCCGGCTACACCCTCGGCGGCGCCGACCTTCTGCGCCGCGCCATGGGTAAGAAGATCAAGGAAGAGATGGACGAACAGCGCCAGTTGTTCGTCGACGGTGCGGTCGCGCGCGGGGTCGACGGCACCAAGGCGTCGGAAATCTTCGATCAGGTCGCCAAGTTCGCGGGCTACGGCTTCAACAAGTCGCACGCCGCCGCCTACGCGCTGCTCGCGTATCAGACCGCCTGGCTCAAGGCGCATTATCCGGAAGAATTCTACGCCGCTTCGATGTGCTTCGACATGCACCAG
>DJHY01000323.1:1037-3117 GCA_002433335.1 Rhodospirillaceae bacterium UBA6608 | reverse complement strand
ATTGCGGCGTCGTGGGCTCGGGCTTCCTGATCAATGCCGGGGTGATCCCGACCCTGATTTCCGACAACGATCTGGTCCTGGCCGATGAATGGAGCCATGCTTGCATCATCGTCGGCAGCCGCCTGAGTCGCGGCACGATCCATCTGTTCCGCCATAACGATCTGGGCCACCTGCGCGCCCTGCTCGACAAATACCGCGCCAGCCATGACCGTTGCCTGGTCGTGACCGACGGTGTGTTCTCGATGGACGGCGATCTGGCCCCGGTTCACGACATGGCCGCCCTGGCGTCGGAATACGACGCCTGGTTCATGACCGACGACGCCCATGGCATCGGCGTGGTCGGCGCGGGCGGGCGCGGATCGACCTTTACCGGCGGCGGCAAGGCCCCGGTCGACCTGCAGATGGGCACCCTGTCCAAAGCCATCGGCGGATACGGCGGCTATCTCTGCGCCTCGCAGCCGGTGATCGACCTGATGCGCACGCGCTGCCGCACCTTCATTTATTCCACGGGCCTGCCGCCCGCCACGGTGGCCGCCGCCATCGCGGCCCTGGATATTATCGAGAACGAGCCCGATTACGCCCGCCTTCCGGTCGAAAAGGCGCAGCGCTTCACCCGCCGCCTGGGCCTGCCCCTGGCGGAAAGCCCGATCGTGCCGATCCTGTTGGGCGACACGGCGCGCACCATGGCCGCGCAGAAGGCTCTGGAAGACGCGGGATTCCTTGTCGTCGGCATCCGCCCGCCGACGGTGCCCGAAGGCACGGCGCGCCTGCGCCTGACCTTTACCGCCCGGCATGAAGACGCCGATATCGACCGCCTGGCCGACTTGATCGCGGAAAAGGTTCTGGCGGGCGAAACCAGCGCGGGAGACGAGGCATTCCGGGCTACTTCGTAACTTCCAGCGGCACCGGCGTCGGCAAGACCTATGTCACCGCGGCCTTGTGCCGCGCCTTGCAGGACCAGGGCCGCCCCGTGCGGGCGCTGAAGCCCGTGATCTCCGGCTGGGACGGCGACGATCCGGCGGCGGTCGCGGAATCGGACACCGGCCAAATCCTGGCGGCCCTCGGCCGAGCACCCGACAAGGCAACTATCGACGCCTGCTCCCCCTTTCGTTTCAAGGCCCCGCTGTCGCCCGACATGGCGGCGGCGCGCGAAGGCCGCGACATCGACTTCGACGGCCTGCTCGGCTTCTGCCGCCGCGAGATCGAACGCTCAGTCCCCGACGAAACCCTGCTGATCGAAGGGGTCGGCGGCGTGATGGTGCCCCTGACTGGGGACAAGACGGTGCTGGATTGGATGGCGGCGCTCGACCTGCCCGCCCTCTTGGTCGTCGGCAGCTACCTGGGCACCATCAGCCATACCCTGACGGCGGCCATGGCCCTACGCGCCCGCCACATCGCGATCCGCGCCATCATCATCAGCGAGTCCGAGGACAGCCCCGTCCCTTGCGAGGAGACGGCGGAAACCATCGGCCGCTTCCTGGAGGGCGCCGCGATCCACGTCGTGCCACGCGGCGGCGATCTGAACGGCGTAATCTGAGCAACAAAAAACCCGGGCCAAAGCCCGGGTTTTCCGTATTCAGATAATGACGTTGGTGGTTGTTACCACTTCGCCATTTCGTCCTTCATGCGGCCGTCCAGGACTTCCAGGAACTGCTGCGTGGTGCACCAGTTCTGATCCGGGCCGACGAGGATCGCGAGGTCCTTGGTCATCGAGCCGCTTTCGACGGCCTCGACGCAGACCTTTTCCAGGGCGGAGGCGAACTTGACCACGTCCGGGGTGCCGTCGAATTCGCCGCGATACTGCAGACCACGGGTCCAGGCGAAGATCGAGGCAATCGGATTGGTGGAGGTTTCCTTGCCCTGCTGGTGCAGGCGGTAGTGACGGGTCACCGTGCCGTGGGCGGCTTCAGCCTCGACGGTCTTTCCGTCCGGCGTCATCAGGACCGAGGTCATCAGACCCAGCGAGCCGAAGCCCTGGGCAACCGTATCGGACTGCACGTCGCCGTCGTAGTTCTTACAGGCCCAAACGAAGCCGCCTTCCCACTTCATGGCGCAAGCGACCATGTCGTCGATCAGGCGG
>DJHY01000323.1:423-614 GCA_002433335.1 Rhodospirillaceae bacterium UBA6608 | reverse complement strand
ATCGTGTTCTTGGTCGACAGGTAGCAAGGCCAGCCGAGGCCGAGGGCGTAGTTCATGCAGGCCCGGGCGAAGCCGCGAATGGATTCGTCCAGGTTGTACATGGCCATGGCGACACCGGAGTCCGGCGCCTGGAAGACTTCGCGCTCGATCACTTCACCGCCGTCGGTGGGCTCGAACTTGATGGTCAGCTT
>DJHY01000323.1:0-130 GCA_002433335.1 Rhodospirillaceae bacterium UBA6608 | reverse complement strand
GGGCTCGAACTTGATGGTCAGCTTGCCCGCACCCGGGAACCGGAAATCGGTGGCGCGGTACTGATCGCCGAAAGCATGACGACCGATGACGATGGGCTGGGTCCAACCCGGCACCAGGCGCGGCACGTTC
>DJHY01000069.1 GCA_002433335.1 Rhodospirillaceae bacterium UBA6608 | reverse complement strand
CCATGTGTTGAAGGTCTCGGATACGGGCATCGGGATCGAGGCCAAGGACATCCCCAAAGTGCTGATGCCGTTCGGTCAGGCGCACCGCGCCTTCACCCGCGCGCACGAGGGGTTCGGCCTGGGGCTGAGCTTGGTTCATTCCTTGACGGAAGAACATGGCGGCGCCCTGGAAATCGACAGCACCCCCGGCGAGGGAACGACGGTGATCGTTCGCTTCCCCCTGGAACGAACCGCCAGCAACGCCGACGCCGCGCAATAGCGCCCCCAAATGCACAAAAAATGCGCTCCGGCTGTATGGCCGGTTAATTTTTGAGCATTTTTTTGCATCGAGGGTGGTGATGAGGTCTTAACTAGTTGAAATTGAATAAAAAAATTCCTGGCATTCTCCTTGCATACAATCTTGCATGCAATCTGGCGCATCGGTCGGTTGCTCATTTATCCGCCAGGCTGGCTTCAGCCGCGCGCTCATCAGGAGATGATCCATGGACCGCAGAAATTTCATCAAAGCCGCAGGAGCAACGGCGCTCAGTGCAAATGTTCTTCCGTTCCTTAAATTCTCGACCGCCGAAGCGGCCCCCGCCGGCACGGCCGTGGTGGTGATCGGGCAAACGCTCAATTCCCTGGACCTGCACCGCAAGGGCACCAACCGCCCCAGCTATCAAATTTCGGTCAACTGCTATGACCGTCTTGTGTCTTTCGGCACCAAGAAAATGCCGGACGGCTCCCTCAGCTACGATTACTCGGTGATCCAGCCGGACCTCGCCGAAAGCTGGGAGCTGACGCCCGATGGCAAGTCCCTGGTATTCAAGCTGCGCAAGGATGCGGTTTTTTCCGACGGCTCGCCGGTGACGGCGGCGGACGTCAAATGGTCGCTCGACCGCGCGGTCTCGCTGGGCGGCTTCCCGACGGTGCAGATGAAAGCCGGTTCCCTGGAAAAACCGGAACAGTTCGTCGCCGTCGATGACAAGACGTTCCGCATCGACCTGCTGCGCCCGTCAAAGCTGACCCTGCCCGATCTGGCGGTGCCGGTGCCGTTCATCATCAATTCCAAGGTCGCCAAGAAACACGCGACCAAGGACGATCCCTGGGCGACGGAGTATCTACATCGCAACACCGCGGGTTCGGGCGCCTATAAGGTCGCCCGATGGGACCCGGGTCAGCAGCTGGTGTACGAACGCAACGACAAATGGACCAGCGGCCCCCTGCCGGGCGTGAAGCGGGTGATCGTCCGCGAGGTGCCTTCGGGGGCGACCCGCCGGGCCCTGATTGAGCGCGGCGATGTCGACCTGTCGTTCGGCGTCTCCGACAAGGACGCCAAGGAGCTGGCGGCCAAGGACAATGTCTCGGTGGTCGGCACGCCGATTGAAAACTGTCTGTACTGCCTGTGCCCGAACCTGGCGTTCGAACCATTCCAGGACAAGAAGGTGCGCCAGGCCGTGGCCTTCGCCGTGCCCTACGAAGAAATCTTCAAGGTCGCGGCCTATGGTCAGGGCGTGCCGATGTGGGGTGGCAAGTCCGCGTCGCCCGCCGATATCGTCTGGCCGCAACCCTTCCCCTATATGACTGATTACGAGAAGGCCAAGGCCCTGCTGGCCGAGACCAAATACAAGACCGGCTTCGAGGTTCCGTTCTCGATCAATCTGTCGCTGGCAAGCTGGATGGAGCCGGCGGCCCTGTTGATCCAGGAAGGCCTGGCCAAGGTCGGGATCAAGACGACCATCGAAAAAATCCCCGGCGCCAATTGGCGGTCCCAGGCGTTGGTCGAAAAGAAGCTGCCGCTGCATCTGGAAAACTTCGGTGGGTGGCTGAACTATCCCGACTATTACTTCTTCTGGGCCTATCTGAAGGGGCACCTGTTCAACTCGTCCAACTACGATAACCCGGAAGTCACCAAGCTGGTTGGCGAGGCCCTGCACATGGAGGTCTCGGACCCGGCCTATGAGCCGAAGATCAAGCGCCTTTTGGAAATCGCCTTCGACGACGTGCCGCGCATCCCCCTATGGCAGCCGACGTTGAATTCCGCCATGGGTAAATCGCTGACCGGGTACGAATACTGGTTCCATCGTCAGCTCGACGCCCGCAAGTTCGGCAAGGCGGGGGCATAGGACCATGGCCGCCGGTAGCCGCCTCGGCACTATCGCGCGCCGCTTGGGACAGGCCTTGCCCGCGTTGTTCGGGGTGATCGTCGTCACCTTCGTTCTGACGCGGGCCCTGCCCGGCGACCCGGCGGCGTATTTCGCCGGTCCGGCGGCGGATGAAAAATCCATCGCCCAAATCCGTGAAGCCCTGGGCCTGGACCGGCCCTTGCCGGAACAGTTCCTGTATTACCTGAAGGACCTGGCGCAAGGCGAATTGGGCAGCTCGATCTCGACCGGTCAGCCGGTCGCGGACGAGCTGATCCGCCGCCTGCCCGCGTCGTTGGAACTGACTTTCTTCGCCTTGTTGCTGTCGGTCGCCGTGGCCGTGCCTATGGGGGTCCTGGCCGCGACCCACCCTGGAAAACCGATCGACCATATATGCCGGTTCATCGTCACCGCCGGGGTGTCGTTGCCGACCTTCTTCACCGGCTTGGCCTTGGTGTTCGTGTTTTACTACCTGCTCGGCTGGGCGCCGTCGCCGCTCGGCCGGTTGGACTTCGCCTACTTGGCGCCGCCGACGATTACCGGGTTCTACGTGATCGACGCCTTGCTCGCGGGCGATCCGGAAACGGCCTGGGCGGCGCTTGGCCAACTGACGCTTCCGGCCATCACCTTGGCCCTGTTCACCCTGGCGCCGATCGCGCGGATGACTAGGGCCTCGATGTTGCAGGTTCTGTCGTCCGAATTTATCCGCACCGCGCGGGCGGCGGGATTGTCCGGCGGCACGGTTCTGGGAACCTATGCATTCCGCAACGCCGTCCTGCCGGTCATCACCACGCTCGGGATGGTGTTTTCGTTCACCCTGGGCGCGAACGTTCTGGTCGAAAAGGTTTTCGCCTGGCCGGGGATCGGTTCCTACGCGGTTGAGGCGCTGGTCGTCTCCGACTATGCGGCGGTGCAGGGGTTCGTGTTGTCGATGGCCGTGTTGTTCGTGGTCCTGAACCTGATCATCGACATCCTCTACACCCTGATCGACCCGCGCATTCAATTGGACAGCTAGGGGGCAATGGCAATGTCTGAACAACAAACCGCAATCCTTGCCGCCGCCTTCGCCGACGAGCGGTCTTGGCCGATCCGCCTGCGCACCCAATGGCGTCACATCCGATATGTGCTGACGTCGAACCCGGTGACCATGCTGGCCTTCGCCTTGTTCGTGCTGATCATCGCCATGGGCATCTTCGGCCCGGTGATCGCCCCCTATGATCCGCTCCAGACCAATGCCGCGATGGCGTTGAAGCCGCCCAGCTGGGACCATTGGTTCGGCACGGACCAGTTAGGCCGCGATGTGCTGTCGCGGGTCATCGTCGCGACGCGCCTGGATCTGCTGATCTCGGTCTGCGCGGTCGCGATCTCGTTCATGGCCGGATCGGTGGTCGGGTCCATCGCTGGATATTTCGGCGGCTGGTTCGACAAGATCTCGGGCCGGGTCATCGATACCATCATGGCCTTTCCCCTGTTCGTTCTGGCCATGGGGATCGTCGCGGCCCTGGGCAACACGGTCGAGAACATCGTCTACGCCACGGCGATCATCAACCTACCGTTCTATGCCCGCGTCGCCCGGGCCGAGGTCAACATCCGCCGCAACGCAGGCTTCGTCCAGGCGGCGAAGCTGTCGGGGAATTCGGATGCCCGTGTCCTCGCCTGTCACATCTTTCCCAATGCCCTGCCGCCGATGATGGTGCAGATCTCCCTCAACATGGGTTGGGCGATCCTCAACGCGGCGGGCCTGTCCTTCATCGGCCTGGGCGTGCGCCCGCCCACCGCCGAGTGGGGGATCATGGTCGCCGAGGGCGCCAACTTCATCGTCTCGGGCGAGTGGTGGCTGGCGATCTTCCCCGGCCTCTGCCTGATGTTCGCGGTGTTCACCTTCAACCTGCTGGGCGACGGTCTGCGCGATATCGTCGACCCGCGCCAGCGCACGTAAAGGGGAGGAAAAAGCCATG
>DJHY01000251.1:481-4354 GCA_002433335.1 Rhodospirillaceae bacterium UBA6608 | reverse complement strand
GGGCGGGTGCGCCCGGGGGGGGGCCCCCCTTGGGCCCTTCCGCCGTGGGGCGCGGCAGGCCCGCGGCGGCGGGGGAAACCGTGAAAGTCGAAATCTTGCCGACCTTCAACTCGGCGACGAAGGACGATCCGGTGGTCGTCAACTCGTCCAGGCCGTCTTCGCCATGGACGATCCAGCAGGCTTCCGAGCCCAGGTTTTTCAGGACCTGGGCCAGCGGTTCGACCCATTGGCGGGCGTAAACGCCGGTGAACTGGCGTTTGACCCCGGCCGGATTGGACAAGGGGCCCAGGATGTTGAAGATCGTCCGCACCGCCATTTCGACCCGTGCGGGCATCACGTATTTCATCGCGCTGTGGTGGCGCGGCGCCATCAGGAAGCCGATCCCGGCATGGGCCACGGCTTTTTCGACCAGGGGCATGTCGGCATCGAGATTGACGCCGAGGGACGTCAGAACGTCCGCCGCCCCGGATTTGGACGACAAGGCCCGGTTGCCGTGCTTGGCGACCGGCACGCCGCATCCGGCGACGACCAGGGCCGCGCCCGTGGAAACGTTATAGGTGCCGGAGCCGTCGCCGCCGGTGCCGACCAAGTCGATCGCGCCTTCGGGGGCGGAGACCGGCAGCATCTTGGCGCGCATGGCGCGGACTGCGCCGGTGATTTCGTCAACCGTTTCGCCGCGAACGCGCATGGCCATCAACAGGCCCGCGATCTGCGCCGAAGTGGCTTCGCCGGACATGATCACGCCAAAGGCGTTTTCAGCCTCGTCGGCGGAGAGAGCAATACCGTCGGCGACCTTGGCCAGGAACGGCTTCAGGGCGTCGCTCATGCCGCGGCCTTTTCGCCGGTCATGGAGACGAAATTGCGCAACAGGTCATGGCCATGCTCGGATGCAATGCTTTCCGGGTGGAACTGAACGCCGTAGACCGGCAGGTCGCGATGGGCCACGCCTTGGATCACGCCGTCTTCGCTATGGGCCGTGACGCGCAGACAGTCGGGAATGGTCGCCGGGTCCAGGGTCAGCGAATGATAACGCGTCGCCGTGAACGGGCTGGGCAGCCCCGCGAACACGCCGCTGCCGTCATGGGTGATCTGCGAAACCTTGCCGTGCATGGGGCTGGGCGCCAGGACGACCTTGGCGCCGAACACCTGCCCAATGCACTGATGGCCCAGGCACACACCCAGGATCGGAACCTTGCCCGAGGCTTTGGTAATCAGGTCCAGGCAGATCCCGGCCTTGTCCGGATCGCACGGGCCCGGGGAAATAACGATGCCCTGCGGATTGAGGGCGAGAATTTCTTCGGGCGTGACGGTGTCGTTACGGTGAACGGCGACCTCGATCCCCAGCTCTCCCAGGTAATGCCACAGGTTGAAGGTGAAGCTGTCGTAATTATCAATCAGGACGAACATTCAATGCCTTAACGTGATTTTCTGAGATGTTGAATTAAAAAAG
Organism: Rhodospirillaceae bacterium UBA6608; assembly: GCA_002433335.1. The sequence goes on along the minus strand of DJHY01000251.1, from coordinate 2,904 downwards.
GGCGGGTGCCCTGGGATTGGGCGTCACAATGCCCCTAGGGTCCGGCGCGGGTCAAGGAGATTAGGCTTTTGGGAAGCCCCCTGTTTCCTGTGCCGAAATACCTATATTGGTGGTACTCGAACGCTAATCCAGAGGCTCTTTCGATGTCGCCCGACAGCACGCCCATTTCCAACCCGTCCAAGGCCGCGACACTGCCGGTCGAAGGCATGCATTGCGCGTCCTGCGTCGCGCGTGTCGAGAAGGCGATTACCGCCGTGCCGGGGATCGCGGACGTGGCGGTAAATCTGGCGACGAATTCGGCCCGGGTAAGCTGGACGGCGGACAATGGCGGCCAGAAGGATCTGACCGCCGTGCGCAACGCCCTGACCGCTGCCGGATACAAAGTCCCGGCGGAAACAATCGAGTTGACCGTCGAGGGGATGACCTGCGCCAGTTGCGCCGCGCGCGCGACCAAGGCGCTGACGTCCGTTCCGGGCGTGTTGGATGCCCAGGTCGGCTTCGCCAGCGGCGTCGCGAACGTGTCCAGCGTTTGGGGCGGCGACAGCCCGCTGCCGGACCTGATCCAGGCCCTGAAAGGTGTGGGGTTCCAGGCGCAGCCACGTGACCTTAATGACGAAAATGCCCGCGATAAGCGCTTGGAAACGCCGGATTTTGCGGCGTTCATCGCCATGGGCGGGGCCGGGGTGTTTCTGGCCCATATGATTTTGCACATGACGGTCGGGGCAGGATTTCTGACGCCGGTGGCGCAATTGGCCGTTGCCTCGGCGGTCCAAGCGATTGCCGTTGTTCGGTTCGGGCGGCCTGCCTGGGGCGGGTTGAAGGCCGGCGTCGGCAACATGGACTTGCTCGTGCTGATGGGCACACTCGCCGCTTATGGGATGAGCCTCTACAACCTGTTCCTGGCGGGAGAGGCCGGGGCCGACGGCCCGGCTCGGCACTTGTACTTCGAAGCGGCCGCGATGGTCAGCGGGTTCGTCATGGCCGGGCGTTGGTTGGAAGGGCGCGCGCGCCGCGCCACCGGGGCGGCGGTCGATGCCTTGCGCGACCTGCGGCCCAAAACCGCGCGGGTCCTGCGCGATGGGAACGAGGTCGAAGTTCCGGCGGCAGCCCTGGTGCCGGGCGATATCCTGATTGTCCGCGCCGGCGACGCCATTGCCGCCGACGGCACGGTCGAAAGCGGGCATTCGGCCGTCGATGCGGCGATGGTCACGGGCGAGAGTCTGCCCGCCGAGGTCGGCCCCGGAGACGCCGTTTTCGGCGGTACGGTCAACGGTGCGGGGCATTTGACCGTGCGGGTCGACGGCGTGGGCGGGCATACCTTGCTGGGCCGGATTATCGACCGCGTGGCCCGGGCCCAGGCCTCGGCCCCGCCGGTACAGCGCATGGTCGACCGGATTGCCGCCGTGTTCGTACCAGTCGTGGTCGCGATTTCCATCGTGACCTTGGTTGGATGGTTGTTGACCGGAGCGGGTTGGGAAACAGCGGCGATCAACGCCGTTTCCGTGCTGGTCATTGCCTGTCCCTGTGCTTTGGGCCTGGCGACGCCGATCACTGTAATGGTCGCCGTCGGTACGGCGGCGCGCAAGGGCGTGTTGTTCAAGGAAGCGGCGGCGCTTGAGACCGGCGCAAAGGTCGATACGCTGGTCGTTGATAAGACAGGGACCTTGACCGTGGGACGGCCTGAATTGGCAGCGGTTTCCGCGGAAGATGGCGACGAAAACGCCCTGATCGCCTTGGCCGCCTCCGTTCAGTCGGGCAGTTCCCACCCCTTGGCCGATGCTTTGCGGCACGAGGCGGAGCGGCGGGAATTATCCCTGATCCCGGGAGAAGCCCCGGAAACCGTCCCGGGACGCGGGGTCAAGAACCGCGTGAACGGGCGTCTGCTGGCGGCGGGCAGTGCGCGGTTCATGCAGGATTTAGGATTGAGCGCTGTCGATGGGGCGCAGAATGCGGTCGGAAGCCTGGTGTTCCTCGCCGATCTGGACGCGGGTCAGGTCCTGGGGAAATTAGAGTTCCGAGACCAAGCCAAGGACGGTGCCGGCGAAGCCGTGGCGGGCCTGAAGGCCCTGGGAGCCCGGGTTTTGCTGTTGTCCGGTGACCGCATGGCGGCGGCGCGTGCGGCGGGGGCGGAGTTGGGCATCGAGGATGTGGTGGCCGACGTCACGCCCGAGGACAAGGCCCGGCAGATCACGGCGCTCAAGGCGACCGGCCGGATCGTCGCCATGGCGGGGAACGGCATCAATGATGCCCCAGCCTTGGCCGAGGCCGATTTGGGGATCGCCATGGGTGGCGGCACGGATGTGGCGATGGAGACGGCGGACGTGGTTCTTTTGACCGGCGATCCGCGCGGAATTCGCGATACCCTGGTGTTGGCCCGGGCCGCGACGGCCAAGATCCGCCAGAACCTGTTCTGGGCCTTTGCC
>DJHY01000251.1:0-173 GCA_002433335.1 Rhodospirillaceae bacterium UBA6608 | reverse complement strand
GTTCTGGGCCTTTGCCTACAACACGGTAGCCATTCCGTTGGCGGTGTTTGGCATGCTGAGCCCCGCCGTGGCCGGCGGCGCGATGGCGATGTCGAGCCTGACCGTGGTCGGCAACGCCTTGTTGCTGCGCCGGCAAGGCTGAGGCTTAATCCTCCAGATCCCTTGACGCCAGG
>DJHY01000233.1 GCA_002433335.1 Rhodospirillaceae bacterium UBA6608 | reverse complement strand
TCGATGCGTATTGACCCCGCCGGTCTCCGTCATCATCCCCTGCTCGGCGGCGAGGCCGATCGGCTTCAAATCGGCGAAGCCCGCACCGTCCCGCCCGGCCAAGGCCAGGTCCTGAAAGAACGGCGCGATCGCCGCGATGCCCTGCGCCATGCAGGCATGGTCCATGTCGCCATGGCTGCCCATCGACCGGGGCGTGACCAGACCGGGCTTGGGGTGGCAATCCAGTTCCAGGCGCAGCGCCAACGCCGCTGCCTCGGTGATTTCCGAGAGGCCCCACCCAACCTGATCTTGTTCCGTAAGGGTCGCTGTCACACCGCCCCCTCCGCGAACAAGGCCGTGCGAGACAGCAAGGCGACGCCGCCCTCGGCCTTTACCATCACCTCGTCATTGCCCAGGGCGTATTCCCGCCAATTGACGGCGCGGCCATCGGGCAAGCGGACTTCGCCGTCGATCCGAAAGGGCGCCTTCGCCTCGACATCGCCAAGGACGCGTACGGCCCGCCCGGCCTCTTTCATCGACGAGACTTCAACCACGAGATCCAAATCGGACCCGTCGCGCAGATAGTCGCGTTTGGTCAAATGCTGCCAGGCCAAACTGCCGTAGACCCCCACGGTCAACCCCGCAACCGACAGGTCCGCCGCCAATCGCGACAACGCAGGCCGCCATGCGGTAGGGGCGCTGACGGCGACTTCCGACGGGGTCGGCTGACCCAGTTCGTCCGAAACGGCGTCTTTGGACACCTGAAACCCAATCCGCTGTCGCGCCAAGTCATTCGGCAGCGCCGCCCCCAGGGGCAGCAAGTCCGGATCGTCGCCGTCACGCCGACCACGCACGATCGCCAAGTTCACCCCGGCCAACCACTCGGCCAGGACAGCGCCACTGCCGCACAGGCCCGAGGGCTCGGCCCCCGGCGCCAAGCGCACGAAACAGTGGCGCGTCAGGCTGGTCATGCCGTCCGCACGGTCGTAGAAACCGTATCGGCCATCGACCGCCCGCCCCGCGTGGTCCCATCACGACGACGGGTTTGGGAATCCCGATCCGCCTTGATCGCGGCGGCCAGATGGCCGGGCAGGTCGTCATCGACGGTCCAGATATCCTCAATCACGCCAAGGGTCCGGAAGTTCTCCGCCCCCGGGCTGAAAATGGCCGAGGTCTTGCTCAACTCTTCCAGTCGTTCCTTGGGCACACGGGTGACCCGCGCCATGGCGTCCAAACTCATCAGGCCGATCTCGGCCCCGGCCAAGGCGAAACAGCCTGCCGCCGACATGCCCGTCGCCAGGAAGCCGCCGGACACGGCCCGACCATAGACCAGCGACAGCACGGCATGCCCGCGTCGCCGCGCGACCTCCAACGCCTTCGCCAGATTGGCGAGGAAGGCATTGTTGCCCAACATCTCATCGCGCCGCGACAATCGCTGCCCGGCATTGTCGACCATCATTAGAATCGGCGCTCCCGGATGCTCGGTCATGATCCGCAGGATATGGCCGGTCATCGCATGGGCAAGGTCGGCCCCGATATGGGCCTCGTTCCAAGTGCCGACGACATGAACGGCCTGACCATTCAAATCACCCTGCCCGGCGAAGACGTCGCCGCCTTGTGCCGCCTCGGCGTAGCCACCGGGGAACAGGTGGTTGAGAATTTCCGTCGTCTGGTCCGGGGTCATGAGCGGCCTCCCCGTACTTGGTCGGCGATGGGCAGAAACTCATTCACGCCCAAGCTCGGCAGCACCTCGGGTTCATCCACGCCCAGGCCTCGCCAAAGGTCGATGGCATCGTCAGCCGTGCCAAAGCGGGCCAGGCGATCGCCCAGACGGGCGTGTTCGGCCTGAACTGCGTCCAGATCCAGATCACGCGGTTGGCCCAGGCAGGCCGTAATCGCCGTGCGAAAGGCCGCGACATCGTCATCGACCAACACGTCGGCGTCCCCGCACAGATAACGATGCTTGCCGCCCATGGTGCGCCAAACCAGGGCGCGGTCCTGGGCGTCGAATTCCTCGATCCCATGGGTGGTCTCGATCACTTCAGGACCGGACACGCTCATCCGGCCTTCTTCCGACATGATGACCACGTCGCAGGATTTGGCGACGATGCCGATCCCGCCGTAGCAGCCGTTAGCCCCGCCGATCACCGCGATCACCGGCACCCCGGCCGCGCGGGCGTCGAACACCGCGCGCTGAATTTCGGCGATAGCGACCAGACCGGCATTGGCTTCGTGCAGGCGCACGCCCCCGGTTTCGAACAGCATCACGGCGCCCGCGACCCCGCGTTCGGCGGCGCGCTCCAGAATGCCCGTCAACTTCGCGCCATGGACCTCGCCGACGGCACCGCCGATGAAGGCCCCTTCCTGGGCGGCGATGACCACGTCTTTTCCATCGATCTTGCCGTCGCCACAGATCAGCCCATCGTCGAACGCGGCCGGGTGATCCAACAGGGCCAGATGGGGGCTACGCACCCGGGCTTCGGGCGGCAGGATTTCCGCGAACGACCCAGGGTCGAGCAGACCCAACACGCGTTCGCGGGCGGTTGCTTCCAGATAGCTTTTACGCGACAAGCGGCTTGCCATATCCATCAGCTGGTTCCTCCCGCGTCCCGTAGTTTCGCCACCGCCTGCTCCAGGCGCAGATTGACCACCGCCGGGGTGGCCCCGGCATCGTTGATCGAAATTTCCAGATCGTTCAGGGCATGGCGTTCGAAAAACGCCTCCAGCACCTTGGCCCAGGTTTCATCGAACCCAGTGACCGAGGTTTCGACCACGACGCGGCAGACGCCGCTGTCGGGCCGGCTTTCCATCAGGACTTCCAAATTGCCGGAGCCGACCACGCCCGCCAGGACACAGGCCCCGGGCTGACCGGCATTTCCCCGGCCCTTGAATTCGTATTCAAGTCGCTTCACGGCT
>DJHY01000163.1 GCA_002433335.1 Rhodospirillaceae bacterium UBA6608 | reverse complement strand
AGGTAATACCGGGACTTGGGCTCGAACGGCTCTTTCTCGTGCACCGCGCGGAAGATCGCCGCCGCGTCCTCGGTCACTTTCATCTTGCTGGTCAGGATCAGCGCCTCGGCATAGGCAAGGTCGACCTCGGGCTCGCCCGGGGCGATCTTGCGCGCGCGCTTGAACGCGTTCATCGCGTCATCGATCCGTTCCATTGCGATATAGCTACGGCCAAGCAACAGCCAGCCTTCGACATCGTCCGGGTCGGACAGCAGCTTTTCGGCCAAGCGACCGACCATGGCTTCCATCTTCGCGGCCTGTGCCGGATCTTGTTGCTGGGCGACCTGGGTTTCCGCCTCGGCGGGGAGGTTGCGCTCGGCGAAGGGCTGGTCCGGCTGGTCCGGCGAGCCCAGGGTCAGATAGAGGAATGCCGCCGCGACCGGCACGCCCAGGCTGACCAAGATGGCGACCGAGGTCTGCGGCTTGCTTTCCTTGGGCGCCGTTTCCGCCGCCTGCTGCAACTCGGCATCGGCGGCCAGCATGCGGCGTTGAACTTCCAGGCGCGCGGCCTCGGCCTCTTCGTCGTTGAGCAGGCCCTCGGCGGCATCGCGCTCGATCTCGGCCAATTGGTCGCGAAACACGGTCAGATCGTATTCGGCGCGTTCGGTCGGGGTCTTTTCCCGATGCAACAGCGGCCGGGCGAGGGCGATCGCCACCCCCACCGCCAGGATCGTCATGGCGATGATCAGGCCGGTCATGCGTCGTCCTCTTTCAGAATTTTGTCCAGGCGCGCTTTTTCATCGGCGCTGAGCGGTTGGGCGGCGACGGGCGCCACGGTGCGGCGGCGGCGATAGAACAGGACCATCGCCAGAATGCCCAGGATCGCGACGATCCCGGGACCGGCCCACAACAGGATGGTCGATTTCTTCACCGGCGGATTGAGCAGCACGAAATCGCCGTAGCGGTCGACCACGTATTCGATCACCTGGGCATTCGTGTCCCCGGCCTTGAGCCGTTCGCGGACCAGCACGCGCAGGTCGCGGGCCAACCCGGCGTCGGAATCGTCGATCGACTGGTTCTGACAAACCAGACAGCGCAGGTGTTTGGAGATATCGCGGGCCCGTGCTTCCATGGTCGGATCGGGCAGCATTTCGTCCGGGTTGACGGCCTTGGCCGGGTAAAGCGGCAGGGCGACCGCGGCCAACAGAGCGATCAGGAACAATAGGCGCGTCATTTGCTTTCCCCGGCCTGGATCTGACGGATCAGCGGCAGGATTTCGTTTTCCAGCTTGTCGCCGATAATCGGGCCGGTGTGCTTGAACCGGATGCGCCCGGTGCCGTCCAGGATGAAGGTTTCCGGCACGCCGTAAACACCCCAGTCGATACCCACGCGTCCGCTTTCGTCCGCGCCGATGCCGGTATAGGCATTGCCCAATTCGTTCAACCAGGCGCGCGCGGCCTTGGGGGTGTCCTTGTAGTTCAGGCCATAGACGGGAACGATCCCCATCTTCGCCAGCTTGTTGATCTCGGGGTGTTCGGCCCGGCAAGGAACGCACCAGCTGGCGAACACGTTGACCACGCTGACCGTGCCTTTTTTCAGGTCGGCGGTCGAAAAGCCGTCGCCGTCCAATCCGGTGATCGTCGGCAGGGTGAATTCCGGGGCCGGTTTGTCGATCAGGGCCGAAGGGATAAGCTTCGGGTCCTTGGTCAGGCCGACCGCGAAATAGACCGCCAGGATCAGGAACAAGCCCAGCGGCAACAGATAGATCAAACGTCCGCGCATGATGATGTCGTCCCCGGTCCGGCCTTAGTCCGCGCCCGCATGGGCCACGGCATCGCGCCGACGGCGACCCGCTGGGGCACCGACGCGATGGCGGCGGTCGGTCAGGCTGAGCGCGCCGCCCGCGATCATGATCATCACCCCGCCCCACATCCAGGCGACCAGCGGGTTGAAGTACAGCCGCGTGACGAAACCGGGCTTGCCGTCCGGGTTGGTGCCGCGGTCGCCGACCACGGCATAGATATCGCCCAGGAAGGTCGGCTCGATCCCCGCTTCGGTCGTCGGTTGGCCGGACACGTTATAGACCCGCTTTTCCGGGTCCAGCACCACGACGGTCTTCCCGTTCTTCGAGACCGTGAAACGGCCGACGGTGGTGCTGTAGTTCGGGCCCTTTTCCGGATGGGCGCCGTTGAATTGGAAATCGTATCCCGCGAGGGTCACCACATCGCCCGGCGCCATGACCTGGATGCTTTCCTTGACCCAGGCCCCGGCCCCGGTCATCCCGGCGATGGTCACGGCCAAGCCCAGATGGGCCAAGGTCATGCCCCAGGCGGCGCGCGGCTGACGCGACAGGCGCGACAGGGACCGTCCCATCGGTTCGCGGAACAGGCGCACGCGCTCGGCCAATTCGACCAGCGTGCCGAACGCCAGCCAAGCGGCCAGCGCCATGCCGATGATGCCCAGGAACGGGCCGTCGGTGACGATGGCCCATGCTCCGACGGCGGCGATCAGGGCCGCCACCATGGCGGGCCACAGGCGCTGCACGGCGGCGCGCCAATCGCCGCGCTTCCAATGCAGCAGCGGGCCGATGGCCATGACCACGATCATCGGAATCATGATCGGGATGAAAACGGCGTTGAAGAACGGCGGGCCGACGCTGACCTTGCCGCCGTCGACGGCGTCGAGCAGCAGCGGATAAAGCGTGCCCAGCAACACCACGGCGGTCGCCGTGGCCATGACCAGATTGTTGAATAGCAGGCCGCCCTCGCGGCTAATCGGCTGGAACAGGCCGCTGGAAACCAACTGCGGGCCGCGCCAAGCGTAAAGCGCCAGGGAGCCGCCGATCACGATGATCAACAGGAACAGGATGAACACGCCGCGCGCCGGGTCGGTGGCGAAGGCATGGACAGAGGTCAGCACGCCTGAGCGAACCAGGAAGGTGCCGAGCAGGCTCATGGAAAAGGTGATGATGGCGAGCAGGATGGTCCAGCCCTTCAGGGTGTCGCGCTTTTCGACCACGGTCGCCGAATGGAGCAGCGCCGTGCCCGCCAGCCAGGGCATGAACGAAGCGTTTTCGACCGGGTCCCAATACCACCAGCCGCCCCAGCCCAATTCATAATAGGCCCACCAGCTGCCCAGCCCGATTCCGGCGGTCAGGAAACACCAGGCGGCCAAGGTCCAGGGCCGGACCCAGCGGGCCCAGGCGGCGTCGACGCGGCCTTCGATCAGGGCGGCGATGGCGAAGGAAAAGGCCATGGAGAAACCGACATAGCCCAGGTAGAGCATGGGCGGATGGAAGGCCAGGCCCGGGTCCTGCAGCAGCGGGTT
>DJHY01000143.1 GCA_002433335.1 Rhodospirillaceae bacterium UBA6608 | reverse complement strand
TGACCGTCAAGGATGCCGTCAAGGTTCCGCGTCACGCCGATGCTCCCTATCCGGCCAGCCTGAAGGCTGCTGCCAACAGCAACAACGCTCCGGCCGAGACGCCCGCTGATGAAGCGGCCGCTCCCGAAGCGACCGAAGGCCAGGAGGGCTAAACCATGAAGGTCAATGTACAGACCCTCGACGCGCAGACTGCCGGCGAGCTGGAGCTGAACGATGCCGTGTTCGGCGTCGAGCCCCGCACCGACATCCTGCACCGCGTCGTAACCTGGCAGCTGGAAAAGCGTCGCGCGCCCGCTCGTGCCACCCGTGAACGTTCGGACGTCGCCCGCACCGGCAAGAAGTTCGGCCGTCAGAAGGGCGGCGGTACGGCCCGTCACGGCGACCGCAAGGCGCCGATCTTCATCGGCGGTGGTAAGGCGCACGGCGCCCGCGCCCGCGACTTTGGTCACGACCTCAACAAGAAGGTCCGTGCCCTGGGTCTCAAGATGGCGCTGTCGGCCAAGGCCAAGGACGGATCGCTGATCGTTCTGGACAGCTTCGACGTGGCGGAAGGCAAGACCAAGACCCTGGTCGCGCATCTCGCCAAGCTGAACCTCAACAAGGCGCTGTTTATCGACGGCGACGCGGTGAATGTCAGCTTCGCGAAGGCTTCGGCGAACATCGTCGGCGTCAACCTGCTGCCGGCCGTTGGCGCCAACGTCTACGACATCCTGAAGGCCGATTCGCTGGTGCTTACCCGCGCCGCGGTCGAAAAGCTGGAGGCCCGTTTCAATGGCTAAGAAAGAAGCCGCGACCGTGGACAATCGTCATTTCGACGTCGTTGTCGCGCCGGTCATCACCGAGAAGTCGACGCTTCTCTCCGAAAACAATGCCGTGGTCTTCCAGGTCGCCAATGACGCGTCCAAGCCGGAGATCAAGGCAGCTGTCGAAGCCCTGTTCGGCGTGACCGTGAAGGCGGTCAACACGCTGGTCCAGAAGGGCAAGGTCAAGCGCTGGAAGGGCAAGCCCTACAAGCGCAATGACGTGAAGAAGGCGATCGTGACGCTGGCCGAAGGTCAGTCCATCGACGTCACCACCGGAATCTGAGGCGGGATAGATGGCACTCAAGCACTATAATCCGACCAGTCCCGCACAGCGCGGCCTGATCCTCGTCGACAAGTCGAGCCTGCACAAGGGTAAGCCCGTCAAGGCGCTGACCGAAGGCAAGCGCAAGACCGGTGGCCGTAACAACAAGGGCCATGTGACTTCGCGCGGTATCGCCGGCGGTCACAAGCAGCGCTATCGTATCATCGACTTCAAGCGTCGCCTGTGGGACGTGGAAGGCACGGTCGAGCGTCTGGAATATGACCCCAACCGCACCGCCTTCATCGCGCTGGTCAACTATGCCGACGGCACCCAGGCCTATGTCCTGGCGCCGCAGCGTCTTGCCCCCGGTGACAAGATCATCGCCGGCAAGAAGACCGACGTGAAGCCGGGCAACGCGATGGAACTGGGCCAGATGCCGGTCGGCACCATCATCCACAATATCGAGATGAAGCCGGGCAAGGGCGGTCAACTCTGCCGTTCGGCGGGCACTTATGCCCAGCTCGTCGGCCGCGATCGCGGCATGGTGATGGTCCGCCTGTCCTCGGGCGAGCAGCGCTACATTCGTTCGGACTGCATGGGCACCATCGGCGCCGTGTCGAACCCGGACAATGCCAACACCAATCTCGCCAAGGCCGGTCGTAACCGCTGGCTGGGCAAGCGTCCACTGACGCGCGGTGTTGCGAAGAACCCGGTCGATCACCCGCATGGTGGTGGTGAAGGCCGGACCTCGGGTGGTCGTCACCCGGTTACCCCGTGGGGTAAGCCGACCAAGGGCAAGAAGACGAGAAACAACAAGAAGACGGACAAGCTGATCATGCGGTCGCGCCACGTCCGTAAGAAGCGGTAAAGGAGCGATCGATGTCGCGTTCCGTTTGGAAAGGTCCCTTCGTCGACGGCTATCTGCTGAAGAAAGCAGAAGAAGTCCGTGCGTCCGGACGCAACACGGTTATCAAGACCTGGTCGCGCCGGTCGACCATCCTTCCCCAGTTCGTGGGTCTGAACTTTGGTGTCTATAACGGCCAGAAGTTCATCCCGGTTCTGGTGACCGAGGAAATGATCGGCCACAAGTTCGGTGAATTCTCGCCGAGCCGCACCTACTACGGCCATGCGGCCGACAAGAAGGCGAAGAGAGGCTAACCATGGGTAAGTCTGCTGCTGAACGTCCGTTGAAGGACAACGAAGCGATGGCCTATTCCCGGCACATCCGGACCAGCCCTCGCAAGCTGAACCTGGTTGCCGAGAGCATCCGCGGTCTGTCCTGCGAGCGTGCGTTGTCTGAACTGACCTTCTCCAAGCGGCGTATCGCCGTCGAGGTGAAGAAGGTGCTGGAAAGCGCGATCGCGAACGCGGAAAACAACCACCAGCTGGATGTCGACCGTCTGGTCGTGTCCGAGGCCACTGTTGGTCGCAGCATGGTGATGAAACGTTGGAAAGCGCGCGCCCGTGGCCGTGTGGGCCGCATTGAAAAGCCGTTTTCCAACTTGAGGGTCGTCGTGCGCGAACGTGAGGAGACCGCGTAATGGGTCAGAAAGTTAATCCGGTCGGGCTGCGCCTCGGCATCAACCGCACGTGGGACTCGCGTTGGTTCGCTAATGACGGCGACTATGCGACCCTGCTGCACGAAGACATCAAGATCCGCAAGATGCTGAAGGATCGCCTGCAACAGGCCGGCGTTTCCAAGATCATCATCGAGCGTCCGGCCAAGAAGGCCCGCGTGACCATTCATACGGCCCGTCCGGGTGTGGTCATCGGCAAGAAGGGTGCGGATATCGAAAAGCTGCGCCGTGAAGTCGCCAACATGACGTCTTCGGAAGTGCATCTGAACATCGTCGAAATCCGCAAGCCGGAAATCGACGCCCAGCTGGTCGCCGAAAACGTCGCCCAGCAGATGGAACGTCGCGTTTCGATCCGTCGCGCCATGAAGCGTGCGGT
>DJHY01000182.1 GCA_002433335.1 Rhodospirillaceae bacterium UBA6608 | reverse complement strand
CTGGAATTGGGCGACAGTTCGATGACCTACCGGACCCGCTACCCGTCGACGGTGCAATTGCCCGCGGTGGTCGATTTGTTGCTGACCGACGATACCAATCCCCGGTCGCTGGCGTTTCAGGTCGCGACCCTGGCCGAACACATCCGTCATTTCCCCCATGATGAGGAGACGGCAATCCTCTCACGCGAGGAATTTTTGGTTGAATCGATGTACAGCAGCCTGCGGCTGGCCGACGTTCTGGCACTCTCGGAACAGCGGAACAAGCGCGGGCAGCGGACGGAATTGGCGCAGTTCCTCGACGCTATCACCAGCCAGACCCTGGAAATGTCGGACAACCTGGCGCGTAAGTATTTCAGCCATGTGCTGCCGACCCGCAGCACATCAGGGGGTGGGACAATTCCGTGATCTATGACATCAGTCACCAGACCACGATCACCTATACCTGGGATGTCGCCCTGTCCCAGCACCTGTTGCATTTGGCGCCGCGCCCCTGTCCCCAGCAGACGACGCATCATCATTCCCTGCTGATCGAACCGGCGCCGACGCTTTCCAAGAACGATGTCGATTTCTTCGGCAATCCGACGACCTATCTGACGGTCGAAGAGCCGCACCACAAGCTGAACATCGTCTCGACCTGTCAGGTCGAAATCCACCCGCTGACCATCCCCGATCCGGCCAATACCGTTCCTTGGGAAGGTGTCGCCGATTACCTGGAAAACCAAAGCGACCCGGTCTGCCTGGACGCCAGTCAATTCATCTATGAAAGCCCGTTCACCGTTTCGGGACAGGCCGAGGCCTATGCCAAGGCGTCGTTCCCGGCGGGCCGCCCGATCCTGGCCGGGGCGCTGGACCTGATGGCGCGGATCAACACCGAATTCAAATACGAAGGCGGCGTGACCGACATTTCGACCCCGATCGACCGGGTGCTGGCCGACAAACGCGGCGTCTGCCAGGACTTCGCCCATTTGCAGATTGCCTGCCTGCGGGCCATGGGCCTGCCCGCGCGCTATGTCTCAGGCTATCTGCGGACCCATCCGCCCGAAGGGCAGGAACGCAAGGTCGGGGCCGATGCGTCTCATGCCTGGCTGGCGGTCTGGATACCTGAATTCGGCTGGGTCGACCTGGACCCCACCAACAACATGATGCCGACGGATGAGCACGTAACCGTCGCGTGGGGCCGCGACTACGGCGACGTCAGCCCGATCAACGGCATGGTGTTGGGCGGCGGCGAGCACAAGATCGCAGTCGCCGTCGACGTCGCCCCGGCGCCTGTTCCCGCCGGAGTCTGACTCCGACAGGCGAATTCGCCCGCGAACGCCCCCTGATTTCAGATTTTTTGGTCGTTTTCTAACGAAGGTGACGGGCGCGCCACGAGGCGGGAGAACACGCCCGCGTGCCCGATCTATTTTCTAATATATCAACAAGTTAATGGACAAATTACAGCGATTTTAGCTGCCGCCACCCCGTGATTGGGTCCGCGAAACGCCCGGTTTCCATGGCCTCGGCCAACGATATCAGAAAAACTATATAGGAATATGCCGTGTTTCTCGCTAACGTTGGTTCAGATGCGGAAGACGAACATCCAATAATAAAAAAAGACCATTTCACCGCAGGCCCGCAAAGAGGCCGGACGTGAAGCAGGACAGTGGAGGCAGAAGCAGTGGGCGTCTCATTCGCCAGGGCAGCGTGGCCCGGCGCGTGCCAGTCCGTATCACTCGTATTGGACCTTTAAGTTCAAAAATAGTCTGGGAGGACAAAAACCATGACAGACAGAAGTTTCACCCGTAAGGCCGCCACCGCGGCCGTTTGCGGCGCGATGGCATTGGCCATCACTGCCGGAAGCACTGCTCCGGCTTGGGCCGAAGCGAACGAAGTCCGCTTCGCCCAGCAGTTCGGCCTGCTGTATCTGCCGATGCACGTCGTCGTCGAACAGAAACTGGTCGAAAGCTGCGCCAAGGACGCGGGTCTCGGTGACGTAAAAGTCACCATGCACCGCTTCTCGGGCGGCGCCGCGGTCAACCAGGCCCTGCTGTCGAACAACGTCGACTTCGCCGCGGGCGGTGTCGGTCCGCTGCTTAAACTGTGGGACAAGACCAAGGGGCGCATCAACGTCAAGGCCATGACGACGCTGTCGGCCATGCCGTTGAAACTCAATACCAACGATCCGAACATCAAGAAGCTCGAAGACTACGTCGACATCAAGGATCACAAAATCTCCACCCCCTCGGTGAAGGTCTCGATCCAGGCGGTTGTTCTGCAGATGGCTGCGGCCAAGAAGTGGGGCCAAGACAATGCCTATAAGCTCGACGACATCACCGTTTCGATGAAGCATCCGTCCGCTGCGGCGGCGCTGCTGGCCGGCGGCCAGGCCGTGAAGAGCCACTTCGCGACCCTGCCGACCTCGTATCAAGAGCTGAAGACCGGAAAGGTTCACACCGTTCTGACGTCCTATGACGTGTTGGGCGGCGAGCATTCGACGGTCGCCATGTACAACACCGAAAAGTTCAAGACCGACAATCCGAAGCTCTATGAGTGTGTGTGGAAGTCGTATCGCAAGGCCATGGCCTGGATCAACGAAGACACCAATCGGGCGGCTGAACTGTTCAAGAAGTTCACCAAATCCAAACTGCCCTTGGAAGACATCCAGGCGATGATCAAGTCCAAGGACGAAATGCACTATTCGCTGCAGCCCAACCGGACCATGGAGTTCGCCAAGTTCATGCACTCGATCGGCGCTATCAAGAACATGCCGTCGAGCTGGAAGGACTACTACTGGGAAAACAACTACGACCAGAAAGGCAGCTGACGAATGGATCAAGGCGCATTCATCGCGGCGGACGCTACGTCCGCTGCGAGCGCCGTTGACCCCATCTTGGATGTCGACGGCGTTACGCTTCAGTACAAAACCAAGGACCACCTGATTACGGCGACGTACCGTGTCGGATTCAAGGTCTATCCCGCTGACCGCTTCGTTCTGCTGGGCCCGTCGGGCTGCGGCAAATCG
>DJHY01000301.1 GCA_002433335.1 Rhodospirillaceae bacterium UBA6608 | reverse complement strand
CGCAGCGTTGAGGTCGCTGTGGGAGAGATCCCGTGGAAGTTCGAGTCTTCTCGACCGCACCATCCTTGAATTTGCAGAAAAAATCCCGCCCCCTCGGCGGGATTTTTTGCTTTTCCGGGCGAAATTGTCATCATTTCCGGGTATGGTCGCTTCACGCGGGACGGAAGCGGCCGTCCGGCAATCACGCCATCAGCGGCAGACCTGAACCTCTGGATCGGAGACACTCCCCGTGAGCGAGCGCCCGGACGATACGCTTGAGGACGAGATCCCTGAGGCTGGCCCCGAGGAAAACCCCGAGGGCAAGCCCGAGGAGCCGATCGAGCCTGAGCAGGACGAGGTCGATGCCGCCGTTATCGCCGCGTTGGACACGGGTGATGCCGAAGGGCTGAAAGACCTTGTCGACGGTCTGCACTATGCCGACGTCGCCGATATCGTCGAGCGCCTTAGCTCCGACCGCCGCGAGCAACTGATTCAAGCCATCGGGCCGGAACTGGCGCCGGACGTTCTGGCGGAACTGGACGAGACCGTTCGTGAAGACCTGTTCGAGGCGATGGAGCCGGAACAGATCGCCGCGGTGGTTCAGGACCTCGATTCCGATGACGTGGTCGAGATCGTCAAGGAACTGGAAGACGAGGACCAGCAGAAGGTTCTGGAAGCCATGCCGGCGCCGGATCGGCGGCTGGTCGAACAGAGCCTGTCCTATCCGGAGGATTCCGCCGGCCGAATGATGCAGCGCGAGGTCGTGACTGTGCCGACGCATTGGACCGTCGGCGAAACGATCGACTACATGCGCGCCGCCGCCGATAACGAGACGGACCTGCTGCCGGAGTCGTTCTACGACATCTTCGTGGTCGATCCGGTGCATAAGCCGGTCGGCGCGATCCATCTGAGCCACCTGTTGCGCTCCAAGCGCCCGATCCGGGTCGCCGAGATCATGCAGACGGAATTGAAGCTTATTCCGGTCGAGATGGACCAGGAAGAAGTCGCGTTCCTGTTCCGTCAGCGCGACCTTGTGTCCGCGCCGGTGGTCGACGAGGCGCAGCGCCTGGTCGGTGCGATCACCATCGATGACGTTGTCGACGTCATCCACGAAGAACACGAAGAAGACATGCTGGCCCTGGCCGGTGTGGGCGAAGCCGACCTTTACGACGCCGCGATCGACACGACCAAGGCGCGGTTCCGCTGGCTGTTGGTCAACCTGTTCACGGCGATTCTGGCGTCGATGGTCATCGGCTTGTTCGAAACCACGCTGGAGCGGGTCGTGGCCCTGGCGATCCTGATGCCGATCGTCGCCTCGATGGGCGGCAATGCGGGCACGCAGACCCTGACCGTGGCCGTTCGGGCCCTGGCGACCCGCGAGTTGAGTTCGACCAACGCTGTGCGCGTGATCGGTAAGGAACTGCTGGTCGGGGGGATCAACGGGGTATTGTTCGCGGTGATCACCGGGGGCATCGCCTGGGGTTGGTTCCAAGACCCGATGATCGGGCTGGTCATCGGCATGGCGATGGTCGTCAATATGATCGTGGCCGGGCTGGCCGGTGCATCGATCCCGTTGATGCTGGACCGGGCAGGGGTCGATCCGGCGATTGCGTCCAGCGTGTTCCTGACGACCGTCACGGACGTCGTCGGGTTCTTTGCCTTTTTGGGGCTGGCGGCGGCGTTCATGCTGTAAGGCGTCCTGTTTACGTTTACGTAAACGTCAGCTACAGTTCCCCTTATGACAACGGAACAAACCCAATCGACGTTCGGTATCGCGCAGTTGGCCCGTGAATTCGGGGTTACCACGCGCGCCATTCGTTTCTACGAGGACAAGGGCCTTTTGACCCCAGAGCGGGACGGTCAGCGCCGGGTCTATGGTCCGCGCGACCATGTGCGCCTGCGCCTGATCATGCGGGGCAAGCGGTTGGGGTTCTCGTTGGATGAAATCCGCGAGATGATCGACCTGTACGACGTCGATCCGTCCGAGGTGTCGCAACTGCGGCTGTTCATCGACAAGCTGCGGGCCCGGCGCGAGCAACTGCGCCGCCAGCAAGAGGACATTCAGGAAACTTTGTCCGAATTGGACCGCCTCGAACAGCAGTCGAGCGCCCTCCTGGCCGAACGCGAACCACCGATGGCCAAGGCCGCCGGTTGATCTTCCTGCAAAATCGGGTCATGGAATGAACATGCCCGACCCCGAACGAACGGGGCGGGGTGGGAGGAAGCACACGTGATCAAGAACAATACGTCTTCGGGGCGCAGGAAACTGCGCGTCGCCTTGGGTGGTTTGGGTGCCGTCGGCCTACCGGTCGCCGAATGGTTGGATTCCGGGGAAGAGCCGGGGTTGGAACTGGTCGCCGTGTCGGCCCATGACAAGCCCCGCGCGGTCGAGCGCCTGGCCCATTTGAAAAACCCGCCGCAGGTTATCGATTTGGCCGATCTGGCGGATTCCGCCGATGTGATCGTCGAATGCGCGCCGCCGGAGCATTACATGGACGTCTGCGGCCCGGCGGTCGAGCAGGGCAAGATGTTGGTGACGCTTTCCGTGTCGCAACTGTTGCACCACATGGATTTGATCGACCGCGCAAGGGAAACCGGGGCCGCGATCATCGTGCCGACCGGGGCCTTGGTCGGTTTGGACAGCGTCCGTGCCGCCGCCGAGGGAAACCTGCAATCGGTCGTGATGCGTACCCACAAGCCGCCCGCCGGGTTCCAAAAGGCCCGCTGGGTGCAGGATCAGGGTATCGACCTTATGGGGCTGACCGAGCCGCGCCGCCTGTACGAAGGCACGGTTCGCGAGGCCGCCGACATGTTTCCCGCCAACGTCAACGTCGCCGTTGCGCTGGGCCTGGCGGGCCTGGGGCCGGATGAAACCCGCTACGAGGTCTGGGCCGATCCGACGATCACCCGCAATACCCATTGGATCACCGTCGAGTCCGATATCGTACGGGTCGAGATGAAAATCGCCGGTGAACCGACCCCGGAAAACCCGGCAACGGGCAAGATCGTGCCGCTTAGCCTGATCGCGACCTTGCGGGGGCTGGTCAGCCCCTTGAAGGTCGGTACCTGACGCACCACGTTTGCCCGCCGACGCGGCGGGTGTTAAGGGAAAGCGCCGCCGTTGATCGCCTTGATTTTCGGCTGCGCGCTTCCATCTCTTTAGAAAGGCTTCCATGACCCAAGACTCCGGTTCCAATTCGTTCAATCAGCTGATGGCCCGTTGGTGCTTCGACGGCTGGAAGGGCAAGATTCCACTGCGTTCCATGTTTTGGGGCGGCGGTGCCGTATGGTTCGTCGGCTACGGCCTGGAGCGCGGCGTGGTCAACCTGTTCCGGTTGCCCCAATCGCCGTACTACGTGGGGGAGCTTTACGTTCTCGACGCGCTGTTGCGCCTCAGCGAATGGATCTTGCTGGGGGCCTTTATCTGGTGGAGTGTCGGCGTCTGGCGATCCGCAGATCATGAGACGCCGGGCGTCTGGCCGACCACCGCCCGCGGCATGGTGGCCTTGCTCGTGATCGCCAATGCGCTTTCCGCTTATTCCGGATTAATGCGATGACCAAAGATACAAC
>DJHY01000100.1:3300-3531 GCA_002433335.1 Rhodospirillaceae bacterium UBA6608 | reverse complement strand
TTCGATAATCCTGGCATCGGCGTTGAGGCTGCGGATGATCTGCTTGGCCGTCGCGACGCGCTCCGGTCCTGCATCAGCCACCTTATTGAGGACCACCACGTCCGCGAACTCGATCTGTTCGGTCAGGAGCTGAACCAGGGTGCGGTCGTCTTCCTCACCCAGGGTCTCGCCCCGGTCCTCCAGAAAGTCGTGGCTGGAGAAATCGGCCAGCAGGTTCACCGCGTCGACCAC
>DJHY01000100.1:2775-2991 GCA_002433335.1 Rhodospirillaceae bacterium UBA6608 | reverse complement strand
CAGCAGGTTCACCGCGTCGACCACGGTCACCATCGTATCGAGGCGCGCCACATCCGACAGACTGTTCCCGTCCTCGTCCCTGAATTCAAAGGTCGCCGCCACCGGCAGGGGTTCCGAGATGCCCGTGGATTCGATCAGCAGGTAATCGAACTTGCCTTCCTTCGCCAAACGCGAAACCTCGGCCAACAGGTCGTCGCGCAGGGTGCAGCAGATGCA
>DJHY01000100.1:0-2377 GCA_002433335.1 Rhodospirillaceae bacterium UBA6608 | reverse complement strand
TCGGCGTCGATGTTGACCTCGGACATGTCGTTGACGATCACCGCAACCCTGCGGCCTTCTCGGTTGCCGAGCACGCGATTCAAAAGCGTCGTCTTCCCGGCCCCCAGGAAGCCCGACAGAACGGTCACCGGCAGGCGATCTTGCGCCGCGTTCATCGCCGCGACCCAAGCAGCACAGTTCGGAATCGATACGTGGGGTCGGCCCTGCTCATGTCTTAATTCCTCATGCCAATGTAGGTTATGTTATAACATAACATATCAATGACACAACAATCGCTTCAAGGCCGAATTCATTGCTGATCTCGGCCCCGGCGAACCATTCACCGCAGGACGGGAAGGTCGACCGGCGACACCGCCGCCGTGATCAATCAGACGTAGTTGGAAACTTCGACCAGGTTGCTGTCCGGGTCGCGGAAGTAGATCGAGCGCAGTTCACCCATCGCGCCCGTGCGCTTTGACGGCTGGACCTCGATCTCGACTCCGACGCTTTCCAGATGCGCCTGAACCTGCTCGATCGGGGTATCCGTGATCAGGCAGAAATCCCCCGCCCCGGTCACCGGGTTAACGCCCTTGGGCTCGTAGGGGCTCGGAAACGGATGCAGGTTGATCTTGTTGTTGCCGAACAACAGGGCCGAGCGGATATCGCCCGGGCGGGCCTCGAAATCTTCCCGCGTCATGCCCAGCGCCCGTTCATAGAACTCACAGGTTTTGTCCACGTCGGCGACGGTCAGGACAAAATGGTCGATACGGTCGATGGCAAAAGGCGCGGTCATGGATTGATTCCTCAGGGTCTGTTTTCTTGTGACTTGGGAGAAAGGCCGGCACGGCGATGTTTTTGTTATTTGCCGCGAATCTCAGCGATGATTTCGTCGGCGACGCGGTCGGCGTCGTCCGGGTCAACCTGGCAGGTTCCGACTGCGACATGACCGCCGCCGCCGTATTTCAGCAACAGCGAGCCGACGTTGGCGCCGTTGGAGCGGTCCAGAATGGACTTACCGACGGCGATTTCGACCCGCCCCTTTTCGGGCAGGTTGGTCATATGGACCGAAATGTTGCACTGGGGGTATAGCGCATAAACCAGGAAGCGATTGACCGTGTAGACCGTATCCTCGCCGCGCAGATCGACGCGCACCACGTTGTCCAAGACTTCGGCGCAACGCTTCATCTGAATTTCGGCGAATTCCTCATTCAGGATATAGGCCTGCACGCGCTCGGCTACATCTGGAATCTGAAGGATTTCCTCGACCGGGTGATGACGGCAATAGGTCATCATATCGATCATCAACTGCTCTTCAGACACGGAAAAATGCTTCAACCGCGCCAACCCGGTGCGCCCGTCGAGAATGAAGTTGAGCAGCGTATATCCGTCGGGGGCGAGAATTTCCTCTTCGGTGAAGCCGGCGGAATCAGCCTTGTCCACGGCATCTATCAGCGCCGGATTGACCAGGGGGAAGCCCTTCTTGCCGCCGAAATGGTCGTAGACCACCCGCGCCGCAGACGGCGCTTTTGGGTCGATCACGCGGTTTTCGACGGTGCCGACACGTTCTTGTTCACTGATGTGGTGGTCGAAGCAAAGGTGCACGCCCGGTACGTACGGCAGGTTGGTGGTGATGTCGTTCGCGGTAACTTCGATCTGGCCGTGCTGCATATCGCGCGGATGAGCGAACATGACCGTATCGATCATTTCGCGCTCCATGAACAGGGCGCCGCAAACCACGCCGTCGAAATCCGGCCGCGTAATCAGCCGGTAACTGCCCCTGTCCGCGCTCATGCCCGTTTCCTCGCCCTTTGCGGTTCGGTATTCGTTCTGCCGAAAGTACCGCCTCTGATCCGCACTTGGCAACATGAACCAAGGTCATGGAAAGACTGGCGGTAATCGGTGCAGCATCCCGCGCTCACCTGAGATATGGTATAGCCCAGATTCAGCACGGTCATACAGACCGATGCAGACACATAAGACGGCAACGAAGGGAACGACCATGGCCGATCATCACGACGATCATCATCATCACGATCATGTCCATGGGCCCGGTTGCGGCCATGACCATAGCCATGACGAAGACGACCATACGCTGAGCGTGCAGATCGCCAACCAGATCATCAATGTCGCCAATTCCCGCCTGGAAAGCGGCCTGCCGCCCGAAGTGATCGCCGCCGGCATGCGCCATGCCGCGGCCAATTTCTCGGCCTTTGTTGCGCAGCATATGGACCCTGAGGCGCTTACCGACGGTCGCCTGATCGAAGAGTTCGATCATATGCTGGGGTATTATGCCCAGGTTCACGGCGGCCAAGGACAGGCGCAACAAAGCCCGACCGGCCTGCACGACCTAGTCAATCAAGTTAAAGACGAGTTTTGATCAAAGGATCGGCGCGCGCCG
>DJHY01000092.1:877-3746 GCA_002433335.1 Rhodospirillaceae bacterium UBA6608 | reverse complement strand
CGAGGCGCGCTGCTGCATGCCGCCGGAAAGCTCCGAGGGGTAATGTTTGGCGAAACGCGACAGCCCGACCATGTTCAGGAAGGTATAGGCGATGGATTGCGCCTCGGACCGGCTGTGCCCGGCCAGCAGGGGGCCGAAGGCGACATTGTCGCGCACGGTCTTCCACGGCATCAGGGAATATTGCTGAAACACCATGCCGCGATCGGGGCCGGGCTGGGTGACGGCCTTGCCGTCGACGGTGACGCTGCCGGCGGTCGGCTTGACGAAGCCGGCGACGGAATTGAGCAGGGTCGACTTGCCGCAGCCCGAAGGGCCCAGGATGCAAAGGAATTCGCCCGGCTGAACTTCCAGGGAGGTCCGCTCGACCGCCGTATGGGCGTCCGGGCCGGTGCCGAACACGATGCCGACGTCGTCGATTTTGACGTGGCCTTTGCCTTCGCTGGAACGGCGGTCTTCGGCTTCGGCGCTTTTATCGCGCGACAGGTTGACGATGTTGGAGATCATCGATGGGCTCCCATTGCTGACTGCGGTGTGGAGTGAGAAAAGGATTTCTTGTCGCCGGACGTCGGCGCTTTGATCTTCGGCTCGGTGTCGCCGGACAGCCAGAATACGGCGGCGAGCAGCAGGGCGAACCCGGCGTATTCGAACCACCAGCCGAATTGTTCCAGCCACAGCGAGGTCGAGGTGCCGAGGCCCAGGATCGCCAGGCCGACGACCCAGTTGGGCGTGGCGCAGCAAACGACCCAGGCCAGGGTCACGTTGGTCATGCCGACCAGCACCGCGCCGACCCCGCCGGCGGCTCCGGCGCCGTTCAAGCGCACGCCCGAGCATTGCTTGCGGCGGCTCAGGGCCAGGACGGCGATGGTCGCGATCAGCGATGCCAGGATGGTGATGATCATGACCTTGAACGGATTGACGTTCATGCTCCATTCGGAGATGCCGTTGCCGAAGTCGTAGTTCATGCGGCCGATTTCGAACAACCATTCCTCGGCCATGATCGCGGGCATGTCGGAAAACGCGGGGGTCGAGCGAACGATCTCGACCATGCTGCCCAGCCAGTCATAGGTGACGGTGTAGTTCGGCATTTCCTGGAAGCGGGCCAGCAAGGCCAGCAGCATCGCAACGTGGTACAGCACGGGAAAGCCGAGGGTGATCGCCAGCCACAGGCCCGGGCGGGCCTTGACGGCGCCGACGATGCGGTCCCAGCGGGCGGCGGCGGCTGTCATCTCGACCTCCGCTGCCAGCTCAACAACGGTTTGGTCGCCAGGCGCACGGCATAGGTCGACAGCGTGCCCAGCCCGCCGATCATCAGCATGCCGACGACGATGTCCGGATAATTGATCAGCGAATAAGCGTTCCAGGTGAAGTAGCCGATGCCGTACTGGCCCGAGATGATTTCACCGGCCAGCAGCGAGAACCAGGACACGCCCATGCCGATCGCCAGGCCCGCCGTGATCGACGGCAAGGCGGCGGGGATGACGACGTGCCAGAAAATTTCGCGGCGGTTGGCGCCCAGCGACTTGGCCGCGCGGATCAACACGTCCGGGGTCAGTTCCGCGCCATGGGCGGTGTTCAGGATGATCGGGAACAGCGCGCCTAAGAAAGTGATGTAGATGATCGAGCTTTCCTCGGTCGGCCACATCAGGATCGCCAGCGGGATCCAGGCGACGGCCGGGATCGGGCGCAGAATTTCGATATAGGGCGAGATCACGTCGCGGGCCATGCGGGAGCGGCCGATCACGAGGCCGAGCAGGATGCCGAGGAACACCGCGCTCATGTAGCCGATCAGGATGCGCTGCATCGACACGCCGATGTGAATGTAAAACTCGGTCGATTGGATGTGCTGGACGAAAGCGCCCCAGACTTTGACCGGTGAGGGAATGTTCTCGAAGTTGATGAAATAGTTGAATTTCAGCTCGGTCGCGAGGTGCCAGATCAGCACGCCCACGGCCAGGGCCGCCAGCCGGATCGACCAAGATTTGGCAAACGGCAGCAGCACGGAACGCTTCAGCATCGGGGCGAAGAACGCGCCGAAAGCCTGTTGGGGGGTGACCGGCTGGCTACCCTCCGCATGCCCCATATCGCTCGGGGTTGCGGCGTCGGTGCCGGCCGGAACGTCGGTTTTGGTCTCGGGGATGGGAGCGTTCATCGCGCCAGGGTCTCCGTGGTTCTTGCGGTCGTATGCTTGGGTCGCCGGGGGGCCGGAAAACCATTTGATGGAAGGTGGTCCCAAGGGACCGGGAAGGAAACGGCGGGGCGGCGGCCATCTCCGCCGCCCCGTCGCTTAGGCGTGTGCTTAGCTGGACTTCAGGGCAATCGCTTCTTCGAAGTCGATGACCTTGCCGCCGACGGAAGCCGCATACTTTTCGGCTTCGCCGCGACGCAGGAAGGTCGCGAACTCACCCTTCGGCGTGACGGTCCAGAACGCGGTCTTGCCGAACAGCTTCAGACCGGTTTCCTTGTCGTACACGTAGGTGGAGTTCAACTTGGCGCCCGTGGCCCGGAAGGAAGCGACCGCGGCCAGGAATTCCGGCAGGGTCTTGTATTCCTTGATGCCGTCGCGGGCGTGCCAGATTTCGTTCGGCAGACCGGCGTTGGCGACCTTGGGGTCGACGACCACGGCTTTGTCGGCTTCGTAGTCGACGCCCATGTCCTTATACGCGGCTTTCAAGTATTTCTCGGTGATCCAGTCGTCGAAATCCAACGGCGGGATCGCCTTTTCCTTGACCAGAACCGTGTGGTCGAACTTCAGCGCATCGACCCAGGCCGGCTTGATGGTCGGGTCGAGGGTCAGGTGACCGCCCTTGGAGAAGTAGATGTAGAGAACTTCCTTCTCGACGCCCGTCCACTTTTCCATCAGGTCGGTGGC
>DJHY01000092.1:0-486 GCA_002433335.1 Rhodospirillaceae bacterium UBA6608 | reverse complement strand
ACGACTTCCGGATAATCGTCGGCCAGATCCTTACGCACGACGACGCCGTGCAGATAGGGAACGCCGGCTTCCGAGCCGTCGTAGATCTTGCGGCCGGTGCCGCGGAATTCCATGATTTCGGACCAGGGGCAGAAATCGGAGTGGGCGTCGATCTTGCCGGCGGCAATGTTCGCCGCACCCACGGCCGGGCTCTGGTTCTTCAGCTGGAATTTGACCTTGTTGTCCTGGGCGGCCTTCAGCAGCATGCCCCAGGCGGCGGAGCCGACGGGGGTCGAGACCGCTTTACCTTCCAGGTCGGAAATCTTGTACATCTCGGATTTCACCGGAACGACGATGGCGTTGCCCGAACCCTTGAGGTTGTAGCCGGTGCCCGCGACGTAATAGGTCCGCAGGCTGTCCGTGGCCTGGAACTTGGCGCCGTTGACGATCAGCGGATAGTCGCCCATCACGCCGATGTTCAGCTTATTGGCCATCATCTGGTTGGTG
>DJHY01000098.1 GCA_002433335.1 Rhodospirillaceae bacterium UBA6608 | reverse complement strand
GTGTGGTTGGTGCCGATCACCTTGTCCCCGAACGAGACGTTGGTGCGCGGTCCCAGGAACAATGCGCCGTAATTGGTCATGTTGTTAAGGAAATAATCGGGGTCCTCGGTCATGACCTGAACGTGCTCATAGGCCAAACGGTCCGCTTCCTCGACCATTTCATCGACGCTGTCGCAAACGATCACCTGACCGTAATCGCGCCAGGCCTGGGCCGCGATGTCCGCCGTCGGCAGAATGCCCAGTTGGCGATCGACCTCGGCCATGGTGGCTTCGGCCAGGGCCATGGAGTTGGTCAACAAGGTCGCGGGCGAGGTCGGCCCGTGTTCCGCCTGCCCCAACAGGTCGACGGCGCAGATCTCCGCATCGACCGTCTCGTCCGCGATGATCAGGGTTTCCGTCGGCCCCGCGAACAGATCGATCCCGACCCGCCCGAACAACTGACGCTTGGCCTCGGCCACGAACATATTGCCGGGCCCGACCAGCATGTCGACGCCCTTGACCGTTTCCGTGCCTAGGGCCATCGCGCCGACGGCCTGCACCCCGCCAAGAACCAGAATTTCATCGGCCCCGGCCAGATGCATGGCGGCGACGATCGCCGGGTGCGGCTTGCCCGCCTGGGGCGGAGCCGAGGCGACGATGTGTTTGACCCCGGCGACCCGCGCGGTGACGACGCTCATATGGGCCGAAGCGACCAACGGATACTTGCCGCCGGGCACATAGCAGCCGACCGAATTGACCGGCACGTTGCGATGGCCGAGCACGATCCCCGGCAAGGTCTCGACCTCAAGGTCTTGCAGGCATTCCTTTTGCTTCTCGGCGAAGTTGCGGACCTGGGCCTGGGCGAATTTGATGTCATCCAGGTCGTCCGGCGAGACCTGGGCCATGGCCTGCTCGATCTCTTCCTCGCTCAGGCGGAAGTCGTCGCGGGCCAGACCGTCGAACTTTTCGGCCAGTTCGCGGACGGCGGCATCGCCCCGCGTTTCGATGGCGGACAGGATATCTTCGACCGTACGACGCACTTGGGCGTCGGCTTCGGCCACGTCTTCGGCGCTTTTGCCGCGTTTCAGGTAGGTGATCATGGATGTGCCTCGAACAGCTTTTATGGATTGCCGCCCATTAGAGCAAAGGGCCGCTCGAGACAAAAGAGGCTTGGAAGGAACCTTAGTTGAACAGCGAGGAGACCGAGCTTTCTTCGGAAATCCGGCGCATGGCCTCGGCGATCAGCGGCGCCACGGTCAACTGTTCAATATTGTGGGCCACGCGAACAGCCTCGGTCGCCATGATGCTGTCGGTGATGCACAGGCGATCCAGCGGCGACGAGGAAACGCGGGCCACGGCCCCGCCCGACAGCACGCCATGCGTGACATAGGCGGACACGGCGGAAGCCCCCTGCTCCATCAACGCCACGGCGGCGTTGCACAGGGTTCCGGCGCTGTCGACGATATCGTCGACCAGAATGCATTTGCGGCCTTCGACCTCGCCGATGATGTTCATCACCTCGGACACACCGGCCCGTTCGCGGCGTTTGTCGATGATCGCGAGGTCACCGTCCAGACGCTTCGCCAGGGCGCGGGCGCGAACCACGCCACCCACGTCCGGCGACACGATGCACAGGTCGGCGCCGTTTTCACGATCCTGAATGTCCTTGGCCAAAACCGGCTCGGCATACAGGTTATCGGTCGGAATATCGAAGAAGCCCTGAATCTGACCGGCATGCAGGTCCATGGTCAGGACGCGGTCGGCGCCGGCTTCGGTAATCAAGTTGGCGACCAGTTTGGCCGAGATCGGCGTGCGCGGACCGGACTTGCGATCTTGGCGGGCATATCCGAAATAAGGGATCACCGCGGTCACGCGGCGGGCGGAGCCGCGCCGCAGAGCGTCCAGCGTCACCAGCAATTCCATCAGGTTGTCGTTCGCCGGGAAAGACGTGGACTGAATGACGAAGACATCCTCGCCGCGCACGTTTTCCTGAATTTCGACGAAGACTTCCATATCGGAGAACCGGCGAATGCTGGCCTTGGTCAGCGGCAGGTTCAAATAGGCGGAAATGGCTTCCGCAAGCGGCCGATTGGAATTACAGGCAAGAATCTTCATGGCTGTGCACTCTCGTTTTGCGTCCGAAGGCGGAGCAAAACCACCCCTGGAAATGCCCGGTGCCGAGCGCCGACATTGGCGTTTCCCCCAACCGGCGCGCGGACTTTAACAATGCCGGTCCCACCTGTAAACGATCTTTCATACTTGTTATTTTTCAAGGAATTAGAAGCCTACCGCGTAGGAGGCGGAATGGCTTCGCCGGGCTGCCAGGGGAGACTCTTGGTTTGGTCAGGGTCTTTGTCTTTCTCCCCAGGGGCGGCATCCGACGGCAATCGGCGGGCGAATGCGCGGGCCTTGTCGCCCAGCACGCGCTGAATCCCGACGACGGCCCCCATGGCGACATTGACCGCCGTGTCGCCCCAGTTTTCATCCAACGATCCGGCGGTGACCGTGCTGCGCTGTTCGGCGCTGCCCAGCGCTTTGCCCGCCATATCTTCGACCGACCAAACGATCCGTGCATCCTGTTTGCCGTCCTTGGGTTCGGACATCACGACCAATCCCCGCACCAGGAACTTGGCCTGACGCGCATCATCGGTCACGTTCTGATCCCGGGCCCGCAGCACGCGCTTCAGGGCCTCGCTCAACAGACGATTGCCGTTACCGGGCGCGCCTGCGACCTCGGCGACGAGGAACGAATTAACACTGCCGTCGGTCAAATCCGGCGGACCGCCCAGGGTCGGCGGCTTGAAGGTATCGTCGACCACTTGTTCGCCACCCGCGTCTTCAGGCCCCAGCACGCTTTTCGCTTCCGGTTTGCTTGCCGCGTCAGCGCTCCCGGCGCCATCGCGCGCGGCGACCAAGGCCTGATGCGCGGTCATTTCGGCAGGTGCTTGGCTGTTAACCGGTGCTTCCGGAGGCACCAGATGGTCCTCCATCTTGGCGATCACCCGCTTGCCCGGTATGGGCAGGTCGCTGCCGTCCAAATGATCGGGCAAACCTAAACCACCGCCCTGCGCGACCATGCGTTCGTGCTCTTCCCAGGCCCCGATGACTTCGTGAATGCCATCGACGGCGGCAGCTGCGATCAGACGCGCCGTCGGCATCCATTGCGTATCGAAAGTGCCGGAGGGCACTGTGTTGTCCTGTTCGGCCTTGCCGATCTCCGTGCCGTCAGGGCGGGTCAGCCGCCACGTCACCCGCACACCCTGCCGTCCTTGAACCGAGGGCGAGACCTTCATTTCACCCAGCAGCACATACTTCGCTTGCTCCCGATACCGGGTCAGGCGCGTGCCGCGCTTCTTCAATGCCTCGGCAATGGCGCGGGTCAGCGAGAAATCGCCGTCGCCGGGCGCGCCCTCGACCGGAAGGACGAAAATACCTTTGTCCGGCGCGGCTTCCTCCTGGGCCGGGGCAATCCCGGCCAAGATGGCGGCAACGCGGTGCGCCACGTCCTCGGCGACGCGGATGATCACCGTCGGTTCGCCGAATTCCCATTCGCCGCTGGTCGCGTCAACCGGCTGCTCCAGATCAGCCAGCAGATCGCCGTCTTTGTTCGACAACTGCCAGTGAATGGTGACAAAGGGGACGGCATTGGGATTGGGGTCGCGATGGGCCCGACCGTGCAGGATGTATTCCGAGGCATCAAACGGCGCCACCCCGGCAGGAAGCCCATAGGGCTCGAAGGAATCGACCGTGGTCCGGGCCAGCAGCTTCGACATGATCGGCGCGGTGCCTTCGACGGGATTGACCTGAATGCCCTTGGTAAAGGTGCCATGGACGATGGCTTCGCCGACGCTTTGTTCCTCGCCCGGGGCAAAAGCGCGGGGCGCTGCCGTGCAGGCGGCAAGCAACAGCGCCACCGCAAACACGATCCCCACCCCCGGTCGGATGAATTCCCGCAAAACCCGTTATCCCTTGGCTGTCGGCGCCACCAGGCCAGCCATCGCTCGCCAGACTTTTTTAGACGATGGCGCAGGTGACGAGAATCACCGCCAGCGCCACCAAGGTCAAGAACCCGAGGTACGGCATGACCGCCCTACTCCCCGGTCAAGGCGATCGCCGCCAGCGCCCGCCCATAGTCCGCTTCACCCCGGTGGGTGGTGCGGCGATAGCTGAAGAAACGGTCGGCATCGGGATAAGTATCCAAGCCGACGTCGTAGGTGCTGGCCAAGCCCAATCCCGCCAGGCGGTCCATGACGAAGCCACCCAGGTCGAACTGGTAGTGCCCGGCCCTGGCGCCTGGTGCGAAATACTTGTCGTGGTCGTCGTGCAAGACGGCAAAGGTATCCTTCATGTCCTGGCCCACTTCATAAGACGGCTGACGGATACAAGGGCCGAGCGCGGCGTGAATGTTCTCGCGGCGGGCGCCCTGGGCTTCCATCTGAGCAACGGTGTTTTCCAAAACCCCGCCCATGGCCCCGCGCCAGCCGGAATGGGCGGCGGCGACAATACCGGCAACGCCGTCGGCGAACAGAACCGGCGCGCAATCGGCGGTCATGATGCCAAGGGCCAGGCCTTGTTCGCGGCTGACCAGGGCGTCGGCCTTTTCCATTTCCTCACGCGGGCGCGGCGCATCGGCCAGCCAGACATGAGGCGAGTGAATTTGATGAACCAGGGCCAGCCGATCCTCGGCAAGCCCCAGGGCGGCCATGGCGCGGCGCTTGTTTTCCTGCACCCGCGCCGGATCGTCGCTCGACCCGGCACCACAGTTCAGGCCCGTAAAGATGCCTTCGCTGACCCCACCGCGGCGGGTAAAGAACGCATGGGTGACCCCGGCTTGCTCTACCAGGTTCGGGGCGCTGACGATGTCTACGGTTGCTGCCATGCCGTCTTGTACCTTGTTCTCACCCAGTTCTTCAAATCACCTATGCATCGAACCCGGGCGGCGCCGGCATGCCCGGGTGCTGTACGGCCAGGACGCGGAACAGATCGCCCATTCCGCCCTCGCCCGTACCTATAAGACGATCCAAGGCGGCCTGAATATCACCCCGCTGCCGCGCATCGGCCCGGGCGGCCAGGGATGCCGCCCGCTCACGAATGCCCAGGGCGGTCAGGAACGCCCCCTGCCCGACAGGCCCGAAGGTCGCCGCGCCTGCCTGAATGCATTGCGCGGCCAATTGCTGGAAATCCACATGGGCGGTCAGGTCGGCCACCCCAGGGTTGGCCAGAACGTCGGTATATTGATGATCCTGGACCGCCTGCAGCGTATCGCCCGGTGCACTGCGGTCGTGACCATAATCGACGATCAGCGCCGCGCCGCCCTGTTCCGCCAGACGCGACGCCAGAACCTGCGCCTGCCGCGCCCCGGCGGGGCAGATCTCGACCAGCGATCCGATAGGGGCGCCGTTCAACGGAGGCGGGATCATCGGCGTCGCGGATTGGATACCCGACAGGGTAAAGACGAAGGCCTCTGTCGTTTCGTCCCAGGTCACCAATCGCTCGCGCCAGCCGTCGGGATCGCGTTGGAACTGACGAACCGGCAAGGCGTCGAAGAATTCGTTGGCGAAGACGATGGCCGGCCCGGACGGGACTTGGCTCAGGCTGTCCCACCAGGCGACCGGAACATCAGGATGACCGACGGTAAGCGCGGTGGCCTGACGGTCGCGCAGGACCGGGCTGGTTTCCACCAGATGGACCCGCGCGGCCTGACGAAAGGCAGGAACCTGACCCGCCGCACGCAGGGCATCGGCCATTAAGGTGCCGCGCCCGGGGCCAAGTTCGATCAGTTGGATTTCCGACGGGCCGCCCAGGACCTGCCACTGCACCGCCGCCCACAGTCCCAGAAGTTCGCCGAACATCTGCGAGATTTCCGGCGCGGTGGTGAAGTCCCCCGCCCCGCCCAAGGGGTCGCGGGTGATGTAATAGCCGTATTGGGGATTGCCGAGGCATTCCTCCATGTACTGGGCAACGGTCAGCGGCCCTTCCAGGGCGATCCGGCGACTTAGGTGATCGCGCAGGTCCGACATCGGCCCCTTACGACGCCGCCTTGGGCCGCGACCGCCAGACCAGCCACAGGCCGAAGGCGATCATCGGCAGGCATAGCAATTGCCCCATGGTCGCCCCCTGGAACAGGAACCCCAGATAGGCATCGGGCTCGCGGAAGAATTCGGCGGTAGTTCGGGCCAGGCCGTAGCCGATGAAAAAGATCCCGGCCAGCAGACCGCCCCGCGCACGCAGCCCGGGCCGCCGCCACAACAAGGCCATGACGATGAACAGCAACACCCCTTCCAGCGCGGCTTCGTACAGCTGACTGGGATGGCGGGCGATGGGGCCGCCATGGGGAAAGACCATCGCCCAGGGAACATCGGCGGCGCGGCCGAACAACTCGCCGTTGACGAAGTTGGCCAACCTTCCGAAGAACAGGCCGATCGGCGCGGCGCAGCCCAGCATGTCAGCGAAATGGAACAGGGAGATATCCCGTTTACGACAGAACAGAATAGTCGCGACGCAGACACCGAGCAGCCCGCCGTGGAACGACATACCCCCCTGCCATAGGGTCAGGATGTGCAACGGATTTTCCAGATAGAACGCGGGCTTATAGAACAGGACAAAGCCGAGCCGCCCGCCCAGCACAACGCCGAGCGTCGCCCAGACTAGGAAATCATCGACCGCCAGGCGCGCAATGCCCGCGGGCGACTGGTCCGCCAGGCGCAGCATGTACCGCCAGCCCAGGATCAATCCGGCGATATAGGCCAGGGAATACCAGCGGATGGCGACCGGGCCGATCTCGACAGCGATCGGGTCGATGGCGGGAAACGCGAGAGCCATGGTCAATACCGCCTTTCGGTTATAGCGGGTCGGTCACTGCGGGACGTTACAGGTACGGATCGTCCGTATGCAGGAAGTCCTGTACGTAGCGGCGCACGCCTTCTTCCAACGGCGTGCCCGGATGGTCGTAGCCCGCGGCGCGGATGCGGTCCATGCGGGCTTCGGTGAAATACTGGTACTTGTCCCGGATGTCTTCGGGCGTGGGCACGAATTCGATCATCGGCTCCTTGCCCAGCGCCCGGTACACGGCGGCGGCCAGATCGGCGAAACTGCGCGCCTTGCCCGACCCGCAATTGAACACCCCGGCGGCCTCGGGATGGCCCAACAACCACATCACCATGTCGACGCAATCGCCGACCCAGACGAAATCGCGCAACTGCCCGCCGTCGGGGTAATTGGGGTTGTGGGATTTGAACAGGGTGCAGGCCTCGTCCCGAACGGCCTTCTCATAGACTTGCCGGGCGACCGATTGCATCCGGCCTTTGTGATATTCGTTGGGGCCGAACACGTTGAAGAACTTCAACCCGGCCCAGCCCGGCGGGGTCGGCGCACCCGCGGCGACCCGCTCTGCCACCCAGATGTCGAACTGCGCCTTGGACCAGCCGTACATGTTCAGCGGCTTCAGCGCCTTCAGCGCCGGGATCGCGTTGTCGTCGTCGAAGCCCAGCGAGCCGTCGCCATAGGTCGCCGCCGACGAGGCATAGACGAAAGGCACGCGCCGGGCCGTGCACCAATCCCACAATTGGCGGGACAACAGGATGTTGGCCTTGATGATCTTGACCAACTGCGTTTCCGTGGTTGCCGAGATCGCGCCCATGTGGACGACGCCGCGAATCCGCTCGGCGTTGTCGCCCAGGAATGCCGTCAGGTCTTCCGGCGCGACCGACTCGACGCTCTGCCGCTTGGCGATGTTGAGGGCCTTTTCCTCGCAATCGATTCGGTCGACTACGGCGACCGGGCCGCAGCCCGCCGCTTCCAGGCCGTGAACGATGTTCGATCCAATGAATCCGGCGCCGCCGGTGACGATAAACATGGCCTGCTTATAGGCTGGCCCAGCCCCCGGAGCAACCGGCCCCGTGCTTGCGTATTTCCGCCGGGAGGACCATATAGAAGGCATCGACAGCGTAACGCGAACCCAAGGAGTTTACGATGCAGACGTCCAACCGAATCCTCGACGATCTGGCCAAGGTGGCCAACGGCGCGGTGGCGACGCTCACCGGCATCAAGGGCGAAGTGGAAGCCATGGTCCGCCAACAGGTGGAACGCTTCCTGGCCGACGGCAACATGGTTCCGCGCGACGAATTCGAAGCCATGGCCGAAGTTGCCCGTAACGCCCGCGCCGCGCAGGAAAAGCTGGAAGCCCGAGTCGCCAAATTGGAAGAGACCCTGGCCGGAAAACCCGCGCCGAAAGCCACCAAACCCCGGTCGACCGCTCGCCGCACAGCCACCAAACCGGCCACGCGCAAGCCCGCGACGACCAAGCCCGAGGCCTAAACGACCCTCCATATATGGATTCGTTTCAAGGTATTGTGGCAACCGCACCGCCGGGGCCAAGGGGTTAACTACGGCTAATTCCTTCTAATTCCCGATTCTTCCACAAAATTTCACAGAATGGCCGTAATCGGCTATTGCGTGGGTGTTTGCGTTAAGGCAGGCTATCTCTTGTATCCAAGGGGGCCACAAATACCATATTTCGGGTACCTCCGAGATGTTGTGGAGCGTCCCATTGGCGACAAGCCTGGGGCGTCCGCTGGGCGCCGCCGGTCGAGCCACGAAGGAAGGAGCGGCCATGCCTGCACTCGATTTTGCCGTATCTACCCCAAAACATAATCCTTTGGACCTGATCGAACAGATCGTGGAAGGGAACGACTGGACTTTCGACCGACGAAGCGACCAGGAACTGGCCGTGCAAGTGCCGGGGACCTGGTGTGACTACAGCCTTTATTTCGCCTGGAACGACGAGATCGAGGCCATGCACTTCACCTGTGCCTTCGACATGCGCGTCCCGCAGGACCGGCGGATGCCGGTTTACGAACTGCTCGCCCGAGTGAACGAAAAACTCTGGCTGGGTCACTTCGGCATGTGGGATGACGAAGGCCTGCCGATGTTCCGCCACGTCCTGCCGATGCGCGCCGCCAACGGCCCGACCATGGGACAGATGGAAGACATCGTTGAAACGGCTTTGTTCGAATGCGAACGCTTTTACCCGGCGTTCCAATACGTGATCTGGGGCGGTCGCACCGCCGACGACGCCGTGGCTGCCGCCATGGTCGATACCGTCGGCGAAGCCTAAGCCGCCCGCACGACCGAACAGGAGTCCGCCGTGACCGCCAACCGTCCCTTATTGCTTGTCGGCGGCGGCAAGATGGGTAGCGCCCTAATGGCCGGGTGGATCGCCCGCGGCATCCCGGCAGCATCCATCGTCGTCGTTGAACCCAACCCCGATATCGCCGCTGCGCTGGCCGCTGATCATGGCGTGACCGCCGTGCCGGGCGACGATGCCCTGGCCGCCGATTTTTCCCCCGAGTTGGTAATGTTCGCCGTGAAGCCGCAGGTCATGGGCGCGGTCGCCCCGGCCTATCGCCGCTTCGCCGGGCCGAACACCGTGTTCCTGTCCATCGCGGCGGGAACGCCCATCGCGTTTTTCGAAGGCTGCCTGGGTGAGACGGCGGCGGTCGTCCGCGCCATGCCGAACACCCCCGCCGCCGTCGGCCGGGGGGTCAGCGGCCTGGCCGCCAACGCCCGCGTCACCGACGCCCAACAGAAATTGTGCAACGACCTGATGTCCGCCGTCGGTGCGGTCTATTGGGTCGATGACGAAGAGTTGCTGCATGCCGTGACCGGCCTGTCCGGCAGCGGCCCCGCCTATGTCTTTCATATGGTCGAATGCCTGGCCCGCGCCGGGCGCGAGGCGGGCCTGCCGGACGACATGGCGGACGCCCTGGCCCGCGCCACGGTGGAAGGTGCGGGAGAGCTGATGTTCCAATCAGCCGAGGTCACCCCGGACACCCTGCGCCGCAACGTGACCAGCCCCGGTGGGACCACGGCGGCGGGACTGACCGTGCTTATGGGGGGCGATCCGAACAAGGACGACCCGGCCATGGGGCCGCTCGGCGACCTGATGACGGAATGCGTCGCGGCCGCGACCCGGCGCTCGCGCGAGTTGGCGGAATAGCCCAAGAACCCGGCCTGGAAATTTCCGGACGGCTTCCCACATAATAAAGCGATACGGTAACGCCGACGCATCGGGAGCAACGCCATGGCCAAACGCCCCAAAGCAAAGGAATCCACGCCGAGCCCGGACGAGATTCGGGACACGGTGATCGCAGCAACCATGGATGTGGCCGCGCGGTCCGGTTGGCGGAACCTGACCATGGCCGAGGTCGCGGCGGCGGCGAATCTGCCGCTATCGCAGGTACTGATCCCCTTCCCAACCAAATACACCGTGCTCAACGCGTTTCAGGATCGCGTCGATGCCCGCATGCTGGCGGCGGCGGAGCATTTCAGCAATGACGGCGACGAAGTGGACGATGTCCGCGACCGCCTGTTCGATCTGTTGATGGAACGGTTCGATGCCCTGGCCCCCTATCGCGCCGCCATGGCCGAGATCGCCAAGGATTCCATCGGCGACCCGGGTGCGCTTTGTTTCGTTCCACGCATGGCCCGAACCATGGCCCGGGTATTGGAAGCAGCCGGCCTAAAGACCTCGGGCCCTATCGGGTTGCTTCGGGCCAAGGGCTTGGCGCTGGTCTATGCCGATGCATTTCGCATATGGATCAGGGATGACAGCGAAGACCAAGCAAAGACGATGGCCGCATTGGATCGGGCCCTGCGCCGAGCCGAGAAAGCCATGCGCTTCCTGAACCGCGTCCGCCCCGGGCGCCGGCGCCCCGCCCCGGAAGCTCCAGGCGACACCGCACCTGCAGCATGATTTCCCTGCATATTATTGCACTGCAATATAAGACTTGACTTACGGTCTAATTTTAAGGCAAATAGGGACACCTGCTGCAGTGCAGCAAAATGCTGCACGCGCACGCCGCCAATTCTTGAATCTCTCATCGTGCTCCAATGGAGGACCGAATTTTATGTACGCCGAAATGTTCAAACTCGACAAAAACGGCTTTCCCGCCTGGGCCGCTGTT
>DJHY01000248.1 GCA_002433335.1 Rhodospirillaceae bacterium UBA6608 | reverse complement strand
GCGCGCGGCCTGTCGACGCCGCTGGAAAGCGCCGAACGGATGAAGACCCTGTTCGGCTGCGTCATTCCGTCGCCGTCAGATGATGCGGAAATGATCTCGGTGCCGTTGATCGGCGAAGACAAGGAAGCAGCCCAGACGCAGGTGCCGCGCTCGGTCCTGGTCGGCATCGTCCGGCCTCGGGCCGAGGAAATCATGGAATTGGTGCGCGACCGCCTGGCGGCCAGCGGCTTCGACAAGACCATCGGACAGCGCGTGGTGCTGACCGGCGGTGCGAGCCAGTTGTCCGGTTTGGCGGAACTCGCCGGGGACGTGCTCGGCCGTCAGGTTCGCCTGGCCCGGCCGCGTGGAGTTGAGGGGCTTTCAGAGGCGGTTTCGGGGCCGGGGTTCGCCACCTCGGTCGGGTTGATTCGCTACGCCGTCGAAAACCCCTTGGAGGTGGCTGGGGGCGATTTTCAGCCGATCAAAGAACGCAGCGGCGCCTTCGGGCGTTTCGGGCAGTGGCTGCGGGAGAATTTCTGAATGAGGAACGACAACGTGTTTTCAACCAATACCCCTGATTGCAGCCGTGGAGGGTCCGGTCGCGGTTGCATTTATTCAGGCGGGAAGTAATCATCGGAGGCAGTGAAATGAGCATTAACATTACAGTACCTGAAGAGAACGACGCGCCCGAGCTGAAGCCTCGGATCAGCGTGATCGGCGTCGGCGGTGCCGGCGGCAATGCCGTGAACAACATGATCGCGGCCAACCTGGAAGGCTGCGATTTCATCGTCGCCAACACGGATGCGCAGGCCATCAAAGGGTCGAAGGCCGATCGCCGCATTCAACTGGGCACCGGGGTCACCAAGGGCCTGGGTGCGGGGTCGAAGCCGGAAGTCGGCCGCGCCGCCGCCGAGGAATCGATCGGTGAAATCCTCGACGAACTGAAGGATTCCAACATGGTGTTCATCGCTGCCGGTATGGGCGGCGGCACGGGCACCGGGGCCGCGCCAGTCATCGCCAAGGCCGCGCGCGAGCACGGCATCCTGACCGTTGGCGTGGTGACCAAGCCCTTCCAGTTCGAAGGCAGCCACCGCCTGCGTTTGGCGGAAGCCGGGTTGGACGAACTCGCCGGTTACGTCGATACCCTGATCATCATTCCGAACCAGAACCTGTTCCGCGTCGCCAACGAGAAGACGACCTTCGCCGACGCCTTCAAGATGGCGGACGACGTTCTGTATTCGGGCGTGCGCTCGATCACCGACCTGATGGTCATGCCGGGCTTGATCAACCTGGACTTCGCCGACGTGCAGTCGGTGATGCAGGGCATGGGCCGTGCCATGATGGGCACGGGCGAAGCCGCCGGCGAACGCCGGGCCCTGGACGCCGCCGAAGCGGCGATCTCCAACCCGCTGCTGGATGATGCCTCGATGCGGGGCGCCAAGGGCGTGCTCATCAACATCACCGGTGGTGACGATGTGACCCTGTTCGAAGTCGACGAAGCCGCCAACCGGGTTCGCGCCGAAGTCGACGAAGACGCCTACATCATCATCGGCTCGGCTTTCGATCAGTCCATGGAAGGCACCATGCGTGTGTCGGTCGTGGCGACCGGTCTGGAAGTCGCCGAAGGCGAACAGCCGTCGCATATGAACATCCTCAACCAGGCCCAGCGGATCGCTC
Source organism: Rhodospirillaceae bacterium UBA6608 (assembly GCA_002433335.1). The sequence continues at coordinate 34,566 of DJHY01000248.1, read as the reverse complement.
CGGTGCGTGTCCCCCGGCCCGAGGAAGAGCCCAAGGCCGAAGCGCCGATCGTGGTTTCGACCTTCGACGAGCCGGTGTCCGAGCCGAAAATCGACGCTGAAGTGGCCGAATCGACCGACGATTCCGCTATTTCCGAGCCGATTGCCGAAGTTGCCGAAGCCGATAAGGCCCCGGTGACGGCGGAAGCCGAAGCCCCGATTGAGACGGTGGAAGCCGCCCCGGCGGAAATTCAGCCGCGCGTTCCGGCGGCCATGCCGGGCGCCAGCAACGTCGAATCCTTCATTCCGCCCCGTGCGATCGAGGTCGAGGAAGATGACGTGATGGATGGTCCGGCGCAGAGCGCCGATCCGTTCGAAGTCGCCGCCATGGTCAATGGGGCGCAGGATGAAGACGACGCGCCGAAGGCGGGTGGTCTGCTACGTCGCGGCCGCAAGGAAGGCGGCGGTCTGTCGCTGTTCGAGCGTGTCACGGGCACCGGTCGGGCCAAAAAGCCCGAGGAATCAACGGTTTCCGAGCCCGCAGCGGCTGCTCCGGCTACGCCGGTTGAAGCCACAGCGGCGGATCGCGGCACCATCGATGCCCTGATCCGGTCCCGGACGGCCACGCCGCAGGCGGTTGATACGCCTGCTGCCACGCCTGCTCCGGCCCCGGTTCAAGCGCCGGTTCAGGCCGCGGCCACGGTCGCTCCGGCTCCGACCCCGGCGCCGGCCAAGGCTCCGTTGGGCGGTGTCGATCCGGCGGATCGTCTGCCCTCGGCGGAAACCGAAGACGATCTTCTGGATATCCCAGCCTTTCTGCGCCGCCAGGCCAATTGAAAGGACGGCGGAACGCCGTAACATTCGGAAACAAATAGTGATTTGAGGGGATCCCAGGTTCTGTTTATGCAGATACCTGGGATTTCTTCATTTTCCGGCGGTTGTGTCGGGAACGAGGGTTATAGAAGAAGCGTTCCTGCCCGGAAAACCCGGGGGGGAAACGGAACATAAACGGGGAACCTTATGGGTTTGAACACCGCCGGCCAGAAAGACCAGCCGAAAACCGCAGCCAAGGATGCCGTTCGTCAGCGCACCCTCAAGGAAGCGGTGACCCTGACGGGGATCGGCCTGCATTCCGGCGCTCCGGTGAACATGGTTCTGCACCCCGCCCCCGCCGATTACGGCATTCATTTTCTCCGCACCGATGTCGCCGAAGGCGAAGCCGAAGTCGCGGCCCGCTGGGACCGCGTCGCCGATACGCGCCTGTGTTCGGCGGTCGCCAACGATCACGGTGTTTCGGTCGGCACGGTCGAACATCTGATGGCGGCCCTGGCCGGTTGCGGTATCGACAACGCCCGGATCGAGCTGGACGGACCGGAAGTTCCGGTCATGGACGGCAGCTCGCAGCAGTTCGTCGACCTGATCCGCGCCGCTGGTGTGGTCGAGCTTTCCGCCGCCCGCCGCGTCATTCGCGTGTTGAAGCCGGTTGCCGTGGAAACGGACCATGGCCGCGCCGAACTGTCGCCGTCGCCGGTGTTCTCGGTCGACTTCGAAATCGAATTCCAGAGCGAAGCCATCCGCCGCCAGCATCTCAGCCTGGGCGTGGTCAACGGCACGTTCTGCAAGGAACTGGCCAATGCCCGGACCTTCGGCTTCATGCACGAGGTCGAAGCCATGCGCAAAGCCGGTTTGGCCCGTGGCGGTTCCCTGGACAACGCCATCGTCATCGACGGCGACAAGGTGCTGAACGACGGCGGTCTGCGCCATGACGACGAATTCGTCCGCCACAAGGCGCTGGACGCCGTGGGCGACCTGTACTTGGCGGGAAGCCAGATCATTGGCGCCTACCGTGCCGAGCGGGCCGGCCATGCGATCAACAACGCGCTGTTGCACAAGCTGTTCGCCGATCCCGATGCCTGGTGCTACGACATCCTGCGCGGTGACGAATCGAAGACCGCGATGGACGGCGGGATCAAGGCCGAACCGGCCCTGGTCTAAGCGAAAAGCCTAGTTGGGAATGCAGCGGCGCCGATGGGCGCCGTTTTTGCGTCCAGCCCAGGGCTTGCTATTCGGGCAATCCGTGCCAAATCCTAAAAAAGAGCCGATTTGGCCTTTTTGAAATGGCTTTACCGCATGGTATATTCCCGGCGCACAAAGCCCCACGGGTCACCCGTGCCGAGGCAGTATTCAATGGCTGACGAAGCAGATCACCCGCCGATGAGCATGTCCGACCGGATCAAACACCTTGTCCCCGCTCTGGCGCTGGCCTTGAGCCTGTCTGCCTGCTCGATCTTCGAAGAAGACAAGCCCGTCTATGTCGAGCGTCCGGTGGACGAGTTGTACAACCGCGGCGTCGATCAGATGACGGGGCGAAAGTTTGCCGACGCGGCCCTGACCTTCGAAGAAGTTGAACGCCAGCATCCGTATTCTGTCTGGGCGACCAAGGCCCAGATCATGGCCGCCTACGGCTATTACAAATCGAACAACTATCAGGAAGCCATCGCGGCCCTGGACCGGTTTATCGAACTGCACCCGACCCATAAGGATGTGGGCTATGCCTATTATCTGAAGGGCTTGGCTTATTACGAACAGATCTCGGACGTGACCCGGGATCAGCGGATGACATCGCTGGCCCTGGAAAGCCTGAAGGAAGTCGTCACCCGCTTCCCGGAAAGCAAGTTCGCCCGCGACGCCAAGTTCAAGCTGGAACTGACCTATGACCATCTTGCCGGCAAGGAGATGGAAATCGGGCGGTATTATCACAACCAGCATCAATACCTTGCGGCCATCAATCGCTTCCGCACCGTGGTCGATAAGTATCAGACCACGACCCACGTGCCCGAAGCGCTGCATCGCCTGACCGAGGCCTATCTGGCCCTTGGTCTGACCGATGAAGCGCGCAAGACGGCATCGGTCCTGGGTCATAACTTCCCGGGCAGCGAGTGGTACATGGATTCCTATGAAATGCTGACGGGCGAACATGTCCGTCCCCAGGTGGAAGACGAGAAGGCCTGGTACGACAGCCTCAAATTCTGGTAGGCCTGAATTCGCCATGCTGACGAGCCTCACCGTCCGGGATGTCGTGTTGATTGACCGCCTGTCGCTGGATTTTCCGGCGGGGCTGTGCGTTTTGACCGGCGAGACGGGGGCCGGCAAATCAATCCTTTTGGATGCCTTGGGCTTGGCCCTGGGCGGCCGGGCCGAGGCCCGATTGGTCCGCGCCGGGGCGGGGCCCGCCAGCGTCTCCGCGGTCTTCCATGTCGCCGCCGATGCGCCGGTTCATGGGGTTCTGGCCGAACACGGCATTCCCCCCCATGATGACGGCGACGGTCGGACCGTCCTTGTCCGCCGGACCCTGAGCGCCGACGGCCGGTCCAAGGCTTTCGTCAATGACGAGCCGGTCAGCGTCGGGCTGCTGCGCCAAGTCGGCGAGACCCTGGTCGAAATCCACGGTCAGTTCGACAACCACCATCTGATGAACCCGGCCCAGCATCGGGGCTTGTTGGACGCCTTCGGCGGCCTGACGGCCAAGGCCGAGACCTGCCGTCGGACTTGGAACGCCTGGCAGGAAGCGGCCGCCGCCCGGCAGGCCGCCGCCGATGCCCTGGCCGATGCCCGGCGGGACGAGGAATTCCTGCGCCACGCGCTCGAGGAACTATCCGCCCTGGCCCCGGAAGAGGGCGAGGAAGAACGCCTGGCCCAGGAACGCTCGGTCATGATGCACAGCGAAAAGGTGCTGGAGGCCATGAACCGCGCCCAGGCGGGCCTGGGGACCGGTCGCGGGGTCGAAAATGGCCTGCGCACGGCCCTGCGCGAGTTGGAAAGCGTCGCGGACAAGGCCGGGGGCGCGCTGGACGTCGTTCTGGCCACCCTGGGGCGCGCGCTGGACGAGGCGGCGGAAGCCATCACCCAGTTGGAGCGGGCCTCGCAAATCCTCGACCTGGACCCGCGCAAGATGGAGCAGACGGAAGAACGCTTGTTCTCCCTGCGCGCCCTGGCCCGGAAGCATAACGTCCAGGTCGATGGTCTGCCCGGGCTGCTGGCCCGGATGGAGGCGCAGATTGTTGCCCTGGATACGGGGTCGGGCGACCTGCAACGCCTGGAACAGGCCGAGGCCGAGGCGCGGAAGGCTTATATCCGCGCCGCCGGTGACCTTAGCCAGGGCCGTAAGCAGGCGGCGGAGCGTCTGGACAAGGCGATTTGCGCCGAACTGGCTCCGCTGCATTTGGCCGGCGCGCGGTTCGAAACCCGCCTGGACGCCCTGGACGAAGACGCCTGGGGGCCGGGCGGCATGGAAAAGGCGCAGTTCCTGGTCGCGACCAATCCGGGATCGGCCGCCGGGCCGATGAACAAGATCGCCTCGGGCGGGGAATTGGCGCGCTTCATGTTGGCGCTGAAGGTTGTCCTGGCCGATGCCGATCCGGTGCCGACCCTGATTTTCGACGAAGTGGACGCCGGGATCGGTGGGGCCACGGCAGCGGCGGTGGGCGAGCGGTTGGCCCGCTTGGGCGATGCGGTGCAGGTTCTGGTTGTGACCCATTCGCCCCAGGTCGCGGCCCAGGGTGCCAGCCACCTGAAGGTTCAGAAGGCGTCCCGTGATCAAGGCACGGCGACGACCGTGACGGTCCTGAGCAACGACGAGCGGCGCGAGGAAATTGCCCGCATGCTGGCCGGATCGGAAGTGACCGAGGAAGCCCGCGCGGCGGCTAATTCCCTGTTGGACCGCCGGGCATCGTGATGGCGGGTAACTCTCCGGATTACGGCGACGGCCTGCGACAGGCGCCGGTCGAAACGATGCGGCCCGAAGACGCCGCGATTGAGCTGGAACGCCTGGCCTCCGAAATCGCGGCCCATGACGCCGCTTATTATCAAAACGACGACCCGTCGGTCAGCGATGCCGCCTACGACGCCCTGCGCCGCCGCAACGAGGCGCTGGAAGCCAAGTTTCCCAAGCTGATCCGCGCCGACAGCCCGTCCAAACGGGTCGGGGCGGCCCCGGCGGACGGCTTCGCCAAGGTCACCCATTCGGTTCCCATGCTGTCGCTGGGCAATGCCTTCAGCCGCGAAGACGTGGCCGACTTTCTGGATCGCGTGCGCCGCTTCCTGAGCCTTCCGGCGGACGAGGCGGTAGAGGTCATGGCCGAGCCCAAGATCGACGGGCTGTCGGTCACGGCGCGCTATGTGAACGGAAAATTCGAGATGGCGGCGACCCGGGGTGATGGGCGGGAAGGGGAGAACATTACCGCCAACCTGCGCACGTTGAAGGACCTGCCGGACCGGATCGTCCCGAAGGATCTGTTGGGCGGCGGTGTGCCGGAAGTGCTGGAGGTGCGCGGCGAAGTCTATATGGCCAAGTCCGATTTCCGTGCCCTGAACGAGCGCCAGGAGGCAGAAGGCGGAAAGGTCTTCGCCAATCCGCGCAATGCCGCCGCCGGGTCGCTGCGCCAGAAGGACCCGTCGGTCACGGCGGCGCGCGCGCTGCGGGTGTTTTTCTATGCCTGGGGCGAGGTCTCGGACATCACCTGGAAGACCCAGGCCGAATTCTACGAACGCTTGGCCGAATGGGGCTTTCAGATCAACACGCGGGCCAAGGTCTGTGCGTCGTTGGACGAGATCATGGCCGAGTATTCGCGCACGGAAACCGACCGCGCGGGCCTGGATTACGATATCGACGGCATGGTCTATAAGGTCAACCGCCTGGATTGGCAGGACCGCCTGGGCCAGGTCAGCCGCGCGCCGCGTTGGGCCACGGCGCACAAGTTCGCCGCCGAAAAGGCGACCACGGTGCTGGAAAAGATCACGGTGCAGGTCGGTCGCACGGGCGTGTTGACGCCGGTCGCGAACCTGACGCCGGTCACGGTCGGCGGCGTGGTCGTGGGCCGCGCGACCCTGCATAACGAAGACTACCTGCGGGACAAGGACATCCGCGAGGGCGATACGGTCGTGATCCAGCGCGCCGGCGACGTCATCCCCCAGGTGGTCGAGGTCGTTTTGGATAATCGCCCCGAGGGTGCCCAGCCGTTCCAGATGCCGGACCATTGCCCGGAATGCGGCAGCATCGCCATCCGCGAGGAAGGGGCCGCCGCCAAGCGCTGTACCGGCGGACTGATCTGCCCGGCCCAGGCGGTGGAGCGGCTGAAGCATTTCGTGTCTCGCGACGCCTTCGATATCGAAGGCATGGGGGCCAAGAATGTCGAGGCCTTCCACGAGGAAGGCTGGCTGACCTCGCCCGCCGATATCTTCGATGTCGACGCCCTGACTGCACGCCTGCAGGGCCGCGAAGGGTGGAAGGAAAAGTCCATCGACAACCTGAAGAACGCGATCGAGGCCCGCCGGACCATCGGCCTGGACCGCTTCATCTACGCCCTGGGCATTCCCCAGGTCGGGCAGGCGACCTCGCGCCTGTTGGCGCGGACCTATGGATCGCTGGCAGCGTTCAAGGCGGCGATGATCGCCGCCGGGCGGGACCGCGACGGCGAGGCCTATGCGGAGCTGGTCGATATCGATCAGATCGGCCCCTCGGTCGCCGATGACCTGTTGGGCTTCTTCGCCGAGCCTCATAACCTGGACGTTTTGGCCAAGCTGGAAGCCCAATTGACCGTTCAGGACATGGAGGCGCCGGATACCGCGTCTTCGCCGGTCGCGGGCAAGACCGTGGTCTTTACCGGCACGCTGGAAACCATGGGCCGGTCCGAGGCGAAGGCCAACGCCGAGCGCCTGGGCGCCAAGGTCGCGGGTAGTGTGTCGAAAAAGACCGACTATCTGGTTGCCGGGCCGGGGGCGGGCTCGAAGTTGAAGAAAGCCGAAGAATTGGGCGTCTCCGTGATGACCGAGGAAGAATGGCTGGCCTTCGTGGGCCAGCGATAGGCAACGCGCCTTAAAGCGTCACGCCCCAGCGCCGCCATCCGGCCTTTTCCGACGCACCGAAGGTCTCGTAGAACGCCTGGGCTCGGGCGTTGTCTGCCAGGACGTTCCATTCCACCCGCTCGCAGCCCTGGGCCCGGGAGCGGTCCAGAACCGCGGTCATCAACAGCCTGCCCACGCCGCGCGCCCGCCAGGGTTCGGCGACGTAGAGCATTTCCAGCTCCATCGACGGGCGGGCGGCATAGGCATAGGGGATATTGAACACCGTGGCGAAGCCGATGGCGGTGCCGGACGCTTCGGCCAGGACGGCCTGCAGCCGGGGGGGCTGGGCCGATGCGCGGGCGGTCAGCTCCGCCGCGGAAACGGAGAGCAGGTGGCTCCAGCCCTCGAATGCGGCCAACTCCCGAAACAGGCTCAGCAATGCCGGGGTATCGGCGGTAGCAGTCTGGGGCGTGATCCAGCGGATAAAGGGTGTATCGGACATGGCGGAAGTCTAACACCGGGTGAGGAGGGGGCAAAAAGCTCAAAAACCGGAATCGGCGGGGTGATTTCAGAGCGTCTTCCACCGATTTGTCACAAAAAAAATGCGCAAAAAGTGCGGCTTAGGGCGCGTCGGGCCCGGCGCAAAAGTCGCCGGAAAAAATTTTAAGATTATTGTTTATTATCAATCTATTACGGGGTGTGAAATTGAGTCGAATTTTGCCTTAATTTATCACAAAGGCTTTTTCGGGCCCTTCGGCATGGGGCGATGCGAACTTTTTTTAGAATTAATGCTTTACAGCGGGGTCGATCATCTTTATTTCGCGCGTCTCGGGCTCCCGAATAGCGAGGCCGAATTGGTGAGGCTGTTACGGGAGTTTCCCATGCGATGGAAAAGTTCCCCTCTGCACGTGCGCTGGCTAATACCCTAGCGCCCAACAATCCGGTTACGTGTCTACGGCCGCATGCGGTCCGACGCGCCGTTAGGTTTTTCCTAGATCAGTTCCCCGGCGATATCCTCTACGCCGTCAAGACCAACCCCAGGCCGGAAGTCCTGGACGAGGTTTACGGCGCGGGTGTCCGGCATTTCGACGTCGCCTCCGTGGCGGAGATCGACCTGATCGCGGGCCGTTTTCCCGACGCCCGTATGTCCTATATGAACCCGGTGAAGAACCGGGACGCCATTCGGCTGGCTTATTTCCAGTACGGCGTCCGCGACTTCGTCCTGGATTCACATGAGGAACTGGTCAAGATCGTCGAATCGACGGACAACGCCAAGGACCTGAATCTTTTGGTTCGCCTGGCTGTTCCGAACCATCATTCGGAGCTGGAGTTGTCGTCCAAATACGGCGTCAGCCAAGCCGACGCGCCCGATCTGTTGATCGCCGCGCGCCGCGTGGCCACGCGCCTGGGCGTCTGCTTCCACGTCGGCTCGCAGTGCATGCAGCCGACGGCCTATGGCACCGCCATTCACATGGTCCGTGACCTGATCCACAAATCGGGGATCATCCTGGACATCGTGGACGTGGGCGGGGGCTTCCCCTCGGTCTATCCCGACATGACGCCGCCGCCCTTGGCAGACTACATGCGGGAAATCCGGGCCGCGGTCGATAGCCTGCCGGTCACCGATACCTGTGAAATCTGGGCGGAGCCGGGTCGGGCCCTGGTCGCCGAAGGGTCGTCGACCCTGGTGCGTGTCGAGATGCGTCGGGGTGATACCCTGTACATCAACGACGGCACTTATGGCAGCCTGTTCGACGCGGGTGTTCTCAACTTCGTGTTCCCGGTGCAGGCGATCCGCGCCGAGGGCGAGATGGGCGAGGACCTGATCCCCTTCGCTTTCTACGGTCCGACTTGTGATAGCCTGGACCATATGAAGGGGCCGTTCTACCTGCCGGCGGACATGCGCGAGGGCGATTTCATCGAAATCGGCCAGACGGGCGCCTACGGCTGCGCCATGCGTACCAAATTCAACGGTTTCCACTCGGACGAGATGGCAATTCTCTCTGACGAGCCCATGTTGACGGCATACGGCAAACGGGCGGTCGCCGACCGGTCCCGGAAAAGCCCGGCGAACGCCACCGTCCTGATGGAGAAGATCAAATGAAGACCTCGGAAAAGATCGCCGACGAAAAGTCGGCCCTGCTGAGCAAAACGGTCGAACACGTCGATATCACCAAGATCGACGCGCGCCCGATCATCGACGCCATGGGGCACATGTCCTTTACCTCGCGCGATCTGGCGCGAGCGACCGGCATCTATAACGACATGCTGGCCGACAAGGACTGTACGATCTTCCTGACGCTGGCGGGGTCGACCTCGGCCGGCGGCTGCATGAAGGTCTATGCCGACCTGATCCGCTACAACATGATCGACGCCGTGGTTTCCACCGGCGCCAGCATCGTCGACATGGACTTCTTCGAAGCTCTGGGCTTCCGCCATTATCAGGGCTCGCCGGATCTCGACGACAACTATCTGCGCTCGCAGTATATCGACCGTATCTACGACACCTATATCGATGAGGAAGAGCTGCAGGCTTGTGATCACGCCATCGGTGAAATCGCCGACAGCCTGGAGCCGCGCCCTTATTCGTCGCGTGAATTCATCCGCGAGATGGGCCGCTACCTGTCGGAAGGCAAGGCGAAGAAAGAAGGTTCGCTGGTTCAGCTGGCTTACGAGCACGACGTGCCGGTGTTCTGCCCCGCGTTCACGGATTCCAGCGCCGGTTTCGGCCTGGTCCTGCACCAGGTTCGCAACCCGGGCAACCACATGACCATCGATTCCATCGCCGATTTCCGCGAACTGACCGACATCAAGATCAAGGGCGGCACCTCCGGCCTGTTGATGGTCGGCGGCGGCGTGCCCAAGAACTTCGTCCAGGACACGGTGGTTTGCGCCGAAATCCTGGGCAAGGAAGTGGACATGCACAAATACGCCGTGCAGATCACCGTGGCCGACGTGCGCGACGGCGCTTGCTCCAGCTCGACGCTGAAGGAAGCTTCGTCCTGGGGCAAGGTCGATACCGCCTTGGAACAGATGGTCTATGCCGAAGCGGGCAGCGTCATTCCGCTCCTGGCCAGCGATGCCTATCACCGCGGCCATTGGAAGGACCGTCCGCAGCGCCGTTACGCCAAGCTGTTCGACTGATCGGACCCTGGACGTGAACATCCTGCCTCCTGAAGAGGGCTTCCTGGGCCTGACCGGAGACGACGCGGCCACCGCCGGCGACAAGCCGGGGGTGACCATCGTCCCGTTCGGGCTGGAAGCTTCGGTCAGCTACGGCGGCGGTACAGCCGCCGGGCCGCAGGCCATGATCGAGGCCTCGCATCAGGTCGAATTGTTCGATGAAGAGCTGTGGCTCGAATCGTTCCGTGAATTCGATCTGGCGACGCTGGCGCCCTTCGCCATCGAGGAAGACATCCCGGCGGCCCTGGACCAACTTGCCGGGGTGATCGAAGGCGTGCTGCAACAGGGGCGCTTCCCCATGACCTTCGGTGGCGAGCATTCCATCACCCCGGGCGCGATCCGCCCGTTCGTGGCGCGCTATCCGAACCTGGTGCTGTTGCAGTTCGATGCCCATGCCGACCTGCGTGACGGCTACGACGGGGAGCATTTCTCCCACGCTGCCGCCATGCGGCGCTGCCTGGACTTCCCAGGCGTCGAACTGGTGTCCGTGGGTATCCGTAATATCTCGGCCGGCGAGGTGCCGTTCCTGGAGGCCAACCGCAACCGTATCCATATCTATTGGGGTAAGGACCGGGCGGCCTGGAACGTCGAGGAGATCGTCTCTCACCTGGCTGGGAAGACCGTCTATATCACCTTCGACTTGGACGGCTTCGACGCCAGCCTGATGCAGGCCACGGGCACGCCGGAGCCGGGGGGCGTGTTCTGGGACGATGCCGTGCGGATCATCCGCCGTGCGACCGAGGTCGCGGGCGAAGTCGTCGGTGCCGACATCAACGAACTGGCGCCGATCGAGGGCCTGCATTCGTGCAACTTCCTGGCGGCCAAGCTGGCCTACAAGATCCTGGGATATCGCTTCGCGGCAAAGGCTGCCGACTGATCCTTTCGCCTAGGCTTTTCCGTTATATCCGCCGTTATTCAGGCAAAAGAAAAGGGGCTCCGAAGAGCCCCTTTTTAATTTCGTGCCGTGAACGCTGCGGGATTAGTGCAGCTTTCCGGACAAGCCGCCGATGGCGTCATCGATCAGCTTGGTCGCCTTGGCGCCCTTGATGCTGTCGGTCAGCACCTGGCGCGTCGCGGCCATGGCGATATCGACGGTATGGGCCTTGACCTGCTCCAGCGCAGCGGCTTCGGCCTGGGCCAGACGGTCCATAGCCTGCTTTTCGCGGCGGGCCAGGGAATCTTTCAGCCGCTGTTCACCCTGCTTGGCAAGGCGTTCGGCTTCTTCCTTGGCGGCGGTCACGATGTTCTCGGCCGCTTTCTGCGCGTCGCGCTGCTTTTTCTGGTAATCGGCCAGAAGCTTTTGGGCTTCTTCGCGAAGGCGTTCCGCTTCCTCGATGTCGGCCTTGATCTTGTCGGCGCGCTCGTCCAGCGCCCCGCTGACCATGCCGGGCACCTTGAAGTACACCAGCACGCCCAGGAAGGCGATGAAAGCAGTGGCCACCCAGAAGGTGGGATCGTGCAGAATATGTTCCATGATCCTGTTCCTTCCTTAAGCCTGGCGGGCCTTGGCGACAGCCTGTTCGATGCTCTTGGCGTCGGGGGCTTCGCCGGTCAGGCGTTCGCAAGCGGCAGTGGCGACATCGATGGCCATGGTGTCCAGGCTCGCCAGAGCGTCCTGCAGGGCCTTGTCGATGGCGGCTTCGCCTTCCTTGATGCGGGCCTGCAGGGTCTGAGAAAGCTTGGCTTCCTCGGCGTCCTGCTTGGCCTTCAGGTCGGCCTGCACCTTGGCGATTTCTTCGTGCGCCGTGGCGCGAGCTTCGGCCAGGGCCTTTTCATAAGCCTCGATCGCGGCTTCTGCCTCAGCCTTCAGTTCCGCCGCACGCTCCAGGTTCTGCTCGATCTTCTTTTGCCGTGCTTCGAGAGCACCGCCGATCCGGGGCACGCAGATTTTCCACATGATCAGGAACATGGCCGTAAAGGTGACCACGAGCCAGAAGATCTGGGGCACGAAGGTAGTGATGTCTAATTGAGGCATTGAAAGACCTCTTTATCCCAATGCGGATGATTCCAGTCGTTCAGCCGGGGGCGAACCCCCGGTGAGGACGCGTCGAACCCGGGACGAATGCCGCCCCGGGCCTATGCGTCGTACGAAAGGATCAGCCGTACAGAATGACCAGGGCGATAACCAGCGCGAAGAGCGCGATGGCTTCAACCAGGGCGAAGCCCAGCATGGTCATCGGGAACACCGCGCCCTGGGCGCTGGGGTTGCGGCCGACAGCCTGAATGAAGGAAGCGAAGATGTTACCCATGCCGATACCGGAACCGATAACACCGATAACGGCAAGACCGGCACCAAGGGCTTTGGCGGCTTCAACGTCCATGGATTTATCCTTTCGTATGACTAGTTCAGATGGTTCAGATTGATGGTGATGTTTGACTACGAAACTCTTAGATCGCCTACGATTCCCGTCCCAGGTCTTAGTGCAGGTGCAGGGCGTCGTTGAGGTACAGGCAGGTCAGCATGGTGAACACGAAGGCCTGCAGGAAGGCGATAACGATTTCCAGACCGGTCAGCGCCACGACGAAGGCCCAGGGGGCAATGCCGAACACGCCCAGCGACACGATGAAGCCGGCGAAGACCTTCAGCAGCGTGTGACCCGCCAGCATGTTGGCGAACAAACGAACGCTGAGGCTGATGGGGCGCGACAGGTAGGAAATGATCTCGATCGGAACCAGCAGCGGGGCCAACAGCATCGGCACGCCCGGCGGCATGAAGAACGAGAAGAAGTGCATCTTGTGCTTGGCCAGCGCGATCAGGGTCACGCCGACGAAGATCACCGCGGCGATCGTGAAGGTCACGATGATGTGCGAGGTGAAGGTGAAGCTGTACGGCAGCATGCCCAGCAGGTTGCCGAACAGAATGAACATGAACACCGTGAAGATGAACGGGAAGTACTTACGGCCCTCGGAGCCGACCGTGTCCTTCATGACGTTGGCCACGAACACGTAGCTGAGTTCGGCGATCGACTGCCAGCGGCCGGGCACCAGGGCGGCGCGGCGCATGGCGAGGATCAGGAACAAGCTGACCACGACCACGGTCGCCACCATGAACAGCGACGAATTGGTGAAAGAGACGTTCACGCCGCCGAAGTCCAGCGGCACAAGGGTTTTGATCTCGAACTGAGCGAGCGGGCTATGCTTCTCGGCCAAGGTTGGAATTTCCCGTCTGTCTAAAGCGCGTTTTCGGTCAGGTGCGTTACGACTGGCGGTCTGTGCCGTCCGACGGGGTGTTCCCCCGCTGATAACCCGGAGCGTAACCAAAGCCACGGGCCATTCGATAGACGTTCAGAATACCGGCGCATCCCCCTAGGATTATGAACACCAACATGAGCCAGGGCTTTGTATCGAGCCACCTATCCAGCAGCCAACCGATACCCAACCCAACGGCGACGGCGGAAACTAACTCAATGCCGACTCGAAATGCAAGGCCAAGAGCGCTTTTTGGTGGCTTGCTTCCGTCGATTTCGTCCTTGGTCCAGAACGTGCCCCTTTCGCGGGCGTCGTCAATGCGCTCTTGCAGGCCATCAAGGTCGGATTTTGGCCGTTCTTCGGTCATTCGAGGCACCCATATCGGTATGGTTGGGAGAATCGGTCGCGGAGATTAGCACTCCGCGATGCAACTGTCAGGCGCTCTCGCGGAAGCTTTCGGCCTGCTGCAGGTCGACCGAGACCAGTTGCGACACGCCGCGTTCCTGCATGGTCACCCCGAACAGGCGGTGCATGCGGGCCATGGTCATGCGGTGGTGGGTGATGACGATGAAGCGCGTCTGACCCGAAGCCGACATTTCGTCGAGCATCGAGCAGAACCGGTCGACGTTGGCATCGTCGAGCGGCGCGTCGACTTCGTCGAGCACGCAGATCGGCGCCGGATTGGTCAAAAATACGCCGAACAATAGGGCCAGGGCGGTCAATGCCTGTTCCCCACCGGACAACAGGGACAGAACCTGCATCTTCTTGCCCGGCGGGCTGGCGTAGATTTCCAGACCGGCCTGCAGCGGATCGTCGGATTCCACCAGCTCCAGATGGGCCTGGCCGCCGCCGAACAGGCGCTGGAACAGGACCTTGAAGTGTTCGTTGACCTCTTCGAAAGAAGCCAGCAGGCGGGCACGCCCTTCGCGGTTCAACTCATTGATGCCCTGGCGTAGCTTTTCGATGGCCTGCATCAGGTCGGTCTTTTCCGTTTCCAGACCGGTAATCTGGTCGGTCAGCTCGTTCATTTCCTGATCGGCGCGCAGGTTGACCGGCCCCATGGTGTCGCGTTCGCGCAACAGGCGGTCGACCCGGCTTTCCGCCGCTTCCAAGGCGGGCAGGGCCTGTCCCGGTTCCAGTTCGGCCAATTCCGGCAGCTTGTCCGGGATCGCATGCAGGCGGTCGTTGATTCGCTCGATCAGGGCGCGACAGCCCTGTTCGGCCTGTTCGACCGCCCCTTCGGCGCGGACGCGGGTTTCGCGGGCCAGGGACAGGTCGTGTTCGGCCTGACGCAACACCCGGTCGGCCTCGGCCAATCCGGTTTCCGCCTTGGCCAGGGTGTCGGCGGCGGCGTTGCGGCGCTGCTCTGCCCCCTGGATGGCGGTCAGAAGTTCGTCGCGCTTGGCGGCGATCTCGGCCGGTTTCAGCTCCAGGGCTTCCAATTCGGCCTGGAGGGTGGTCGCGCGCTCGGCCAATTCGGTCAGCTGGCTTTCCGAGCGGGAGCGGCGGGTCACCCACATTTGGGATTCCGACGACACGGCCAGCAGGCGCTGTTTGCGGGCTTCGGACGCCTGGAACAACTGATCGTGGCGGGACCGGCACTCCATCTGATGGGTGCGCTTTTCCGCCAAGGCCGTGCGCTGCTCGGCCAGGGCCGTGCGGGCGGCTTCCAGATCCGGCAGTTCGGCGCGTTCGGTCTCGAGCGACGCCTTCTGCCCCTGGGTCTCTTCCAAGTCGGCGGCGATCGAGGCTTGGGTCTCGGCCAGGGCGGCCAATTTGGTCTGCACCGCGGCGGCGCGGTCCTTAACCTCGGCCAGCCGGTCGCGGGCTGTATTGAAAGCGCGATCCGCTTCGGACAGGGCCTGGCGAGTTTCCCGTTCCTGGGTCCGCAGGGCTTCGGCCTTGGCCTTGGCTTCGTCGGCAGTGGCGCGCAGGGCTTCGGCCTCGTCGCTGACGGTGGCGGCCTGTTCGGTCACTTCGTTCAGGTGGTTGCGCTGGGCCAGGCGCTGGGCGGCGGCGGTTTCCGCGCCCTCGGCAATGTGGAAACCGTCCCAGCGCCACAGCCCCCCGGCGCGGCTGACCAGGCGTTGGCCGACCGCCAGATCAGCCTGCAGGCGCGCACCGTCGGCGGCGGTTTCGACCACGCCGATCTGCGACAAGCGGCGGGCCAGGGCGCGCGGGCCCGAGGCAACATCGGCCAGGGAATGCACCCCGGCGGGCAGGGCCGGCGGATTGGCCACGGGCGGCAGGGCGCGCCAGCCGATGGCGGCGTCGGCGTCGTCTTCCGTGGCCGGGGCCGACAAATCTTCGCCGAAGGCCGCACCCAGGGCGTCTTCGAAACCTTTCTGCACGGAAACCTGATCGAGCACCGGCGGCAGGTCCGTCTCGGGGCCGGCGGCCAGAACCCGTTCCAGGGTCCGGATTTCCGTTTCCAGCGAGGTCAAGACCGTCGCTTTTTCCCGCGCCGCCTGGGCCGCCTGTTCCGAGGCCTGATCGGCGTCGGCGCGCGACGCTTCCAACAGGGCCAGGGTCTCGCGGGCCTTTTCCGCCGCGGCGCGGGTCGCCTCGACGTCCTGATCGGCCTGGGCCAAATCGACCAGATCGGCCGAGCGGGATTCCAACTCAGCCTTCTGCGCCTCGGCATCGGCGGCGCGCTGGGTCAGCCGGTTCAGCCGGTTTTCCAGTTCAGCCAAGCGCTGGCTTAGGGCATTTCGGCGAGCTTCGGCGGCGGCCAGGTCGTTGGTTTCGCGGTCGACCTCGCGCTCCATCTCGCTGACGGCTTCATCGGCGGCGGCGCGGGCCTCGGCGGCGGCGGTCAGGTCCTCGGCTTCCCGTTCCTGGGCGGCTTCGATTTCCTGCTTTTCCACGCCCAGGCGTTCGACCGCTTCGTCGGCGTCGGCCATCAGGCCCTGTTCCCGGTCGCGGTCGCGGCCCGTCTGTTCCAGGCGACCGCGCGTTTCTTCCATGGTCCGGGCGATGCGGGCTTCTTCCTGGTCCAGGCCTTCGCGGGCCAGGGTCAGGCGCTGCAATTCGGCGGCCATGGCGGCTTCGGCCTGACGCAGTTCGGGCAGGCCTTCGGACGCGGCGGTCTGAATCGTCGTCGCCTGGGCGGCGCGCTGGCTGAATTCGGTGACCGCCTGCTCGGCTTCTTTTAGCTGGCTGCGGGCTTTGTCGCGGGCGGCGACGGCGTTGCTCCACAAAATATGGAACAGGGTCGCCTCGGCCTTGCGGATGTGTTCGGACAGATTGCGGTAGCGGGTCGCCTGCCGGGCCTGTTTCTTCAGGTTGTTCATCTGGGCGTCCAGGGTGACGAGGATATCGTCCAGACGTTCCAGATTGGCTTCCGCGCCTTTCAGGCGCAGTTCGGCCTCGTGACGGCGGGAATGCAGGCCCGTGATGCCCGCCGCTTCTTCCAGCAGCAATCGGCGCTGCGCCGGTTTGGCGTTAATGACGGTGCCGATGCGGCCCTGGCTGACCAGGGCGGTCGAGCGCGCGCCCGTGGCCTGATCCGCGAACAGCAATTGCACGTCGCGGGCGCGGACTTCCTTGCCGTTGATGCGATAGGTCGACCCCTTTTCGCGCTCGATCCGGCGGGTGACCTCAAGCTCGTCCGTGTCGTTGAACTGCGCCGGGGCGCGGCGGATCGAGTTGTCGAGATGCAGGGTCACCTCGGCGATGTTGCGCGACGGGCGATCCTGGGTCCCGGCGAAGATCACGTCTTCCATCTCGGTGCCGCGCATCTGCTTGGCCGAGGTTTCGCCCATCACCCATTTCAGAGCTTCGACCACGTTCGACTTGCCGCAGCCGTTCGGGCCCACGACACCGGTCAGGCCCGGTTCGATGAACAGCTCCGTGGGGTCGACGAAGGATTTGAACCCCAAAACCCGCAATTTCTTGAAATTGAGCAAGCTGCCTCGCCGATCCTGACCGGTTACCCTGTGATCCGCTTACTTCTTCAATTTCTGTTCGATGATATCTTCGAACACCTTGAAGTCCTGCGCACCGGAGACTTTCTCTCCGCCGACGATGAAGAACGGGGTGGCATCCACGCCGTGTTCCGTGTTGCCTTCCTGGGCGATCTTCTGGATGCCCTGCAACAGATCCTCGTTGCGCAGGCATTCCTCGACCTGCGTCGGAGCCATGCCGCCCTTCTTGGCAGAAGCCTGAAGCGCCGCCAGACCGTCCGGCGCACGGGACCAATCGGCCTGATCGCGGAACAAGATGCTGACCATGGCGAAATAACGGATCGGACCGGCGCAGCGGGTGATCATCGCCGCCGCCGTGGCCCGCTGTCCGAGCGGAAAATCGCGGAAGATCATCTTCACCTTGCCGGTGTCGATGTACTTCTCTTTGATCTGGGGCAGGGTCTTTTCGTGAAACTCGCGGCAATGGGGGCAACCCAACGACGCATACTCGATGATCGTCACCGGCGCGTCGGCTTTGCCGAGAACCTTGTCCGCAAGCATGTCCTGAACGCTGTCGGCCGCCTGCACCGGGCCCGCGAAGGGTCCGGAAAGGGCCAAAATGAGCGTCATAACGAACGCAAGACCTTGTGCTGATCGCAGCAAATCTACCTCCTGAAACACAAGATGTTGATGAATATAGAATCGGCCCGTTTGACGAGTCGACTCCTTTTGCTAAGTCATTGAATCCGGCCTGCATTTTGAAAATTATCCACCGCGCGGACGGCGCCGCATGATGGCGCTGCCCAGGGCTTCCAGGGCGCGATGCAGGTCCGGATCGGTCACGGCCGCCAATTCGCCGTCCAGGGCGGTCTTTTCGGCGGGGGCCAGGGCGCGCGGCGTCTTCGGCCCGGTGTCTTCGCTGGGCGGCAGGGGGCGTTGGAAAATATGGATACCGCGCACCGCGCCATAGCCGAAATAGGTATTCACCTTTTCGATGATCAGGGGTTCCAGGTGTTGGACCTCGGTCGCCACGGCGGAACTGCCGACTTGCAGATGAAGCAGACCCCCGGTGCGCTGGCCGCGCGGGAACATAATGCGGTCGGGCCGGGTATGCCGGGCCAAAAGCTCGCCGACGATGGCGGGCCAGTTGCGGACCACGTCGCCTTGGGCGAAACCGCGCCGCCCGTAGGCGGTCGAGGTCAGACGGCCAAGGGATTGGCCGAGCGCCCGCACCCCGCCCTTGCGCTTGGTCACGGGGCGTTTAATGAACTCGTTTTCGTCCGGCGTACGGGCCATGGCTGGTCCGGGGTCTCCTGTTCGGGGCCGGGCGGGCCCAGGTTGGGCTTTAACGGCGCAATGTGCCGTGGCATTAAAAGGCGATGTCTCATCCCCCGCAAGATGCCCGTGTTACTGAATTGCTTGCCTGGTACGACCGCCACCGGCGCGTGCTGCCGTGGCGGGCCGGGCCGGGCCACCGGGCGGATCCATATCATGTCTGGCTCAGCGAGATCATGCTGCAGCAGACCACGGTAGCGACGGTAAAAAGCTATTTTGACCACTTTGTGGCGCGCTGGCCCCGGATTGCGGACCTTGCGGCGGCGGAATTGGACGACGTCCTGCATGCCTGGCAGGGGCTGGGATACTACGCCCGGGCCCGTAACCTGCATAAATGCGCGCGTGTCGTGGCCGAGGACCTGCGCGGGGAATTTCCCGCAAGCGAGGCCGAGTTGCTGACCCTGCCCGGCGTCGGCCCCTATACGGCGGCGGCGATCGCGGCCATAGCTTTCGACATTCCGGCTTCGCCCGTGGACGGCAATATCGAGCGGGTGGTGTCGCGCCTGCGCCGGATCACCGATCCCTTGCCCGGCGGCAAGACGCCGATCCGCGCGGCGGCGGCGGAGTTGACCCCCGCCCAGCGGCCAGGTGATTTCGCCCAGGCGATGATGGACCTGGGGGCGACGATCTGTACGCCCAAGTCGCCCAAATGCGTGCTCTGCCCGTGGGAGGGTGCTTGTGCCGCCCGGGCCGCAGGCGTGGCCGAGGACCTGCCTGCCCGCGCGCCGAAGAAAGCCAAGCCAACCCGCCACGGTGTGGCGTTCTGGATCGTCGATGGCGCGGGCCGGGTGCTGCTGCGCCGCCGCCCGGAAAGTGGCCTGCTCGGCGGGATGATGGAATTCCCCTCGACGGATTGGACCGAAGATGCACGGGAATGGCCGACGGCGGTGGCCGAGACGCCGGTGGTCGCGGCCGATTGGATTGAGGCCGGAGAGGTCCGCCACACCTTTACCCATTTCCACCTGCGCCTGACCGTGGTGCGTGGGAGGGCGAGGGACAAGGGGGTAGGTGACGGCGTCTGGGTTCATCCCCGGGACTTTGCCGACCATGCCCTGCCGACCCTGATGAAGAAGGTCGCGAAGGCGGCTTCTTGAGGTCTTACGAGGGAACGATGGCGCGGCGCTTGCTGCGCTGAACCCGCAGCCAGCGATAAACCGGGGCCAGGAGATGGCGGACGTGGCGCTTGGCGTCGACGATGATCATGCCGTCGACGACGTTCAAGGTATGCACGCCGTGGCGGTAGCGCGTCTGCGGGTCCGGGTCGACCCGGGCGATGGTCGTTTCCTTGAACTCGGTCGGGGTCAGCACGTCGATCCGGTTGAGGGCGATGGCGGCGCCGTAGCTGGTCGAGCAATCCTGGGTCGGGCGGATGGTATGACCCTGCCAGTCGAAAGGCAGGCCGCCGGGGCGACTGCAGGTGATGTCGGTCTTGATCGGGTTTCCGGCATGAGGCGTCCAAGAGCCGAAGTGATCGGGGGCGTGCCAGGCATGCAAGATGGCGTTCGATTCCTGGTCCGCGTACATGCCGAACAGCCAGTAGCGATCGCCGTGAAAGAAGATCGTGCCGTCGGACAGAGGAACGCCCTCCATCCCCTTCAGCGGGATGCCTTCGCCGGTCCAGGGGGCGGAATTCGTGTCGACAGGAAAGGCGGCGGGGCAGGCCATTTCCGATAATTCGGGAACCGCGTAGCGCTGTCCGTCCTTTACGAACAGAAACGGATAAGAAGCATGGTAGGGGAAGTCGCCGATAACGTCTTCCCGTCCGCCGATGTTGCGGACGATCCGGCCTTTGCCTTCGCGGTAGTCGAAGGCTTCGTACAATAGAACGGTCGCGCCGTCGTCATCGCGCCAGCCGAACGGATCGGCGCGAAAGGTCAGCGAGCGGTTGCGAGGCAGCCAGTCGACCCGGCGCATCAGGCCGGGCTCGAATACTTGGGCTGCGTCTCCCGCCGCCACCCCGACATTCCATTCCTCGGCGGTGAACAGGTCCATGACGGTCGTCGCGATGTTGCCCAGGGTCGCAGCCTTCAACCGCCAAGGGGCGGGGGCCGTGCCGCTGGTCGGGCGCAAGCCGCGTTCGTCGTCTTCGCTTTCCGGACAGGGCGATGACAATGCTTGGACGAACCAGCCGGGTGCGGCGCTGGTGACGGCGGCGACGGATCGGTCCGGGGTCTTGCGGCGGCGCAGGCGGTGGTGCTGAACGGTCCGGCCGGACTTGGCGCCGGGCGACCATTCGATCAGGCGGATTTCGATGAACGGCTCGTGCGCGACGAAGCCCGTTTGAATGCCGGCCGTCAGATCGAAGCGGGTGTCGGAGCCGTGGCACAGCATCAAGGCGGGAACGCCCGATCCCTCGGCTATTTCGAATCCCGCACCCCGTTCCGACAGGTCGATCAGCAGGTCGGCGTCTGTCGGGGATGCCGCGATCCGGCATCCCGCCGCCGCCAACGCATCGCGCACAGCCGTTTCCCAGCCGGTCGGCTCGGGTGCGTTGGTCACAAGGGCGACGGACTGGCTCACAACACTATCCCCGCAGGCTGGGGGCGAAGTTGACGACTTCGGTGAACAGGCTGTCGATCTGATCGGGCGCGACGTCGGTACCTCGATAAAGGATCGGTTCCTTCGCGCGCTCGGCGATCGCCAGGCGGGGCCGCTCAGGGTGGCGGCGTTTTTCGATCGCCGTCAGCGGAAAGCCGAAGCGCGCCCGGGCGATCCGGGCGAAGGACGGCAGGCAGCGGCGCAACAGGCCGTAATCGTTCGCGTAAACGATGCGGGCGACGGGAACCCTGCGCCAGCGGCTGCGGACGAAGGCGATATGGCAGAACGTATTGTCCGGCCCGATCAAGCCGACATGACCGACGCCCGGCATTTCGGCATGGGCGCGATAGTTCGCCAGCGCGTCGCCGGACAGGTGCGCCGCGATCTCCTTCGTTTCAGAGAAAGCAGCCCGCCCAAACCCGGGCAGGTTGGGCACGATCCATTCCGTGGTGTCGATGAATTGAAACCCGATCCGCAGGAAAACCTTGATCGTTCGCGGTTCCGGCGAATGGGTGGCGTAGACGGCGCTGTCGTCATCGACCGCCGCGCGCAGCATCTTCACGCCCAAGCCGCGCCCTTCGTCCAGATCGACGTACCAGCTGGTCAGATTGCAGTTGTCCCGCATGTCGTCGCCGTAACGGCGGCGCGACCATAGCTGGCAGATCGCCCCCTTGACCGTGCCGTCGGCGACAATCATCTGGCCGAAGCGGTCGCCGCTGTCGGGCCAGGTCGGGGTCAATACCGTCTGCCAATCTGCGGCGCTGCGGTCCGGATAGATGCCGTGCAGAAATGTGCTGACCGCCGCAAGGTCATTGGCAAGGATGGGTTCGATCTCGGCGCTCATGCGGACGGCCCCTCCGGGTCCAGCGCCAGGGTCAGATAGACGCTGTTGGGATCGAAGGCATAATCGCCGAACGGGCCGGTGTCGGTGAAGCCGATACTGCGGTACAGGCCCTGGGCCGCATCGAACGGCGCGTTGCCGCCCGTCTCCAGGCTAAGCCGCCGATAGCCGCGCCGCCGTGCCTCGGCCAGGATATGGTCGAGCATCGCCCGCCCGTATCCCTTGCCGCGAAACCGGGCCAGGGTATGCATCGACTTGATCTCGCCGTGACCGGGGTCGATTTCCCTAAGCGCGCCGCAGCCGACGATGTCATCGCCGGCCCAAACGGACCAGAACGTCACGTCCGGCGACCGCAGACCCGAAAGATCCAACGCATAGACGCTTTCCGCCGGCGTGTTGCTGAACATCTGATCGAGATGCGCGCGGATGACGCCCTGCACGGCGTCACCGCTCAAGTCGTCCTCGCGAATGTCCAGGGCCGCCAGGGCTCCGGTCCTATTCGTCGTAGGCCATCAGCGAGCTGAACGGGATGTTCAGTTTGTCGCGGCCGTTCAGGAAAGTCAGCTCGATCAGGCAGGCCGCGCCGACGACTTCCGCCCCGGCGCCTTGCAACAGGTCGATGGACGCCGCCATGGTGCCGCCGGTCGCCAGCAGATCGTCAAGCACGACGACGCGTTGTCCAGGGGACACGGCGTCTTTCTGAATTTCGATCGTATCCGTACCGTATTCCAACTCGTACTCGTGGGAGATGGTCTCACCCGGCAATTTGCCCTTCTTGCGGACCATGATGAAGCCGCAGCCCAGACGCGACGCCAGCGGGGCCGCCGTCAAAAAGCCGCGAGATTCAATTCCGACCAACAGGTCCGGCTGATATCCAGAGACGATCTTGGCCAAACGGCCGAGTGCGACCTGCCAGGCATCGGGATGCCGCAGCAGTGTCGAGATGTCGTAGAACAGGATGCCCGGAATGGGAAAATCGGGAATTCCCCGAATGTGGTCCTTCAGGTCCATTTGCCCCCCTTAGGTTCGGTCGGAATTAGAATCGGTAATCAGGATGGTGTTCGGCAATCCTATTTGATTGACGCATAGCGGCGCAATCGCGTCCTATTAATTCGGCCTGAATTGATTGGGTGCTGCCATGACCAACGTGTTCTACCGCGATCTGAAATCGGATATGCCGGTCGCTGTCAAAGGTGACGGTATCTATCTCATTGATTCCCAGGGAAAGCGTTACCTGGACGCATCCGGCGGGGCTGCGGTGTCCTGCCTGGGCCATAGCGATGCGGATGTCATCCAGGCGATCAAGGACCAGGCGGACAAGGTCGCTTTCGCCCATACGGGTTTTTTCACGACCGAGCCCGCCGAAGACCTGGCGCGGTTCCTGGTCGAGGCCGCGCCGGAGGGAATCGGCATGGTCTATTTCGTGTCCGGCGGATCCGAAGCGGTCGAGGCGGCGCTGAAGATGGCGCGTCAGTATTTCCTGGAAAAAGGCGAGCCGGAGCGAACCAAGTTCATCGCCCGGCGGCAGAGCTATCACGGCAACACCTTGGGTGCGCTGTCGGTCGGCGGCAACGTCTGGCGACGTGATCCGTACAAGGAAATGTTGATGCCGGTGTCACACATCGCTCCTTGTTACCCCTACCGGGAAATGCAGGGTGGCGAGAGCGAGGCTGACTATGGCCTGCGCGTGGCCGATGAGTTGGAGGCCGAAATCCTGCGCCTGGGGCCGCGCAACGTCGCCGCCTTCATCGCCGAGACCGTGGGCGGCGCCACCGCCGGGGTGCTGGCCCCGGTGCCGGGCTATTTCAAACGCATCCGCGAGATTTGCAGTAAGTACGGCGTGCTGATGATTCTGGACGAGGTGATGTGCGGCATGGGCCGGACCGGCACCTTGTTCGCCTGCGAGCAGGACGGGGTTTCGCCGGATATCATCTGCATCGCCAAGGGCCTGGGGGCGGGTTATCAGCCGATCGGCGCGACGCTGGTGTCGCAAGATGTCTATCGCGCCTTCAGCGAAGGCAGCGGGGCGTTCCAGCATGGCCATACCTACATGGGCCACCCGATGGCTTGTGCCGCGGCCCTGGCCGTGCAACGCAAGGTTCGGGACGCGGGCCTGCTGGACAACGTCCAACGGATGGGCGGCGCGCTGGTCGATGAATTGCACGACCGTCTGGGCAATCACCCCCATGTCGGCGACATTCGTGGGCGGGGACTTTTCCTGGGGGTCGAATTGGTGGCCGATCGGGCCACCAAGGAAACCCTGGACCCGACCAAGAAGGTCCATGCCAAGGTCAAGAAGGCGGCGTTCGAGCGCGGGTTGATCTGCTACCCCTCGGGCGGGACGGCCGATGGGGCCCGGGGCGACCATATCCTTCTGGCGCCGCCGTTCATCATCGACATGACGCAGGTCAAGGACCTGGTTGCTATATTAGGTGATGCTATTGATGCCGCGTTGGTGGAAAGTGGCGTCATGTGACCGGAGGGGAGGCCGGGACAGCATTGTTGAGGAAAGGTTCCGGCATGGTGGTTTTGCAGACGCCGCTTCTGAGCGGCGGGATTAGCGTGATCCAAAAATTGGGCGTGACGGTCGCACTGGTTCTCGCGGCAACGTTCTGGTCGTTGCCGGTGCAGGCGCAGGATACGATCATCATCGGCACCGGGAGTTCCAGGGGGGTTTATATGTCCCTGGGGCAGGCGATCTGCAAAGTCGTCAACGCCAGGAACGTCGGTTACGAGTGCAAAACCAAGGTCACGAACGGGTCCATCGCTAATATTATCGGTTTGAAGAAAGGCGAGTACGACCTGGGGATCGTGCAATCCGATGTGCAGTTCCAAGCCATCAAGGGGACCGGGACATTCGCCAACGTCGGTGCGATTTCCTCACTCCGTTCTGTTTTCTCCGCCCATTCCGAAGCATTGGCCGTCGTTGCGCGGGCCGGGTCCGGCGTCGTTAGCCTGGCGGATCTGCCGGGCAAGCGCGTCAACATCGGGAAGTTGAAATCGGGCACGAATTCGACCATGCGGTTGCTGTTCGCCGCCGAGGGTTGGACGACGAAGGATTTCCGCAAGCTGGAGGCCATAAGCGTGCCGGAGCAGGCGGCGTCTTTTTGCGACGGAAAGCTGGATGTCGCGACATTTCTGGCCGGACATCCCAATTCAGCCGTTGGAGAATTGATCGCGCGATGCGACGCGCGGTTGGTTCAGGTCGCCGGGCCGAAGGTCGACCGCCTGTTGGCGGACCATCCCTACTACACCTCGGCGATTATCTCCCGGGCGGAGTACTTCCAATTGCCGTCTGATGTTCAAACCATCGGGGTGCTGGCGACCGTAATGTCCGATGCCCGGGTCGATCCGCGAAAGATTTACGAGGTTACGCGCTCGGTCTTCGAAAACCTGAATTTCATTCGCCGGGCCAAGCCCCCGTTCGCGAAGCTGCATCCGTTGGAAATGGCCCGCAACGGCCTAACCGCCCCCCGTCATCCGGGAGCCGAAAAATATTTGCGCGATGCCGGGCGCTTGCCGCGATAGCGACCTTTTTCGGTAATTTCGTCGAATGTTCAAAGGGTAGAGAAATCCCGTAATCTTGGTCGTTGGCCTTTTAGGTCCGTGTGCTACACTTTATGCAACGACAAAGAACAGGGAAGCTTATGGCATTGAAAGAAGGGAGTCTGGGAAAGACGCCTATGGCCCGGCATTGCCCGGCGGCTTTGTGCAACCTTCTCGATCCCGCCGTCAATGTTTCCCACATCGGTCGTTCTTACTTCAGTCAATCCGGAATTCGGGTGTTTCGAGCCGACCAACGCGCGCTGGCGCGGCGGTCCGATGTGCCCGGAGCGTCGGGGTTTGTCCCGGCGATGCCTCTGAACGCCCGCAGACGACCTGCATGGGGGCGGTGCGCGCGGAATTCGGGGCAATCATCTGTCGGACGGCTCGGCGCGTGCCTGGTCCCGGCGTTTAGTCATTTCATCTGACGCATCTTGATAAAACCCAAGGAGGAATGGAGATGTTCCTGAGAAAAACTATGGTCGCCACGGCTGCGGTGGCCGGCATGGTGATGGCGCTGTCCAGCGCCGAAGCCGCTGACTTCGTCACCATCGGTACCGGTGGTGTTACCGGCGTGTATTACCCGACGGGCGGCGCGATCTGCCGTTTGGTCAACAAGGGCCGCAAGGACCATGGCGTCCGCTGTTCGGTCGAATCGACCGGCGGTTCGGTGTTCAACATCAACGCCATCCGCGCTGGCGATCTGGACATGGGCGTGGCCCAGTCCGATTGGCAGTATCACGCCTATCACGGCACCTCGAAGTTCAAGGACCAAGGCCCGTTCAAGGAACTGCGCGCGGTGTTCTCCGTCCATGCCGAGCCGGTCACGATCATGGCCCGCAAGGACAAGAACATCAAAACCGTCATGGACCTGAAGGGTAAGCGCGTGAACGTGGGCAACCCCGGTTCCGGCACCCGCGCGTCCTGGGACGTTCTGGCCGAAGCCCTCGGCTGGAAGGATTCCGATCTGGCCCTGGCCGCTGAATTCAAATCCGGCGAACAGGCCCAGGCCCTGTGCGACAACAAGATCGACGCCTTCTACTTCCTGGTCGGTCATCCGAACGCCTCTCTGAAGGAAGCCGCGACGTCTTGCGACGGCAACCTGGTCGAAGTTTCCGGCCCCGCCGTCGACAAGCTGGTGAAGGACAACTCCTTCTATCGCTACGCGACCATCCCGGGCGGCCTGTACACCGGCACGCCGGACGACGTGAAGACCTATGGCGTGGGCGCGACCTTCGTGTCCTCGACCCGGACGCCGGACAAGGTCGTGTACGAAGTGGTCAAGGCGGTGTTCGAAAACTTCGACACCTTCAAGAAACTGCACCCGGCCTTCGCCAACCTGAAGAAGGAAGAAATGGTGAAGGACTCCTTGTCCGCACCGCTGCATGGCGGCGCACTGAAGTACTACAAGGAAGCCGGCCTGATTAAGTAATCAAGCCCACGGGACGGCCCCGGAGACATCTCCGGGGCCGTTTTCGACTGTATCTGCGGGGGGCGCCCCTTCGGCGTGTCATGCAGGGGGAAAGCAAGGGGATGACAACATGAGTGAGCAAACTCAGGGCAATGAGGTTGCCGACCGCGACGCCGCTGACGATATCGTCGCCGCCGCTGAAACCGGGGCGCGTGATCCGGGGCCGCCGGTCGCCAAGATCATCGCGGGTATTTTGCTGGCTTGGGCGGTGTTCCAGGTGTGGATCGCGTCGCCGCTGCCGATCTATGCCGCGCATTACATTCCGTTGCTGACCAATACGCATACGCGTCCCGCCCATTTGGCTTTTGCAATTTTTCTGACGTTTCTGATTTTTCCGGCGACCAAGAATTCGCCACGTGATCGCATCCCCATTCTCGATTGGGTCCTGGCCGCCGTTGCGGCCTGGTGCGCGCTTTACCTCGCCGTCTTCGCCAACGCCATCGCCGAGCGCCCGGGCCTGCCGACCACGGCGGATCTGGTGCATTCGTTCATCGGGATCGCCCTGTTGCTTGAGGCCGCGCGCCGTGCCCTGGGCCTGCCGCTGGTCATCGTGGCTTCGGTTTTCCTGGTCTATATCTTCTTCGGGGAATATGCGCCGGACGTCCTTAGGTGGAAGGGCGCCAGCATTGATCGCGCCATGTCCCATCTTTGGATTACCCAGGAAGGGGTGTTTGGTGTCGCGCTCGGGGTGTCGACCTCGCTGGTGTTCATCTTCGTGTTGTTCGGCGGCCTTTTGGAAAAGGGCGGCGCCGGCAACTATTTCATTCAGGTCTCGTTCGCCTTGATGGGGCATTTCCGGGGCGGCCCAGCCAAGGCTGCGGTCGTGTCCTCGGCCATGACCGGCCTGATTTCCGGCTCGTCCATCGCCAACGTGGTGACGACCGGTGTGTTCACCATCCCGCTGATGCGCAAGGTCGGCTTCTCGGCAGAGAAAGCGGGCGCGGTCGAGGTCGCATCCTCGACCAATGGTCAGCTGACCCCGCCGGTCATGGGGGCGGCGGCGTTTCTGATGGTCGAATACGTCGGCATTTCCTATGTCGACGTGATCAAGCATGCATTCCTGCCGGCGATCATTTCCTATATCGCGCTGGTGTATATCGTCCATCTGGAGGCCTCCAAGGCCGGGATGGAAGGGCTGCCGCGCCTCAACAAACCGACCCTGGCGCAGCGTCTGGTCGTCTGGACGACCGTGCCCGTCGGCATGATCGCCCTGGGGGCGGCCGTTTATTACGGCTTCGGTTGGACCAAGGAAACGATGGGCGATGCCACGCCGTGGATCGCCGCCGTGATCCTGGTCGCGGCCTATGTCGCCTTGGTTCGTTTCTCGGCCAATTACGATGAATTGGGCATCATGGAATCGGTCGAGGTTCTGCCGGAACCGGGCCCGACGGTTAAGTCCGGGCTGTACTACCTTCTGCCGGTCGGCTTGCTGATGTGGTGCCTGCTGGTCGAGCGATTCTCGCCGGGGCTGAGCGCCTTTTGGGCGGTCGTGCTCAAGTTCTTCATGCTGCTGACCCAGCGCCCGTTGCAGGCCTATTTCCGCGGCAAGGATGTAGGCCCGGCGCAATGGCGGCAGAGCTTCGACGATCTGATCGAAGGCATGATGAACGGCTCGCGCAACATGGTCGGCATCGGCGTCGCCACGGCGGCGGCGGGCATCGTCGTCGGCGCCGTGACCCTGACGCCGATCAGCCAGGTCATCACCGAAGCCATGGAAATCCTGTCCGGCGGCAACCTGATCATCCTGTTGTTGCTGACGGCGGTGTCTTGCATCGTTCTCGGCATGGGCCTGCCGACCACGGCCAACTACATCGTCGTGTCGTCCCTGATGGCCCAGGTCATCGTCACCGTGGGCGCCAACAACGGCCTGATCGTGCCGCTGATCGCGGTGCATCTGTTCGTGTTTTACTTTGGTATCCTGGCGGATGACACGCCGCCGGTGGGCTTGGCGGCCTATGCGGCGGCGGCGATTTCCGGCGGCGATCCGATCAAGACCGGTATTCAGGGCTTTACCTACGATATCCGCACGGCGGTCCTGCCGTTCATGTTCATCTTCAACACCGAGTTGCTGATGATCGGGATCGAAGGGCCGTTCCACCTGATCCTGGTGATCGTGACGGCGGTGATCGCGGTGCTGCTGTTCGCGGCGGCGACGCAGGGCTTCTTCCTGGTCAAGAGCAAGGCCTGGGAGACGGCGGCCCTGTTGCTGGTCGCGTTCACCTTGTTCCGACCCGGGTTCTGGATGGACATGATCGTGCCGCCGCTGGAATCCGTGCCCGCCGCGAAGATCGAACAGGTCGCCGAGGTCATGCCCGCCGACTCGCAGATCCGTATCCGCGTTGCCGGTCAAACCCTCGAAGGCGACGCGGTCGACAAGACCGTGATGCTACCCGTGGGGCCGAAGGCGCCGGGGATCGAGCGGTTGAAGTACGCTGGTCTGGAATTGCGGGACGAAGGCGACAAGAAACTGGTCGACGTCGTCGTGTTCGGCAGTGCCGCCGAAAAGCAGAAGATCGACTTTGATTGGGAGATCGTTTCCATCGAACGCGAAGCCGATCGCCTGCCCAAGCATTTGATGTACATTCCCGCCCTGCTGCTGCTGGCGCTGGTCGTGTTCCTACAAAAGGGCCGCCAACGTCAGATGGCGGCTGCTCGGGCTTAAGGGGGAGGATAGTCAGTTATGTACAAGGACATTCTGATCGCCATCGATCTTGAGGACTCCTCGACCTGGGATCGCGCAGCACCCCAGGCGGTTGATCTGGCCAAGGCCTTTGGCGCTAATCTCCACGTCATGGCCGTGGTGCCTGATTTCGGCATGACCCTGGTCGCCAGCTTCTTTCCCAAGGGTTTTGAGAAAAAGGCCCTGGACGAAGCGAACGCCCGCCTACATGCCTGGGTTACGGAGAATATCCCGGACGATATCAAGGTCCAGCATATCGTCGGCCATGGCCGGGCCTATGAGGAAATCCTGCGGGTCTCGGGCGAGATCGCCTGTGACCTGTTGGTCCTTTCGGCGCGGCGGGCAGACGACGGCGAGACCTATGAGGTCGGCCCGAACACCGCCCATATCGTACGGCATGCCCAGCAATCGGTTTTGATCGTTCACTAGGCTTGCTATCGCCAAAAAGCGAACCGCCGCCCGGCAAGGCCTGGGCGGCGGTTGTTTTTTGTCTGCTGTCCCGCGTGCGCGGGGCGGCGATCACTTCTGTTCGGTCAGATAATCGATGACCATCTTGCGTTGGTCTTCTTTCTTCAAACCGGGATAGGCCATTTTGGTCGTGGCCTTCGGATCGCCCAGGTAATCCCGCAGGAACTGCTTGGGATTGGTCAAATAGGCGTCCAGCGACTTGGCGTCCCAGACCAAGCCCTTTTCACCGGCCGCGATCATCGACTTGGAATAGCGCGAGGCCTTGTAACCCTCGGCGGTTCCGGCCTTGCGGCCGATCACGCCCTTCAGGGACGGGCCGATCGTGTGTTTGCCGGAAACGGTGTGGCACTGGGCGCAGCGATTCTTCTTGAAGGCGCCGGCATCGGCTTTGACGGGCGTGGCGGCTGCCAGCATCGACACCGTCACACCGGCCAAAACGGCGGCCATCAGGGGGGTATGCTTCATGGGTTCAAACCTTCCATCTTGCGTTGGAGGAGGGGGGGATTTCGTCCCAGGATCGGGCGCATTATCTTCATCGCGGGCCCGAAGCGCAATCGCCTAAGCCCTTTTCCGGTCGAGAGGATTTCATTCGACGGGTGATCCGCACTATAATCCCCGCCGCATGGATGTCGTGGGCGCAGTCGCGGAACCGTTTCCGCACTGTGATAAGGAGCGTTGTAACCTCATGCCGGCCAATAAATTAAGCCAAGCGGACGTCGCGAAACTGTTGTCCGATCCCACGCCGGGTACCCGTGCCGCGACCGCGGCCAAAGTCGCGGGTGCCT
The DNA here is from genome assembly GCA_002433335.1 of Rhodospirillaceae bacterium UBA6608. Next base: position 3,807 of record DJHY01000248.1, on the reverse strand, counting down.
TCGATCCGGCGGATTTGAGCGCAAGCGAGCGGGCCCTAGCCGAAGAAATCTTCCGTCTGATGGTCAAGGATGCGGAAGTGCGCGTTCGTCAGGCGCTGACGGAAAACCTCAAGCAGAACGGCAACGTACCGCACGACGTGGCGGTGGCCTTGGCCAACGACGTCGATCAGGTCGCCCTGCCGATGATCGAGTTTTCCCAGGTTTTGAACGATGCCGACCTGATGGCGATCATCGGTTCGCAAGACCCGGCCAAGCAGGAAGCCATCGCCGGTCGGGCGCAGGTCTCTGAAGCCCTGTCCGAAGCCCTGGTCGAAACCGGGAACGAGGCGGCGGTTACGCGCCTGGTGTCCAACGAGGGCGCGGCCATATCCGAGCAGACCTTCCAAAAGGTAGTGGACGATTTCGGCGACCGCGCCGGGGTGCAGTCGGCCATGGTCAATCGCTCGTCGCTGCCGGTCACGGTGTCGGAGCGGCTGGTCGCCCTGGTTTCGGAAAATCTGCGCGAAGAACTGGTCAAACGCCATGAGCTTCCCGCCGGTCTGGCGACCGATATCATTCTGAAGTCGCGCGAACGGGCGACGATCAGCCTGTCGTCCGATTCCGGCGTCGACGACGTGATGGCTCTTGTCCGTCAGCTGTCGGACAACGGGCGCCTGACGTCTTCGATCATCATGCGGGCCCTGTGCATGGGCGACATCACATTCTTTGAATGCGCCATGGCGCATCTGTCGGGCGTGACCCTGGACAACGCCCGCCGTCTGATTCACGACCGGGGGCCGCTCGGCCTGCGGGCGGTGTTCGACAAGGCGAAATTGCCCCCGGCCCAGTTCATGGCCGTGCGGGCGGCGCTGGACGTCAGCCGCGAGACGGAAATGGACGGCGGCGAAAACGACCGGGAACGCTATGCCCGGCGCATGATCGAGCGGATCATGACCCAATACGACGACCTGGGTGTCGAGTTCGAATCGTCGGATTTGGAATATCTGCTGACCAAGATGGACGAACTGCCGTCCGATGTCTTGGGCGACGGCGGGTCTTCGTCGGCAGCTGGTTAGGGCAGCTGGTTAGGAGAGGCGGCTTAGCGCCCGTCCAAATCCCGCCACACGGCGTAATCCTTGCGGAACCGTTCCAGCGATTTCCACACGCGGGCGAAATCCTTGTCGCCCTTAGCCGTTTCCTTGGCGATGTCGCGCCAGGCGACGGACAGTTTATCGAGAATTTCGCGCGGCCAGCGCCGTACGGTCACGCCTTCCTTGGTCAGCCGCAGCAGGGCGCGGTATTGCGATGCCTCGCCCTCGGCCAAGCCGTGTCGAACGTTGTCGCCGCAGACGGATTTAAGCTGCGAACGCTGCACCGGGCTCAAGCCCGCCCAACGATCCGGGTTGATGGCCAGGGCCAGCAGGGTCGCCGGTTGGTGCCAGCCGGGGAAGTAATAGTTCCGCGCCATGCGATGCAGGCCCAATTGGACGTCGATCGCGGGCATGGAATATTCGGCGGCGTCGATCGCCCCCGTTTCCAAGGCATGGAAGATATCGCCTTCGTTCAAGCTGACGGTCTTCACGCCCAGGCGGCTCATGACCTGCGCGCCTAGGCCGGTCATGCGCACGCGCAGACCCTTCAGGTCCTCGACCGTGGTCAGGGGGCGGCGATACCATCCGGCCCCTTCGGGCGAGACCAAGCCGCAGACGACGATCCGCAGGCCGACCTTTTCCGCCAACTTATCGAGCAATTTTTCCCCGCCGCCGAAATAGAGCCAGGCCAGATATTCCTCGGCCCGGGGGCCGAACGGTACGGCCCCGAATAATTGCAGGGCGGGAACGTCGGCGGGCCAACTGTCGGGCGAGACGAAGGCGGCATCAATCTCACCGCTTTTGACCGCGGCGATCATGTCGGCGTCGGGCACCAGGGTGCCGGGCTCGTGAAAATCGATTTCCATGCCCCCGGCGGAAACGCGCCAGATCTCGGTCTCGACCCGCTTGGCTTGCGCGCCCAGTTGCGGCAAGACGCTGGCGAAGGCGCTTTCCATACGCCAGCGCACGGCCGGTGGCGGCGGTGCCGCGGGGGCCAACAGGTTTTCGGCTTGTTCGACGGGGGGCGTCGGCGCACTCGCGGGTGTGGCTTCCGGCGCAGCGGCGGCCGGCGTGGCTTGCGCGGCCTGATCGGCGGCGGGCGCGGCGACGGCCTCGGGCGCGCCGGTCACGGGGGCTGCGTTTGCTTGATGGTCCGGCGCCTTGAGGCGGGGGGCGATCACGGACACCCCAAGAACGATGCCGATGACCAAGCCCGCGACGATACCGATAGCGACATTGCGCATGACGATAACCTCTTCGATCCGCCCGCCGTTGAGCGGCTTTTCCACGCGGGGGAGTGTACCCGAACCCACCGCCGCCACGGAGTCTTTAGGCGCCGGGGTTATTCACAGCTTGTGGATATGTGGCTGCGCCCGAATTTGCGCCATTGGCGGGAAAATTCAGGAAATTCCCAGGAATTCTCCGGCGTTGATCTAGATCAATGCCGGGGTGTCCCTGCCCCCATAAAGTCCCTGCATTAACCGATTAACGGGGGACATCCAAAGATGACGACTGGGAGCATGATTTTTCTAGGTGTTTGCATCGGCGCTGCTGCCGCCTTCGCCATTGCGGTGATGTACGGGGTCAGCTGCACCAAGGACCCGCGTTAATACAAATTATTCGTTAGGGCATTACGCCCGATCCAACCCCAAGGATTGGCAAACCCACGGCCCCGGTCCGCGTCAGCGGGCCGGGGTTTCTTTTATTGTTTTGCGGCTAACGAGTAGCGGCTGGAATGCCGCTCGGGACGGTCAATCGCACTTGCGATAGGTCAGATCGACCTCGTGCCATTGGTCTTTGTATTTGACGGCGTAAGACCGCAGTTCGGTCGCGCTGACGATCTTGTCCTGATAAATGCGGCCATCGGCCTCCAGAACCATCACATCGTTTTCACGCCGAATGGTGTAGGTGGCGGAACTGCCGTCGTCGCGGATGACCCGCACCGTATTGGCATCGACCTGGTTGTAGGTCACGCCGCTGCCGCCCTGGCTTTGCGAACAATCGATCGCCCATCGTCCCAGAATCCAGGGTGCCGGGAATTGGCCCGGCGGCGCCGGCGGGGGCATGACCTGACCGGCCAGGTGATGGGTGGTCGGCGGCTTCGGCTGCTCGGTGGCATAGGTCGACGGAACCTGCATGTCCTGGGTCGGCTGCAGGGTCGCCAGGCGGCGGCGCGCCAGATGGCTCAGCGCGCTGTCCGGATAGGTCTCGATGAAGGTCTGGAACACGGTCGGGTCGTCGGAACCGCGAATGCGCTCCCACTTTTCCACGTCCTCGCGGCGTTCGCGGGTCGGATCGCGGCTCAGGGTCTTTTCATCGCCGCGGGAAAACGGTGAGGACACGGTGTCCCACACGCTGCGCGACGCATTGGCCACCGAGTCCATGGCGTTATTGGCCGTCTCGCAAGCCCCGAGCAAGGGCAGAGCGGCCGCCAGCACCAAGGCCGCAACGACGGGGCGCGCCGTCAGGCGGCGGTGGGTTAGATTGGAATTGGTCATGCTGCGTCCCTGACGGGCCGTTCCGATATTCATGTGGAGCATGGCTCCCCCCTTCACGGGCGATAACCTAGCCAATTAATGAAGGAAGCGAAAGCGGGCCGCCCCGCTTTTTCACATTTCAAGCCGACCGTTCAAGCCGACCGCCCAAAAGGCAACGGCCGGTTCCAAAAGGAACCGGCCGTGCGACCCAATATGAATATGGGATTCAATTGGTCGGAGTGAGAGGATTCGAACCTCCG
>DJHY01000298.1:7205-55291 GCA_002433335.1 Rhodospirillaceae bacterium UBA6608 | reverse complement strand
ACGCGCGAACGTATCCGCCAGATCGAAGCCAAGGCCCTGCGCAAGCTCAAGCACCCGTCACGGTCGCGTAAGCTGCGCAGCTTCCTCGACTACTAAGCGAAATGCCTGATCTGCTAAATGAATGACTGACGCAGCGCGTCCGTCCGCGATAAAAGGAAAGGCCGGAGCGGCAACGCCACCGGCCTTTCGTTTGAGGGGGAAACCTCCCGTGCTCTACGGGCCAGTAGCTCAATTGGTTAGAGCCGACGGCTCATAACCGTCTGGTTGCAGGTTCGAGTCCTGCCTGGCCCACCACCTTCTTCCAAGCCCCTGATATTTAGGAAAATTACCTCGAGCCTACAGACGCGGACCTGGCAACCGCAGATCACCCGCGCCATGAATCCGGCGTGCCCAACCATGCTTCGGTGACGCGAAGGCATCAACGCGGGATCAGGTAAATTTGTCGAGGCTTTCGAAGATTTTATTGAACAATTCGACTTGGGATCGCTCCTTGAGGTCCGCTTCGAACGCGAAGAGACCGAGGCCATGGTCGACAGTTTCTCCGTTGTCAGAAAGAGGAACTCTCAGTTTCAGCGCCTTAGCCAAAAGCCCCTTAGGGGTAACAAATTCTTTGATTTCCAAGTGAGGCGCACGTTCGTTGGCTATTCGAATGCATGCGCTGTCGTTTGCGATACCACTCGAACGCGGCGGAATCTCGTGCACAAATTTCCCGGTGTAATCTTCCCCGTAATATTGCGTCAGGCCACTACCCCAAAATCTGTAACGACTGCTCGTGGGCTTTCCGTTCTCGTGCACAATATCGGTGACCACCACAAACGGAATAGCCACCGGAGGAAGCCTCATAAGGGATACCTCGGGCCACGTCGGAGCCCATCGGGCACCGCGCAATTCATCCCAATAGGCAAGCAACGCTTGATGCGATGGAATGGGCGACTCTGCCGGATCGACATAGGTCCGACGAATCTCGATCTTGTCATTTATCGTTCTAAAAGGAAGCCTCATCATAAACCGCTTCAGGCCTCTGTTCGAAAGCTCGTCCCAAATAGTAGCAATGGACTGTGTCGTGAAACAGGTTGGCAAAAGTTATGCCAACGAATGAAGTGGAAATGGTCGTTTGCGGGGCAAAGGCAACCGTGTGCTCCGGCTAGGATGGGAGCCCTCTATCAATCGACCGTGATGGACGGCTGCTGGCTAGAAGCTGGCGTTCTTTTGTCTGAGAGAAACGGCAAATATCCAGCGTCCTGCCTGACCCACCATTCCCGCGCAAAACCGTAGTGCTTGCGAGAGGTTTGCTTCAACAGTCATTTTCGCTCTGGCGGATTTTTTGCCTTCTCCGGATCCGAGAGAAGAGAGATCGAAGATCTGCGCCAGAACTTCTTTCAACATTCCATGGCCGCTGCCAGCCATACCAACGCAAACGCAATCGCCAGGACGCAAACCATCGATCGAGACGGCGTTATTGCTTGATTGCGCGGCTCCGACGTTCGCCGAACACAGCGAAAGGCGCCTGCCGCCGGCAGGCGCCTCCCTAAAAACAACGCCGAGAAAACAGAAATATCTGCGGGTTTAGAACTTGTACGCCATCCCCACGCGAACGAGGTTCTCGTTGGGTTTGAATTTGTGCTCACCGGCGGAATCAATGTAATCCCAACGCTCAAAAGCCGTATGCGTGTACTCAAGCCGAACGATGTAATTTTCGTCCAGCAGGAGTTCCGAGCCAACACCAACGAGAACACCATTCAGATCCGCCGAGTCAGAACCCGTCCGGGCCGGTGTGTCATTCGGCATGTTCAAATTGCTTTTGAAGTGCGCGCGCGTCAGGCCCACTTTCGTATAGACCATCATCTTGGGCGTCAGCGCATAACCGAGCCGCCCTGCGACACTCAGCGCATAGGTCTTTTTCATTTCCTGCTTGTCGCCGGTCTGGGGGAATTCATCTTCGAATTCTTGCGCCCCCAGTCCGAGCTCCCCTTCCGCGCCCAAGTAGAATGCGCCTTTCGTCACACCGTAACCGGCGACCAGCCCGCCGGAAACACCGGGTAACGTAATCTGGGTATGACCGCTATCCTCTGTTCCGTCCTGCGACCCGACAGAGCCATAGCCCAATAATGCCCCAGCGTAGGGCCCCGCAAAGTTCTCCGCGCTCGCCGCCGACACCTCGTCCGCATCATTGAAGTGATACGCCAAACCCAGCCGGAACAGGCTGGTGGACGGCCGGTAGTTCGCCTTGATGTTCGCCGGGGTCGTGAATTTCATGCTGTTGTAGTGGGAATAGACGTAGTCGGCACGGAGCTTCAGACCGGCGCCCAACGAGGTTTCGGAACCGAACCCGAAACGAACCCCATGCAAAGTCTGGCTCTCGGAATAGCTGGAAATGCCGCCCTGCCCCGCAAGGGTATCTTTGAAACGTCCGCCGACATAACCCGCGCGTGCGAACACCAGGGACGCGGGACCAAGCTTGCGCCCCACCCGAAGATCGACCGCCCAAGAACTCAGATGCTCGGTTTTTCGCTCAAAGGTGTTCACGCCGGTCCGCTCCCAACCGCTGTATTCGGTGCTCGGGCGCGTGTATTCAACCTCGCCGCCGAAATACCAATCGTTCTGAACCAAGCCATATCCCGCGAAGATGCTGGGAATGACCTCGTTCTCACTGGCTCGGGTATGGCTATAGGCGTTGTTGCCGCCGTTCGGGTTGTCATCCGAGATGTTGTAGTCGGTGGTGCCGTAGGAAAATTGCGTGCCGATATACGGGCCGGTGAAATCATCCGCATTTGCCGCACAAGGCACAAAACCGGATGCCAAAAGCATCGCGCCGACCGCCAAACCGGACAGTCCCCCACGGGTTGCCGATGGGGTTTTCACCTCCCGCGCGCCAGAACGTGCCGACAAGTTAGACCGTGCCAGCCCGTTAGACCGTGCCAGCCCGTTAGACCGTGAATGCATCAACATTTTTTATATTGCCCCTCATGTTTCACGATCGGCCCAAAGCGGAGTCTTCGACGTTCGCTTGCAGCCTCACATTCCGGTTGGAAAAATTGATTAGCGATCAGAATTTCGAGCCCATTTTTAACGCGGGGCCCTAAATTAGGTTTGTAACTATTGTCACAAAAAATGACGTTTCCTCTTGTTTCACACCGACTTACGGCAAGCCGGTTATCGGTCCGACACGACATCATTTCGCAACCATTGCTTCTAATCGATCGATGTCACGGATCCACAGAACCCGGCCTTTTCTCTCGATCACCGTCTCTTCCGTCAGTTTCTTCAATGTCCGCGCCACCGTTTCGCGCGCCACGCCGACGCGCTCAGATAGGTCTTGTTGCGTCGGAAACGGAAACACCCGCACCGCATCGAGGCGTGCAGGATCGGGTTCTGACAAATTCAGGATTTCCATGCAGACACGCCCAGTACCATTCAGGAGCGTCAGGCTGAAAATTCTGTCGTTGCTGGCACGGACATCCGCAGCCAGCTTTTGGATGATCGAAAGCCCGATTTCCGGATAAGCAAGGACAAGCCGACGAAACTCACCCCCGTCGATAACGCCCAATTGGCATTCGGTTTCAGCACTGGCCGCGTACGGACGCGCCTGATCGTCGAATACCGACAATTCACCAAAGTAGCTCCCTTTGGTCAGGCGCGCATAAGACACAACCTTTCCAAATTTCGAGATCGCATGCAGGTGAACGGAGCCATCCAAGATCAGGAATACGTCCCCCGCGACGTCGCCTTCGAAGACGATCTCGCCCTCCGCCTTGAAAGACCGCACCGTGACCAGTTCCGCCAACTCCTTGATCGCGGCTTCCGATGCCGTCCCCAACAGCGAATTCTCGATCAAAGCCTCGATCATGTTGACCTCGATACCCGCCTGTTCCCTGTCGCGAACAACAGGAAACGACCGTTGAGAAGGTGAGCGTCGATGCCGGCGTTCTCTTCAAATCCCCCAAGAAAACGCGCGCGCAACCTTCAGAAACTCTCGGCCTTTTACGGCAACCGTTCCTTGCGCACATGTGCAATCTTGTATACGGAGGCGTCTCCTCCTTCCCTGATGGAAGCAGGCGCAGACTGCCGATTCACCAAATTGGCGACCCGGTCACAAATATATTTGAGGAAATTATTACGATAGAATTCATAACTTTATTATGGGGGCAATATAACGATGAGAATAAAAGAGGAATATTTGGAATTTATTCCAAATATTTATGACACTGTTTTAAATCCGGAAAACTGGCCGGATGTTTTGGAAAAATTCGCATATTTTTGCGGGGCCGATATTTCTACGGTGTTCATACACGACAATACCTATACGGAATTGACCAATGTGGCGTCCGCGGAGAAATATGATCCGGCACGCGTACAGGAATACATTGAAAAACATAGTCACGAAGACGTCGCCGCGTTCAGCAACGCGTTGAGGAAACCGGTCGGCGAATGGATTGATGACGAGACCATGTGGGGGATGCCGGTCGATGAAATTCCAGGCACCCGCTTTCAGGTGGAACACTTCAACACCAAACACCGCGCGGTCAATCGCCTGAACGACACCCCATTGTGGCTGGATGCCGTCAGCCTGCACTTCACGGCCGACCGGGGCTGGCTTACCCCCGAAGAGGCGGCGATCGGAAACTTGTTCGTGCCCCATTTCGCGAAGGCCGTCGACATCAATCGCCCGTTCATGCTTTTAAAGCATCGTTTTCAGGCTATCTTGTCGGTCCTCAATCGGTTTCAGATCGGACTCGTCGTGACGAATTCCATTGGGGAGATCGTCATTTCCAATCACGAAGCCGACGCCTATTTGTCGGCGCGGAATGGTCTTGAGACAACGAGGTCCAACCACATTCAACTGTCCCCAGAGCCCCTGAATCAAAATCTCTCGGGGATGATCCGGGCCGCTTCAGCGCCGGAACAGGGTCCGAACTTCGTATCGACAATGACCGTCCCGAAACGGGATGGCACGCAAGATTGGCTTCTTGATGTTCAACCCTTGACCGATATCCATGGAAATATCGACGGGCATTTCCAAGGGGCGATGATCTTCATCATCGACCCGGAGCGGGACGAGATCATTTCAACGACGGGAATGCAGAAACTTTTCAATCTGACCGATGCCGAAAGCGACATATGCGCCTTGTTGACCGCGGGTCTCAAAGCCAAAGACGTCGCTGATAGCCGCAATGTGTCGCTTGGGACGGTTCGCAACCAAATCCAGACCGTCCTCGACAAGACTCAAACCAATAGCCAGCTCGACCTGGTCCGGCTCGCGTTGAAGGTAAACCTGCCCGTGGAAACGCCGTCGTGACCATCACCAAAGATCACCTCGATCTTATCGGACAGATATACGACATCCCCAGCCAACCGGATAAATGGCAGCACGTGTTGGATCGATTTGCCCCGCTGGTCGGAGCGGCTGGCGCCGGGGTCATGACCTATGACCCGCTTTATGCCGAACACAACGCGAATATCGTGACGTCGAATTACACCGATATCGACCCGAATTTCATTGAACACTTCGCCGAATTCTCCCGGCAGGAGCAAGCGGGATACGCGCTGATGGCGGAAAATCCCCAACGTGGCTTCGTCTCGGATTTCGAAGCCATGGGAATTTCGCCAGGAGACGCACACGCGAACCTGCCGGCGGTGAGATGGCTGACGGACAATTTCAACATCCGTCACCGCGCCGTCAGTTGCCTGAATTTGGAGAGAGTTTGGACCGACATGCTGGCCATTCAGTTCAAAGCCGATCGAGGGCCGCTGAACGAAGCCGAACGTAGTTTAGGGAACCTGTTCCTTCCGCATTTTGCGAAGGCGGTCGAAATTGGGCGAATGTTCGGCGTCCTTGAACATCGCTATAAGAGCATTTTTTCAGCCTTGAACCGTTTGAATATCGGCGTCCTTATTTTGTCCGCGACGGGCGATGTTCTCATCAAGAACACAGAAGCGGAACGGATACTCGAAAGTGACGACGCGCTGCGCCTGACCAGGGAAGGGCGCCTGACATTCCCGCTGAACGACGCGTTGAATGCGACCATCAAGCAAGTCAGCGATACCGCGCAGGGAAATTCCAGTTCCCCAGGCAGGATTTTCAGTTTGCGACGGAGGTCTTCGGAAACTCCTTGTCTTGTGGAAATTTCGCCCATGAGAGGGGGCGACCTTGGCCCCGCCTATAAAGGCAGCGTCGTGTTCGTGATTGACCCGACGCAAACTCAGAACATTTCCACCGAGGGGATGCAGACGATCTTCCGCCTTACGGGCGCCGAGAGCGACATCTGCCGGATGCTGGCGGAAGGCTTCAGGCCCAGCGATATAGCCGACAGCCGGAACGTCTCGGAGGGTACCGTTCGGAGCCAAATACGGTCGCTGTTCGAGAAAACAAAAACCAACAGTCAGCTGGATATTGTCCGCTTGGCCTTGAAAGTAAACCTGCCGATCAAGTAACCGGCTTAGGCCGCGCTTTCTTGATCCAACGCCGCACGCACGGCACTTGCGGGGACATCCTCTGAATAAACTTTTCTGCAGGAACGAATAGGAATGCCCGTCATCAAATCACCCCGAAGGACACCGAACATTAGCACGACAGTAATTTCCGGGGAGGTTTGACGGGCAAGATTGGCCAACTCCTTCCCATTGATGTCGCCTGGCATAACCATGTCGGCTAGCAATAGGTCGAACGGTTCATCACCCTTCAAAGCCGTGAGAGCTTTTTTAGGTGCTTCCATACATACGACCGCGCAACTACTCTGGTTTTATAAATATTTAGGCCGATATGCCTTTTCGAGGCAGGCCGCTTTCGGTCGAGAAAAACAGGCATATGCTCTTCAATTCCTACGAATTTATCTTTGTCTTCCTACCCTGCTGCCTGCTGGTATTTTTCGCATTGGCTCGTCTGGGGTTGACGACACTTTCGTTGGCGTTTCTTGTCGCCGCTTCTTTGTTTTTCTATGGATGGCATACCCCATTCTTTCTTTTCATTCTGGTCGGCTCGATCTGCGTCAACTATGCATTCGGTCAGTTTCTGCTCTTCCCGTTGGACGACAACCGGAAGCTTGCACGAAGGCTCCTTCTTGGTTCTGGTGTTGTCCTTAATCTCTCCGTACTGGGCTACTATAAATATGCCGGTTTCCTGACGGCGGTCGTCAGCGGCGCTCCGTTTTCTCTCGCGCAAGTGGCTTTGCCGCTGGCGATTTCCTTCTTCACCTTGCAACAGATCGCATTTCTCGCTGACTGCGCCGGGTCCAAGGCAATCGAGCGGGACTTTCTGCGATACGCATTGTTCGTCAGCTTCTTTCCGCAATTGATTGCCGGCCCGATCGTCCATCACCAAGAGATGATGCCCCAGTTCCAACGGAAGAGACCATTCGCGATCTCGTTGGAGCGGTTTGCCGTCGGCGCTTCTATTTTCGCCATTGGTTTGTTTAAAAAGGTCATCATCGCCGACACATTGGCAAAATATGGCGACCCCGTATTCCAATACGCAGATTCAGGCTACGCGCTTTCGTTTGCGGAAGCCTGGGTCGGCGCGTTGTGTTTTACGTTTCAACTCTATTTTGATTTTTCCGGCTATTCCGACATGGCGATAGGGCTCGCGAGATTGTTTGGCGTGCGCCTGCCCGCCAACTTTCGCTCTCCCTATAAGTCACTGAGTATCATCGAATTTTGGCGAACATGGCATATGACGCTTGGCCGCTTTCTCCGCGACTATGTCTATATCCCGCTGGGCGGCAGTCGAAAGGGCATCACCGCGCGACACGCTAATCTCATGATCACCATGGTCATTGGCGGCATATGGCACGGAGCAGGGTGGACGTTTCTGCTGTGGGGGGCGTTCCACGGCGTTGCCTTGACCATGAACCATCTCTGGCGTTTTGCGGTTCGGCGCCTCGGCCGACAAAACGCCAGACCGCGGCTCATCTTCCAGGCACTGGCATTTTGTCTGACCTTTACTACCGTGGTGACCGGCTGGGTTCTTTTTCGCGCCGAGACGATCGACGGCGCATTCCTAATGCTGCGGACGATGTACTTAGGCGGCGAAATTTCACTTCCAGCGTCCTTATTGCCATTGCTTGGCGAACCATTGGTAACCGCAACCCAATCCGCCGGTGTCGTATTTAACGGTTTGTTCCCAAACTTGGACCGCGATCTCAATGTTCTGGTCCTAAGCTTCAGAGAGGCCATTCCCATTCTCCTAATTGTCTTCACTGTGGTGCTGAGCATGCCGAATACGGAACAATTGTTCCGCAGATACCGACCGACGCTGGATATGGATTCGAGATTCCGACCTCCCGTCTCCAAAGCGTTTGTCGAATGGCGCGCGACATTCAGCTGGGGAATAGCGACAGGCTTTCTTTTGATTGTTGCGATCCTCGGCATCGCCGGAGAATCACCGTTTCTGTATTTCCAATTTTGAGGGCCGAGACATTGAAACGAGTGCGCAACGGCAGATGGCGATATATCTCTGGTATGATTTTCGGCATCGTTTTCGGCGCCGCGCTGGTGGTCGTTGTCAACTCAACGATTGATGCTCAAGGCCTGTTTTCCTCTCTAACCACCGAGGCACGGCGAAAGGCGGAGCAATATGCGGATGCCTTGAGGTCATCCGCCGTTCCACTGGATTCACCGAAATTTTCTAATCTGGTCAAATTGGCGTTGGCCAAACGCACCAACGAAGATTGTTACATCATAGGCTCAAGCCACATCATGATGATGGACCAATCCAATTTGCCGTTCGTTGGGAAGCTCTGTCACGAAGCGATCAACCTCGGCGTGGCCGGCGCGGGATACCAGGACCTAATTTTATTTCTCGGGCTGCTGAACAGGAAACCGGAGAAAAAGACGATTTTTCTGGAGTTCCCTCCCTGGGTTTTCAGGAACGATGCTGAGGGGCGCTATCAAATGCTCAATGACGAGTATTTGAAATCGCGCGCCGTGTTCCACCTACCCGGCGGCGCAGACTTCTTTTCCCATTGGAGCTTCGGGTTGAATAGCGCGCGTTTCAGCGTGCGATACCTAGAATTCAATCTCCGCTCCGCCTGGAACAATCGCGGATTAGAACGAGATCGAAACGCCCGCAACCAAACTCAATCCCCTGATAGAGAGACCAACAATATTCATCGGGACAAAATGTATTCATCAGGGCGCCTATACCCGCCCCGCACACCAATGAAATGGGAAGACGTCCCCGTTGCCGGGTTTCGGGCCAAGATGCCTGCGGTCGATTCTGTAACGCTGAAGGAGCTACGCACGGTTATCGGGCAGGTAATCGCCAAAGGGAACGTGCTTCATATTCTCATGACTCCCTACCATCCAAAGGTCTGGGAATGCGAAGACACGACGACTTGCAAAGCCTTCGAAGCCAGTGAAGTGGAAATTCTCAAAATTGCCGCAGATTTCGGGCTAACCGTCTTCGGATCTTTCAACCCTTCACGGTTGGATGCAACGGGCGAGGACTTCTCCGATCAGCACCACCTGCTTTCCGAGAGCGCGTGGAAAATCGAAAATCTGATCCAACAATTCTCCCGGCCTCAAGCTCCAAAAGGTTAAGTCGCCAAATTCAGGGCGACCTTACCGGGGAAAAAACTATCCAGTTCCCCTGAGCAAAACGTCCTCCGTCAGGGCGCAAAGGCTTCAGGCTCCTTTATCTTGAACTACATGAGAGACCGGCAGGGTGATCGTCACCTTGGTGCCGACGCCGCGTTTGCTTTCCAGGTCGATGGTGCCGCCGTTCATTTCCAACAGGCGTTTGGACAGCGGCAGGCCGAGGCCGGTGCCGCCTTCGCTGGTGATCGTCGATGCACTACCCCGCTCGAATTTATCGAACACGCGGACGATGTCTTTTTCCGCGATCCCGACGCCATGGTCGGACACCACGATCGAGACCTGCCCCTCATTGGGAGAGAGAACGGAAACCTCGACCCGACCATTGGCCCGCGAATACTTGATCGCGTTGGAGACGATGTTGATCAGGATCTGGTTCACGTGTTTGGGGTCCGCGACGACACGCGGAACCTCGCCATCGATCTGCAGGATCAGGTTGATCGACTTCTTTTCCGCCAGAACCTGCATCACATCCACCGCCGCCGACGCCGCCGTGCGGACATCCATTACCTCGGGCCGGTGGTCTTCCATCCCGGCCTCGATCCGCGACAGGTCGAGGATATCGTTGACCAGGGTCAGCAGGTGTTTGCTGGCGGCATGCACGTCTTCGATGATGTGATGTACCTTTTCCGGGGAAAACCCCTTCGACATGTCAGACGACAACAAATCCAGATACCCGATGATCCCGTTCAACGGGGTGCGGAATTCGTGGCTCATATTGGCCAGGAACGACGACTTGGCGCGGCTGACTTCCTGCGCCTTGTCACGGTCGGCCATGAGCGCGGCCTCGGCCCGGACCAGTTGCGTGACGTCCCGGCCCGTACCCCGGTAGCCCTTGAACACGCCCTCGGCGTCGAAAATCGGCTTACCGGAGACACTGACGTACATCACGCCGCCGTCGCCGTCCGACCGGCAGAAGCGAAAATCTGAAAACGGACGCCGCTCCGCCAATAGGCGTTCATGGGCAAGCAATTCCTTCTCCGGCACATCGATCAGGCCGATCTCGCGCCGCGTCTTGCCGACATAATCGCTCGGCTCCAGCCCTGGGTGTTCCTGTTTGGAGACGGAGACGTTCGTGAAGCGCAAGTTCTCGTCCTGCTCCCAGAACCAGTCGGCCGACGTTTCCGCAAAGTCCCGGAAGCGGCTTTCGCTTTGTTGTAGCGCCGTCTCCGTGGTGATCCGCTCAATCGCAATGCTGGCCAGGGCGGCCTGCGCCTCGATCACCCGCAGATCGCTCTCGGAGGGGCTTCGAGGCGCGTCGTAGTACATCGCGAAGGAGCCGAGCACTCTTTTGTCCTTCGACAAAATCGGGTGCGACCAACAGGCAGCGAACCCGACCTGTGCGGCCAGGTCCTTGTATGGCGCCCAAAACGGATGCGAGAAGACGTCTTCGACGATCACGCGCTCCGCCGTGAACATCGCCGTCCCGCAAGAACCGACCCCTTCACCGATCTCCAGACCGCTGATCGCCTTGTTATAGAAATCGGGCATGCTGGGCGCCGCTGCATGGCGCATATGCTTGCCGTCTTCGTCGAGCAGCAGGACCGTGCAGCGCATGCGCGGATCAAGGTCTTCCGTATCCAGACAGAGGACTTCCAACGTCTCAGCCAAGCTGGCGCCATCGACGATCTTCTCGAGGACATGGGAACGCGCAGCAAAAAATTTGGCCTGTTGGTCCACCGTCGGCTCCACAAAGCGATAGAAACGGGGCGCTAACCTAGCAACGTTACCACCGAGTTCCTACAAGCCGAATGACATAGGTCCATAATCAGGCGGCCTCAGCTTCCGCCGGTTGATAACCTTTCCAGGAACATCAGACCGTATTCATCCAGTTTTTTCGGGCCGACGCCGTTTATATCGGCCATCTGGTCCAGGGTCGCGGGGCGGCTCAGGCACATTTCACGCAAGGTCGCGTCGGAAAATACGACATAGGCAGGGACGTTCCGTTCCTTCGCCAATTCCTGGCGCAGCCGCTTCAGCCCCGCAAACAGGTCCGCCAATTCCGGCGGCAGGTCCGGCGCTGCGCCACGCGCGCCGCGCGACTTGTTTCCGCCCGCCTTGCCGGGAATGGGTTCACGGATCATGAAGGTCTCATCGCCTTTCAAGACCGCCTCTCCCCGTTCGGTCAGCTTCAAGCTGCCATAACCCGCGATGTCGATCGACAGGCACCCCCCGGCGACGGCCTGGCGGATGAAGCTTTGCCAGTAATCCTTGGACCGATCCGCACCGACGCCGAAGGTCGGCAGTTGGTCGTGGCCGCGTTCCTTGATCTTCTTGGTCTCGCCGCCGCGAAGAATGTCGATCAGATGCGCCCCGCCAAAGGATTGGCCGGTGCGCAGCGCGGCGGAAAACAGCATCTGCGCCTCGACCGTGGCATCGACCAGCTTCGGCGGGTCCAGGCAGATATCGCAATTGCCGCAGGGCGCGATCGTTTCGTCGAAATAGGACAGCAGCGTCTGACGGCGGCAGGTCGTCGCCTCGCAATAGGCCAGCAGGGCATCCAGGCGCTTGTGCTCGCGACGGCGGTGATCTTCGTTTTCGCCATCCTGATCGATGAACTGACGACGCATGCGGATATCGTCCAGGCCGTAAACCAACTTAACGTCTGAAGCGGCGCCGTCGCGCCCGGCGCGACCGATTTCCTGATAGTAGGCTTCCATGCTGCCCGGCAGGTTAAGGTGGAAGACATAGCGGATATCGGGCTTGTCGATCCCCATGCCGAAGGCGATGGTCGCGACCATGACCACCCCGTCCTCGGCCATGAACAATTCCTGGTTCTCGCGCCGAACCTCGGTCGGCAGACCGGCGTGATAGGGCAGCGCCCGATAGCCGTTGTCGTTGAGGAACTGGCTGACTTCCTCGGTCAGGCGGCGCGACAGGCAATAGACGATGCCCGACTGCCCCCGCCGGTCCTCAAGAAAGCCCAGAATCTGCGCCTTCCAATCGGTTTTCGGCTCGACCGCCAAGTGCAGGTTCGGGCGGTCGAAGCCATAAACCATGATCTCGCCGCGCCCGTCGAACAGCTTGGCCGCGATGTCGCGGCGGGTCGCTTCGTCGGCGGTCGCGGTGAAGGCGGAAAAGACCGCGCCGGGGAAGGCATCCTTCAGGCCCGACAAGGCTTCGTATTCGGGACGGAAGTTCATTCCCCATTTGGAGATGCAATGGGCCTCATCGACCACGAACATGTCCGGAGAGAGCTTTTGCAGGGCCTGAATCATGCGCGCCGTCATCAGCCGTTCCGGCGACATGTACAGAATTTTACAGGTTCCGGCCTGGACCCGTTTCCAATCGGCGACATTGGCGTCCCGGTCGCGGCCGGAATGGATACAGGCCGCATCGACGCCGAGCGCCCGCAGCGCCGCGACCTGATCGTCCATGAGCGCCACCAAGGGTGAGACGACGATGGTCAGGTTTTGAAAGACCAGGGCCGGGACCTGGTAACACAGCGACTTTCCCGCACCGGTCGGCATAACCACCAGGGTGTTCTGGCGGGCCAGAAGCCGCGCCACGATCTCGGCCTGTCCAGGACGGAACGCCTGAAGCCCGAACACGGAATGCAAAAGGTCTTCGGCTTGTAACTGGTGGGCGGGCGCATCCATGTGATCGAGAAGTTCCTGGTCGGGGCGAGAAGGATTCGTGCGACAGCGACCTTACTGGAAAGGCCTACCGTCTCGCCACCCACCAATACCCTAAGTAGGGTTCCTGACCGCGCCACCCGCAGGACACAATCCATTGATCCGAAATTTATTTCGAAATAATTTTTAGAATAATTTGTCAAATAATTTATAAAATAAAAATAAATAATATTATATGAATTGATAATAAAAAATATCACACCATATTAGATAAGGCAGAAAATCAATTTTGCCGATATGGAAGTTTTTTTACATGTCATTTAAAGATTTTTCTTCGTCGCAGAAAAAATCGGCTATCAAGAAACCGGCCGCGCAAGCGATCGCCCAACCGCCGAAAAGCGCTCCCGAAAAGAAATAGCAGCCACACGCTCAAAGCCCCTTTGACAACCGGCGGCGTCTATATGCCGCCGGGGCTGGGGCGAACCGACGTCGCCCCAGATAGGCGGCGCACAGACGTCTGCGCCTGCTCTCCAGATACGAACAAGGAACCGATCATGACGAAACCCGCAGGAACCACCCCCTTTGCCATCGGCCTATTGTCCGGTGCCGCGATCATTTCCATTCTTGGCTTCGCCAATGATTGGGTCGTAACCGCAAAAGCTAGCGAAGCCCATGTCATGGATGCTCGGACCGATGTCCGTGGCGCGATATGCGCTGCCCTTGCCCACCAACACCTCAGATCGAAAAACCTTTCGCCCGAGCTCGAGGGCTACACGGACGGCCCGCGCGAAGCACGCGACAAGTTGGCGCAACGCTTCTCGATCCGCCTTCCGGGTGAAACCAGTGTCGACCCCTACGCCGTTTCCGCTTGTGCGCATGAGTTGAACAAACCCTCCTCCTGACCACGTTTTATGGGACGCGCCGGACGGACGGAAGGATGGCCTGAACGTGTTTAAAGCCCTTCTGTGTTGGCTTGGCCTGCACGATTTTCAGGTCATCGACCGGATATTCAATTTCGGCGGCGGCAGCGGTGTGGAGAAGGTCCGGTGCCGACGCTGCGGTGCCGTCATGGCCCGAAACACCTGAGGCCGCCCTTTCAACATACAAAGAAATGAAGCCACAATGAGATATCAAGTAACGACCTTGCGCGGGATCCGATCTTGCGCAGCCGGCCTGGCGTTTCTGGCGATCGTCGCCGGCTTTGGCGCACTAGGGCCCGCGAACGCCGGCACCGAGAGCCCACCTGCCAACGCCCACAAACTGGAGTACAGCCAGGAATGGAAATGCGACGGCGGTTACCGCCGGGTCGAGCAAACCTGCGTCGCGGTCAACGTACCGAAACACGCCTATCCGACTAATTCTTCCTATGGCCAGGGCTGGGAGTGCGAACGCGGCTATGTCGAAGACGGCGCAGGCTGCGCTCCCGTTGCCGTTCCGCCAAACGCACATCTGGACTCATATGGCGACCGCTGGCAATGCGGGCGCGGCTACAGACAAAACAACGAAACCTGCCAAAAAATCAAGGTCCCGGAACATGGCTACCTGACCGAGTCCTCGCACGGGAGGGGTTGGGAGTGTAATCGCGGGTACCTTGCTATCGGCGACACTTGCGAGGCGGTGAAAGTCCCCGCCAATGCCTACTTCGTCGATCAATCCTACGGCCCCGGATGGAAATGCGAACGTGGCTATCAGGCAACCGGCGAGACCTGCATCAAGCTTGCACTTCCCGATCATGCACATCTGGATCACACGGGGAACAATTGGGAATGCAATCTTCCCTACCGGCGTCGCATGGAGACTTGTATCCTCCAATAATCCACGTTGGAACTTCGGCGTTATTTCATCCATTCCGTGATCGGCTTGGTCGTTCGTTCCCGAACATGACCCACGGAAACGATATGCGATACCGTCTCGCCGTCGACCGTCAGAGGCATGCGAATTCGCCAATATTCACGGAAGATGCCATCAGGCTTCACGACCTTCGAATGATAGACGATCGGACGCCGTTCTTCGACGATCTGCAAACACTCACCCAAAACCTTCGAGTTGAAAATGGCGTTGTCGCGAACGGATTTTCCCGTGCAGTCGTACCCGATGAAGGTCGTATTCGCCGTGCCCCAGAATCGATAATAGAAATCAATCGGATCACCCGGCAGCACATCGACGATAACCGCCATTGGGATGGCAGTCGTACCAATGTCGATCAAATTGAAGTCCGACCATTTTGGCGCCCAAGCCCCGCCCTGGATGCTACGCCAATAATTGAACGCGTCCGCCAAGCCTCCGGGAAGGACCCCTGCGTCCGGCGCGTAGGCATCAACTTCCGCCTTCATCGACTACCGCCCCTTAAATCAAAAGTTTCTTATGTTGGGTGGTATCACTGCGCCGCGAACGGGTCTAGCCCGACCTACGGCTAGGTAAAACGAAGACGGGCGAACCGAAGTTCGCCCGCCTCACTCACATGTCGGAAGGTTTCCGACGTATTACTTTGACGCCGTCCAAGGCCGCCAGATTTGATACCGAGCCTTGGTTTGGCATTTCTGCACAACGACCGCGGCGCCCTTGGCTCCTTTGCCGGTCGCGGTCATGCAGAAATCTGAGGTCAGCATCTTCACATGGCCGTCCTTCTGCAATTCCCACTTCATATTGGGGGAATTCTTGCATTTGGAAATCAGCACCGGCGTATTTTCCCCGGGCTGGGCATCGCCAGTGCCGACACAGTACTTGTTGCCGAATTGCAACGTGCCCGACTTCTGGTCCGGCGCAATCCATAGGGTGTCCTGCTGCTTGCAGTCGGCAACCACCATGGCTTCGGTCGGCCCCTCGCTTTTGCTCAGGCACAACCCGGCAACGTTGGACAATTCGAACCGCAACGTGCCCTTGGGCTGCTTCTGCTGCCGCTTGATCGCGGCAATCAAGGCCTTGTCCGCCTGCGGCACCGCCGAAGGCGCCGAAGTCGGGGTCTGATTGTTGTTCACCTGAATCGTCGTCGAGGGAATGGTTTCGATCTTGATCTTACTCGGATCGATGGTGTTCGTGCTCGGCGTGGTTTGGGTGCTCGTGATGACGATCTTGCTGGGATCGATCGACGACGGGGACGACGTGGCATCCGGGTCCTTACCGGCCTTGTAGGCCGCCAGGCGGGTTTTGAAATTAGCGCTCGGCTGCACGTTACCGCCGATCACCGCCCCCCAATGGAACAGGAATTCGTCAGGCCCTTTGGCCTGCTTGAGCATGAGGCCGATATCCACCGGGCGATTTGAAATGTCGATCGCCTGACGAATCTTTCCCTCCATCTCCTCCGTTTTCATGAGCTTGTCCATTTCCATGATCACAACGACGGATACAGCCGCGGCGATCGCCATAGGGGCCGCGGCGGCGGCAGCCAAATTGCCCCCCGACGAGGCCAAAGCCAGCCCCATTTTACCCGCCTCCCGCGCAGCCGTGCTGAAGGGGAACAAGGCGATTTTCGATGCCTCAAACATCATCGGGATCACGGTAGCGCCGACCGGGCCGGCGAATGCGGCGGTCAACTGAATCGCTCCGGCAACGACTTCGTTGTAGTCGGGCGGGGCGATCACGCCACCGGCGTAGATGGACGCGGCCCCCATCTTGGACAGCGCCTCCTTATTGGCTTTGTTCGCCGCGAGCATATAGGTGTCGAACGCCTGCTTCGCTTGATAGGCGACGAACTGGCGGTTCCATTGAATCAACTTGGCAACCATGTCCACCAAGTTCTTTTCCGTCGCAGTGCGCTGGGAAACCGGCTTGGTCGCCGCCTCCATCACCACTTTGCCCAGCAAAGCCGAAAGGATCGGGCTTTCCCAAGGCGTCTTGTCGATGACGTCCCAGGCCTTGGTAAGGCCCGGACCGGCAGGCTCCCCGGCCTTCAGCGCAATCGCCTTGACCGCATCGTCGATCTTCGTCCGCTCGGCGATCATTTTGGCCAGAATGTCATCGGCACCGCTTCCCAGCCCGAACAGGCCATACTTGGTCCGCGTCGGGACCACCCACTTCATCTTCTTGTTCCGGCAGGCCTTGGCGGTCTTAACGCCGAACCAGGTGCGGGTCGATCCTTCCGGGCAGGACCAACAGGTCCCGCCGTCGATGAAATCAAAATGCTGGCCCGCAGGGCAGGTCAGGGCCGCTTTCTTAACGGCGGGTTCGAAATCCAGCAGGATTTTGCAGGCGTTGGCCCCGGTCACGGGATTAGCCGTGCGCTGATAGTCTTCGGGACATTTCCAGCATTCCCCGCCATTGCGGGGGTCGCGGATCGCGCCTTCGGGACAGGGCTTGCCTCTGAACACGGCACTGACCGCTTTCCTGCCGATCATGCCGCAGGCATTCCATTGGTCGACGGCGGCGGCGGTTCGGCCATATCCCGACGGACATTGCCAACATTCGCCACCGTTACGCCCATCGATGAATGAGCCGCTAGGGCAATTGACCTTGCCCAGAAATGTCGCCCTGCCGGTTCTTGCCGGAACCGCTTTGTCACAGGCCTTGGGGCTGGTAACGGGACGCGCATTGCGGTTGAAGCCGGTCGGGCACGAATAACAGGACCAAGTCCCGATATCGAAGAACGACCCGGCCGGGCATCTGCCGACAGCCTTCGACATGAAACTGGCCGGCTCGTAGTCACAAGCCGGCTGCAGGTTTCCGGCGGCATCGATCGCCCCGCAAGCCGAATGGCCTCTTAAGAGTTTCCATGACGAGTTTGCTTGCGCCGCATCCCCCGCAATAACGCTGAACAGCAAACCCAGACAAAACACCCCAAGGCCCCAAAGGACCCGCCGAGAACCAACCGAATACATTGAATATTTCTCCCCCCGAAATACGGGAACCCAGCTCATTTCATAAGTTCTTTGGCGTTTAGAGCATCAACCGGAGCCGAGACAGTGACGTTCGTCATCCCGCGTGGAATGCGAAATTTTTTTTGCGTTTGGGGGATATTGGTTGCGGAATTAAAGCACTTCGGCGTCAACTACTTGCGCGAACGTAGTGTCTGGGACGGCAGCACACCGAATTGTTCCAGATAACGCCGGGAAAACCACCCGACATGGGAAAAGCCCCATTTCAGGGCGATGTCCCGCACGCCGGCACCTGGCGCGGCAGTGCGCAGGTCGGCATGGGCGCCGTTCAGCCGAACGAAACGCACATAGGCCATGGGAGACATCTCGAACGCATCATTGAAAGCGATCTGCAGGGTGCGATAACTGCAGCCTGCTTGCTGCGCCAATGTCTCCAAGGTGATCGGTCGATCCGCATGGGCGTGGATATAGTCGCGCGCCCGTTTGACGTAGTAAGGCAACGCACCGCCCGTGGGCCGATTGTTGAGAAGGTCGCTATAGGAATTCGGCAGCAACGTGAGAACATGCGTCAGCAGAAGTTCCCGAAGGCCATTCATCACCAGCGGATTGTCGAACTGGCGCAGCGGACCGTCCAAGGCGCTTGCAACATAGTCGATGGTTTGACGCAAATGCCTGCCACCCGGCGTTTCAAGGTCCACCTTGGCATCGAACGTGATGTCCCGATGAAAGCTTCCTTCGCCCAGCAAAGCCCGCGCCTGACGCTTCAACGCATCGGCCGATAGAGACAAGGCATAGCTTGCGAAGTTTTCCTGATCGGCAAACGTCGCGGCGCGGGTGTCACGCATCAGGGCGACCGTCGGTGAAATGGCGAAATCCTCGCCGCGATGGCGGACCTGAGCCGCGCCAGCAGTCAGCAAGAACAGCATCAAACTGTCTTCATCGTGTTCATAGGCGCGAACGCGGGTCGGCACGTTGCCATAAGTGACATGCATCAATTTGATGTCGTTGATCGGCACGGCGCAGAACAACGCATCGACGTCATGCCCTTTGCCGACGACATCAATCTTATTGGTGTTGGTGACTTCCGCCAGCAATTGCTGCATCTCGTGCAGGTCTTTCGACGCCAGAACCTGATGATTTATCAACTGGGCCACGGAAGTGATCTCTTCAAAAAAGGCGCAAAATGCGATCCGACGGCCAACCGTCGCACCGCCGCCGAAATACACTGTGACAGGCAAGAGCCGGCGAGAATAGCCGGAATCTCACTTCTCGTGCGACCCGCTGCCGGCCTGGGTCTTCATCGTCTTTTTAACGGGCGCGATACTGGAACGCCCAAAATGGGCCGTGATCAGATCACCCATGACATCGGCCGCGGCGTTGTTCCGATTGCCCGCCCGGTAAAGCACCAGATCGACACTCGGTAGCGGGGGAAAACTCTCGGCCTCGCCCAATATCCGCATTCCCGGCACGACCGAGCTTTTGGCGATGATGCTGACGGCGCAACCACTGAGCACCGCCGCATGCAGGCCGCTGATGCCCGGGCTGACGAAAGCGATCTTCCATTTGCGCCCCATGTTGGCCAAACCCGCCAACGCGATGTCGCGGAACACGTTGCCCGGCGGCAGAACCGCCAGCGGCACGGGATTGCTGTTGTGGGGCGATCTCGCCTCTCCCGCCACCCAGACCAAAGGCTCCTGCGCCACAAGGTCCCCTTCCTCGAACGCCCGCATGTCGGTAACCAGCGCCAGGTCGATTTCGCCGCGCTTGAGTTGCGCCACCAGGGGGCTGGACAACATGGTCCGCAACTCGACCTCGACATCCGGGAAGGCGTTTGAAAAACTGGATAGAATGGGCGGCAACAAATAGGTCGCGTACAGATCAGGCACGCCCAAAATGACCTTGCCGCTGAGCTTCGGCGCGGTCAGGCGGACCTTCACTTCTTCCTGAAGGTTCATGATCGTTCGCGCGTAGCCCAGCAGCAGTTCCCCGTCGGGCGTCAGGACCAGCTTGCGGTTGACGGTGGTGAACAACTCGGCGCTGACCATGTCTTCCAGGCGCCGCATCTGCAGACTAACCGCCGGTTGCGTGCGACCCGTGCGGCGCGCCGTTTCCGACACACTGCCCGTTTCCACAAGTAAAATGAATGCCTGCAAGAGGCGCAGATCGAGAGGTTGTTTCATGCTCTGACCATTAAATAAATTTATGGAAAATATTTAAAGATTAAATTTAGTAATTTGTGCACCGCACACTAAGCTTCGTTTTGCGTCATGCACGTCGGGTCTTCCCGCGAAAACAGGAGAACGCCATGTCAGGCACCACACGTCGAAATGCCTTCCGCCTCGCCCTTGCCGGTGCGCTTTGCGCCATTGCCGCCGGCGCCTCGACCCCGGCTGTTGCGGCCGACAAGGTCATCAAGGTCGGCACCTTGAAACTGATCCACGGCATCACGCCGTACTTTTATGAAAAATTCGCCCCCGCCGGATACAAGATCCAGGTCGTACCGTTCGAAAGCCCGACCGACGGCAAAAACGCCGTGGTCACCGGCACGGTCGACTTCGGGATTTACGGCCTGGCCGCCGCCACCCTGGGGGCCGCCGCCGGCGAGCCGGTCGTCGTCGTCGCCGCCGCCTGCAACCGGGGCATGGCCGTGGTTTCCGGCGCCAAGTCGTCGATCAACACGATCAAGGACCTGAAGGGCAAGAAAGTCGGCATTTGGCCGGGCTCGACTCAGGAAGTCGTGATCCTGGACCGGCTGACCGCCGAAGGCATGACCATCAAGGACATCAAGCCGATCCGCGTGTCGTTCAGCGACATGGCCCCGGCATTGGAGCGCGGTGACCTGGACGCCTATGTCGGCGCCGAGCCGGGCCCGGGCATCAGCCTGGCCAAGGGCGTCGGCAAGATCGTCGAGTATCCCTATTCGACCCCGACCGGCTCGCTCAACATGGTGCTGACCACCAGCCAGGAAAAGATCGACAAGGATCCGGAACTGGTCATGACCCTGCTGACGATCCACAGCAAGGCCGCCGAATACGCCATGAAGACCCGCTCCGAATTCGTCGCCGTGGCGATGCAGAAGCTGGGCCAGCAGAAGGCCTCGATCGAAAAGGCCGCGCCCAACGTGGAGCTGACCTGGAAGATCGACGATCTGTTCCTGAAGCAGGCCAACTATTACGGCACGCAAATGCTGGGCAAGAAGCAGATCCGCCAGCTGCCCGACTACGCGACGTTCATCAATCCGACCTTCGTCCGCAAGATCGCGGGCATGTAATCCGCCAGTGAACCGCAACGAGGCGTCTCACGTGAATTCTCCAATCGAAGAAAACAGTGCGGTTGCGCCCGGGGAAACTTCCCCGGCGCAATCGCCCCTTCGCCGCAAAGTCGTGCGGCGCATCAAGAAAATCGGCCTGGCCCTGGTCGTTCCTATCGCCCTGGTCGCGTTCTGGGAGCTGATGGTCCGCTGGACCGGCACCCGTCTGATCCCGCCGCCGGGCGACGTGTTGATCATGATGTGGGATTTCGCCTTCGGCGGCATCTACGACGACGGGTTCAGCGCCAGCCTACCGATCCATCTTTGGGTTTCCCTGCAACGCGTGTACGGCGGCTTCCTCGCCGCGGCGCTGGTCGGCATTCCGCTGGGCGTGGCCCTCGGCCGCTCGCAGTTGCTGCGCGACATGCTCGACCCGACCCTGTCGCTGCTGCGCCCCATTCCGGTTACCGCCTGGTTGCCGCTGTCGATGATCTTCTTCGGCCTGGGGCCCAAGTCGGCGGTGTTCCTGGTTTTCCTGGGCGCGTTCTATCCGATCCTTCTGAACACCGTGTTCGGCGTTAAATCGGTCGATCAACGCCTGTTGGAAGCCGCGGCCATGCTGGGCTGCAAGGGCTCGCAACTGTTTCGCTCGGTGGTCCTTCCGGCGGCCACGCCCAACATCTTCAACGGCCTGCGCCTGGGTCACGGCTTTGCCTGGATCCTGATCGTGGTCGGCGAAATGACCGGCGTGCCCGAAGGCCTGGGCGCCGTGATCATGGATGGGCGGACCTTGTCGCGCACAGATCTGGTGATCACCGGAATGATCGTGATCGGCGTAACCGGATACCTGTCCGACCGCCTGATCATCGCCATCAACAACCGCCTTCTGCGTTGGAGCCCCCAGCACAATGTCTGATACCCATACACCTCACGCCAACGACGCGCCGCCGGTGATCCGCATTGCCGGGCTGGAAAAATACTTCGATTCCGAGAAGGGCCGATTCCAGGCTTTGCGCGGCATCAACCTGGACATCCACCGCGGCGAATTCATCTGCCTGCTCGGCGCATCGGGCTGCGGCAAATCGACCCTGCTGCGGATCATCGCCGGGTTCGAAACCGCCAGCGCCGGCACGGCCTCCGCTTTCGGCAAGCCGGTGCAGGGACCGGGACCGGACCGCGGCATCGTGTTTCAGGACTACGCCCTGTTCCCCTGGCTGACCGTCTACGAGAACATCGCCTTCGGGCCCAAGCATGCCGGGATGGGCAGCAAGGAAATCAAGCGCATCACCGACAAGTTCACCGAGATGGTCGGCCTGACGGAATTCGTCCACCACTACCCCAGTGAGCTTTCCGGCGGCATGAAGCAACGCGTCGCCATTGCCCGCGTGCTGGCCAACGACACCGACATCCTTCTGATGGACGAACCGTTCGGCGCGCTCGACGCCCTGACCCGGGCCAAGCTTCAGGAAGAGCTGCTGGATATCTGGCGGCAGACCAACCTGACCGTGATCTTCGTGACCCATTCGGTCGAGGAAGCCGTCGTACTGGCCGATCGCATCGTCGTCATGAGCGCCGGGCCCGGTCGGGTCGATTGCGACATGACGATCGACCTTCCGCGACCGCGCGACGTTTCGTCGGAAGACTTCAACGCCATTCGCCGCACCGTGGCGCAACGGCTCAGCAGCAACCTTGCGCCGGGCCGCCGGCTGAAGAGCGGAGACGCCGCCTAAGATGCCTTCCACGACACCGACCACCGACCAGATGGCCGCCCCCTATCGCGGCATGGACAAGGCGCAGATCGACGCCGGATACAACAACAGCGCCGCCGTCGCCGACAGCGCCATCCGGGTCGAAAATTGGACCCGGCGCAGCGAAGCCGTGCGCGCCCAACCGACGGCCCGACTTGACCTGCGCTACGGGCCAAAGGAAAACAATCGGATCGACTTCTTTCCCACCACCTTGGGCAATTCCCCCGCTCCCTTGTTCGTATTCGTTCACGGCGGATATTGGTTCCGCAACAGCAAGGAAGTTTTCGCCCATGTGTCCGAAGGCCCCTGCGCCAACGGAATCAACGTCGCGACCGTCGGCTATACGCTGGCCCCGGAAGCAAGCCTGTCCGAGATCACACAAGAAGTCAGCGACGCCATTTCCTTCCTCGCGGCGTCGGCGGATGAATTGGGTTTCGATCCGAATGCCATCATCGTCGGCGGCTGGTCCGCGGGCGGTCAGTTGGCGACGATTTCCGCCGACCACCCCAACGTCGCGGCGATCCTGTCGATCAGCGGCATTTTCGATCTGACACCGATCCGGCAAAGCTACATCGACGATGCCCTGTCGCTGACGTTCGAGGAGATCGAAACCCTGAGCCCACTGTTCAACCTGCCGAACAAGAACCTTCCCCTGCGGCTTTACGTGGGCGGCGGCGAGCTTCCGGAATTGAAACGACAGTCCTCGGCCTATACGGCGGCGGCGGTCGAACACGGCCTGTCGGCGGCGCTCGATGTCCTGGGCCGGCACAACCACTTCACCATCATCGACGAATTGTCCGACAAGGAAGGCCTGATCACCCTGGGGCTGGTTCGATTGGTGCGGGATATCACCGCCGCACGCGCGGCCTGATCCTCACAACGTTACGCAAAGAAAAAGGCCGCCGCGAAACCGCGGCGGCCTCCAGTCCTTGCCGGTAACGACGGTCAGCCGTTGCCGGACGAATAGGCCGCGGCGTTTTCGCCGGCGATCTTGCCGAAGACGGACCCGGCCATAAGGCCGCTGCCGCCCGGATAGTTTTCGTAGAACAGGCCGCCGACCAGTTCGCCCGCCGCATACAGGCCGGGGATGGAATGGTCGCTGACGTCCTGAACCACGCCTTTTTCGTCGATCTTCAAGCCGCCGAAGGTGAAGGTCACCCCGGTCGTGGTGACGAAGGCTTCGAACGGGCCTTCGTTGATCGGAAGGGCCCAGTTGGTCTTGTTCGGGCTCAGCCCCTTGGTCGTCACGCCGTCCAAGATCGACGGGTTGAACTTGCCCGGCTGACAGGCGGCGTTGAACTCGTCGATCGTCGCCTTCAAGGTCGGCGGATCGATTTCCAACTCGGCGGCCAGTTCCTCAATCGTGTTGGCCGTGACCTTGGTCACCTGACGGATGCGGTATTCGTCGCGCAGCAGGGGAATGGTCTTCTGGTCGAAGATCTGGATCGCCGTGCGGTACGGCTGGCCCATGATCTCGCGACCGAACTTCACATAGGTGTGGTTGCGCAGGTCTTCGCCTTCGTCGACGAAGCGCTTGCCCTTGAGGTTGACCATGATGCCCCAGGGGTAGGAGTGCTTCTGAAAGTTATCGAGCACTTCGTAGTCGCCATATTCATCGGACGAAATGTCCCAACCGACCGAGTGGCAGCCGGACCAGTTGCCGTAGGGCCGAGCGCCAATGTCCATCGCCATGCGGATGCCGTCACCCATGTTGTGGCGGGTGCCGCGCACGCGGGCCAGGTCCCAGCCCGAGCCCAGATAGCGGGCACGCATTTCGGGGCTCGACTCGAACCCGCCGCAGGCCAGGATCACGGCCTTGGTCGGAATTTCTTCGTAGCCCTTGGGGCCCCGCACTTCGATGCCCTGGATCGTACGATCCTGACCCTGGATCAGACGCACCGCGCCGGTCTCGTAACGGATGTCGCAGCCCATATCCTTGACGCGCTTGATCTCGGCCTCGACCAGACCGGCGCCGCCGCCGACGGCTTCGATGTTCACGCCACCGTAGAAGTGATGCTTGCCATCGACCAGGAACGACTGGCGACCGAACATCGGGATGAAGCGGATGCCGTGCTTACGCAGCCAGACCATGGTCGAGCGCGAATTGTCGATCAGACGCCAGGCCATGTCTTCGTTGGCCTGATGGCGGGTGACCTTCATCAGCGCTTGATAGAACACGTCACGGTCATGAACCGGCAGCACGATCTGATCGCGCTCGGCATCGGACAGATCGATCAGAACGTCGGAAGCCGCGTCTTCGATCCCGGAATGACAAAACCGGAAGCCACCGGCGGTGAAGTAAGAGTTGCCGCCCTTTTCGTGTTCGGGGGCTTTCTCGAGAATTAGAACCTCGGCGCCGTTTTCCCGCGCCGCCATCGCCGCGGACAAGGCGGCGTTCCCGGCCCCGACCACGACCACATCATACTTGGACATCTGCCTTTATCTCCTCTTTGCGTGGCGGCGGGGATTCCGCCCCAGCGCCGAGGAGGGATATTGCCTTTTGGCTTTTATGAAGTAAAATTCAATAAATTAAACAGTTATGAAGAATAAATAATCAATGAGCCGCCCCTACTCGCTCAAGGATATCGAGGTTTTCGTCAAGGTCGTGCGCCTGGGCAGCTTCAAGGACGTCGCCCGCGACCTGAACGTGACCCAATCGGCCCTGACCCAGCGCCTGAAAAAATTGGAAGACGCCCTGGGCGCGCGGCTGATCGACCGGACGACGCGCTCGGTCGCCCCGACCGCCGTGGGGCGCAGTTTCCTGCCTGCGGCGGAACGATTGTTGGCGCAGTTCGAACAGACCATCGACGATCTGGAAGACTTCATTCACGTCCGACACGGCCGCGTCACCATCGCCAGCCTGATCTCGGTCGCGACCTATATCCTGCCGCAGACCATCCGCCGGTTCGCCGAACAGCATCCCGACGTGGGCGTGCGCGTGATCGACGATTCCGAACAGGACATCGTCGAACATGTGCTGCAGGGCGAGGCCGAATTCGCCATCGACATGCGCACCGACGACAGCAACGACGACCCCGACCTGTCGTTCACCCCGGTGATGAAGGACCGGTTCGTGCTGGCCTGCCGGGCCGATCATCCGCTGGCCGAGGGCGGCCCCGTGCCCTGGCACGCCCTGGCCGAGATGCCGGTCATCATGCTGGGTCCGCGCAGCGGCACCAGCCGCCTGCTGACCACGCAATTCCCCAAGGGGCCGCGTCAGCACGACTGGCGGTACGAGGTCCAGCACCTATCGACCATGGTCGGCTTTCTGGAGGCCGGAATGGGCGTCGGCGTCGTGCCCGCCATGACGATGCGCGGCCTGCGCGGCGACACATTGGTGCAAAGGCCGCTGGTCGATCCGGATTTCAGCCGCACCGTAGCCGTCGTGGAGCGCCGCGACGCGACGCTTTCGCCCGCGGCGCTACGCCTTAAGACCTTGTTGCTAGAGGAATTTCAAGGGCTCACCCGCTCGGATTGATATCCTCAATCCTGGGCGCGTCGCGGGCCCAACAACGAATTTTCCTGGGAGGGAATACGCAGGCCATGCTGATCGCACAACTGACCGACACCCATATCCGCGCACCGGGCGTGATCGCCATGGGTCGGGTCGATACCAATGCCATGCTGCGCGACGCCGTCGCCGACCTGGCCGGTCAGAACCCGGCGCCGGACGTCGTGATCGTCACCGGCGATTTGGTCGACCAGGGCACGCCGGATGAATATGCCGCCCTGCGCGATCTGTTGTTGCCGCTGACCCAGCCGGTGTTCCTGATCCCCGGCAACCACGACCATCGGGAAAATCTGCGCCAGGCCTTCCCCGACCACCGCTATCTACCGGACGGACCTTTCCTGCAATACACCATCGACGATTACCCTTTGCGCCTGATCGCGCTGGACAGCCACGTGCCCGGGGCCAGCCATGGCGAGCTATGCGCCCAGCGCCTGTCCTGGTTGGAGCAAACGCTGGCCGACGCCCCGGACAAGCCGACGATCCTGTTCCTGCATCACCCACCGTTTCCAACAGGCTTGCACGGCATGGACGCCATTGCCTGCCGCGACGGCGCGGCCCTGGGCGATATCGTCGCCCGCTATCCCAATATCGAACGGGTGCTCTGCGGCCATCATCACCGCGCGATCCAGGTTCGCTGGCGCGGGACCCTGGGCTGCGTCGCGCCCAGCACCGCGCACCAGATCGCCCTGGACCTGACGCCGGACATGCCCGCGCAATACAACATGGAGCCGCCCGGCTACATGCTGCATCTGTGGCGCGAAGGTACGGGCGTCATCACCCATACGGCTTTTACCAGAACCTATGACGGCCCCTATTTCTTCCGCGAAAGCGACGCCGAGAAGGCCCGAGCCCTCAGGACATGATGTGGAAGCCGGCGTCGATGTAGGACACGTCGCCGGTAATCGACCGGGCGAAGTCCGATACCAGAAAGGCCGCCATGTCGCCGACTTCCTGGATCGTGACCAATTGCCGTTCCGGCGCCCGGGACTTGGCGTCGTCGATCAGGCGGTCGAAATGGTCGATCCCCGATGCCGCCCGGGTTTCGATCGGCCCGGGGGACAGGGCGTTAACCCGAATACCGCCGGGGCCGAGTTCCGCCGCCAGATACCGGGTCGTCGCTTCCAACGCGGCCTTGACCGGCCCCATGACGTTGTAGCGGTCGACCACCTTTTCAGCCCCGTAATAACTGACCGTCAGCATGCTGCCGCCCGCCGCCATCAGCGGCTCGGCCAGGCGCGCCATGCGAATGAACGAATGGACCGAGACATCCATGGCCCGGGCGAACCCCGCCGACGAACAATCGACCACCCGACCGTGCAAATCCTCCATCGGGCAGAACGCGATGGAATGGAGAAGGAAATCCAATTTGCCCCATTGGCGTTCGACCGTGTCGAACACCGATTCCATCTGCCCCTCGGCTTCGACGTCGAGCGGCAGGAAAATCTCCGCCCCGACCGATTGAGCCACGGGGGCGACATAAGGCTCGGCCTTGGCGTTCAAATAGGTGATCGCCAGTTCGGCCCCGGCCTCGCGAAAGGCCCGGGCGCATCCGGCGGCGATGGAATGATCGTTGGCGATCCCAACGACCAAGCCTTTCTTGCCGCTCAACATTCCTGAAAATCCGTCCATGGTTCATCACCCCTGAAAACACGATTGGCGTTACCGTCGCGCGGTTATGCCAAGGGAAGATGAAATCGATATGACCCTGACATAACCCGCGTGCGACAGCCCGCAGTTTTTCCTGCAAGCAGCGCGCAAACTATTACTTGGGGGAATCCTGGATCAGGCGTTGACCGCCTTTTGTTTTGTCGATGCGGCAGGCAATGCTTCCGGCATCTAGACCCGGACGAGCATGCCTGTGCCGATCCGTCATGTTAACGGATCGGATCATACGCGAACAATGAAACCTTTAAGACCCCGGCCACGAACGCGGCGGCGGGGCGGCGTGCCTTACGCGGCGTCGGACAGATCGTCGAACAAGCGCGCGTTGGGACAGAACCACCGATAGTCCTCGGCGTTCGCCGCACCGGCCAGCCAGGCGAAGCAGGCATCCTTGCTTTCACAGTTCAGGCAACGGTCATTGGCCAAACGCATGGTCGCTTTCGGCACGGCATCGGCCATTACGTCATGCATCTTCAGCGCCTCGGACAAAAGGGGCGAACGGGAGGCTTCGGTCAGGGAGAAGTATTTGAACATCTGCGTCTTCCATGGGAGTGGATTGCCGCGACAATATCCCCGCCTATTCACCCCGCATTGATCCAGATCAGTTCTCACGACAATTGGTGCCATCGCCTTTCGGGGGCTGGCTGTATTTTGATTTGGTCAATTAGGTTACACTTATTCTTGGTTCGGATGCCCGCGCCCGCAAATTTTCGGCGCATGCACTGCTCAGAGGCGATCAAGGCGGAACCCGCCAGTCCGGACTTTCCAAGCGCAAAGTTGCGTTCACCCAAGACCGACGCAGGTCCTTCGGACCAACGGAAGGCCCAAGGACAAGCGCAAACACAACCAATGGGGATTCAGAGCATGACAGAGAAATTCTTGGTTGCCATCGACGCCAGTCCCGGCAGCGAAAGGGCGCTTAAGGCCGCGATCGCCGTCGCAAAATCGTCGGGGGCCACGTTGGTCCTGGTCCATATCATCGAATGGTCACCGTTCAGCTTCCATACACCCGAGGAATTGGCCGAACGGCACAAACGCCGCGAGGACGAATTGGACCGGGCGAAAGAAGCCTTGCTCGGCCCCGCCGAAGCCGCCGCAAGCGCGGCCGGTGTGTCCTGCGAAAGCATCATCCGCCACGGCCATCCGGCGGAAACCTTGGCCGAAGTCGCGACCGAAACCGGCGCGATGCAAATCTTCATCGGCCGCAAAGGCCGGTCAAAGGCTGGTCTGCTGCTGTTCGGCAGCGTTGCTTCGTCGCTGATTCAGATTTCGGCGGTTCCCGTAACCGTCGTTCCGTGACGCATGATGATGTGGGGTAAAATCATGAAAATTCACAAGCTTTCTTTGGCACGGGTGGCCCTGGCGGTCATCATGGCCGCCATTATGCTGTCGCCGGAACAGGCATCGGCCAGCATCGACGAAACCATCAACGCCGCCACCGCACCCATCGCGTCGGCCATCGGGGCATTCGTGTTCTTCAAAATTCCCGTGTTCGGCGCGCAACTGCCACTGGTCGTTTTGTGGCTGGTGGTCGGCGCCGTGTTCTTCACCTTCCGCATGGGCTTCATCAATATTCGAGGCTTCAAGCACGCTATCGAACTGGTGCGCGGCGACTATGCCAACCCGAAGGATTCGGGCGAGGTATCGCACTTCCAGGCATTGGCCACCGCCGTGTCGGGAACCGTCGGCATCGGTAACATCGGCGGCGTCGCCGTGGCCGTGACCGTCGGCGGGCCGGGCGCTACGTTCTGGCTGATCATGGCCGGGTTCCTGGGCATGTCGACCAAGTTCGTCGAATGTACCTTGGGCGTGAAGTATCGGAACGAAAACGCCGACGGGTCCGTGTCCGGCGGGCCGATGTACTACCTGCGCAAAGGCTTCGCCGAACGCGGCATGGACGGGTTCGGAAAATTCCTGGGCGCGTTCTACGCCATCGGCATCTTCATCGGGGCCATGGGCATCGGCAACATGTTCCAATCGAACCAGGCCTATGTGCAACTCAACAACGTGGCCGGCGGCGCGCTCGACGGGCTGGGTTGGCTGGTCGGCCTGATCATGGCGGGGATCGTCTATCTGGTGATCGTCGGCGGGATCAAATCGATCGCTCGGGTGACCGAAAAGATCGTGCCCTTCATGGCGATCTTCTACTGCTTCTTCGCGCTGATCGTCATCGCCATGAACGGCTCTGCCATTCCCGAAGCCATCGGCAACATCTTCTCCGGTGCGATGACGGGCGAAGGCGTCGCCGGCGGTGCGCTGGGTGCCTTGATCATCGGCTTCCAACGCGCCGTGTTCTCGAACGAGGCCGGGATCGGGTCGGCCTCCATCGCCCATTCGGCGGTGCGCACGAACGAGCCCGTGACCGAGGGCATCGTCTCGCTGTTGGAGCCGTTCATCGATACCATCGTGATCTGCACCATCACCGCTTTGGTCATCGGCACCACCGCCGTCGCCCATCCGGGTTACGCCGGGGACGCAACGGGCATCGCCATGACCTCGGCGGCGTTCAAGACGCAGTTCTCGTGGTTCCCGATTCCGCTGGCGTTCGCTGGGATGCTGTTCGCCTTTTCGACCATGATTTCCTGGTCGTACTACGGGCTGAAGGGCTGGACCTATCTGTTCGGCGAGGATGCCAAGTTGCAGATCGTCTACAAGCTGTTGTTCTGCGCCTTCGTGGCGTTGGGCTGCATGGTGCAGTTGGGGCCGATCCTGGATATTTCGGACGCCCTGGTGTTCCTGATCTGCGTTCCCAACATCCTGGGCCTGTATATTCTGTCCCCCATCGTTAAACGGGAATTGGACAGCTACCTCGCCCGCGTCAAAAGCGGCGAGATCAGGAAGTTCAAGAACTAGACGATCCCGTTCGCACAAAAGGAAACACCCCGCCGATCCGGCGGGGTGTTTTTCTTTGCCCAGAACGTGGGGGCGATCAAGCCGCCGTCAGTCCCGCCCGCACGGTGGCGGAGCGGTCCCACAGGTTGGGAACCAAGGTCGACGAATAGCCGGAGACGAAGGGCTTCACTTCGTTGGTGTCCGGCTTGAACACATGGCGCGAAACCGCACCAATGTTGGCGCCATAGACGTGAATGCTGATCGACGGCTTGTCTTCGAACGAGTTCGAGACGACGTGGATGTCGCCGATGGTCGGCGACACGGCCTCGACCTGGCCCGGCTGCAGTTCGGCTTCTTCACCGACCTGGACCAGATTGCCCTGGGCGTCCTGTTCGAAGCGGACTTCCTTTTCGGCACCACGCAGCATGCCGATCAGACCCCAGACCATATGGTCGTGAACGGGCGTTTTCTGACCCGGGCCCCAGACGAAGCTGACGACGCAGAAGCGTTCCAGCGGGTCGGAGTGCAGCAGGTACTGCTGATAGAATTCCGGATGCGGCTTGGCGAATTCTTCGGGCAGCCAATCGTCGCGCGACACCAGCGTGCCGAGCAGCTTGCGCCCTTCGGCGATCAGGGTCGGCTCGTCCTGGGTCTTCGAAACCAAATTGGTCATGCCGACGACGAAGTCGCGCAGCGGGGCGATGGTATCGGTTTGGTCGGTCATTCGGGGGTCCTCTCTTGTTTTTGTTGGTATGGGGATAGTCCAAGTCTTGGCATGGGTTGGAAGCTTGTCATGGTCGACCCGATGGCGCAGGGATCGACCGGCGGCATCGACGGCGACGGGCCGTCGCTCAGGGCTTGTTCGACCTCGGCGGCGGCAGCGATGACCTCGACGCCAAGGCCCTTGAAGCGGGCCGTGCGCATCCGTTCCGCCGGGCCGGACACGCCGATTGCGGCGATCACGCTGCCGGACGGATCGTGGATGGGTGCCGCCACGCCACAGACCGTTTCCTGCCATTCCCCCGTGTTGACCGCATAGCCGCGATTGCGGATGCCGATCATTTCCAGGACGAAGGCTTCGGGGTCGACGATGCTTTTCGAAGTATGGGCATGCAGCCCTTCGGCCAGGGACCGCAAGGTGGCCTCGGGCAGCGCGGCCAGAAGGGCCTTTCCCGTGGCGACGCAGCGCGCCGGGGCGCGACCGCCGACCTTTGAATAAGCGCGCACCGGCTCGGGGCTTTCCAGCTTGTGCAGGTAGACGACCTCGTCCCCGTCGAGCACCGACAGGTGCACGCTTTCGCGGGTCGTCGCCAAAAGCCGTTCCATGGCCGGGACCGCAACCTGGCGCAGGTCGACATGGGCCAGCATCGCCGTGCCCAATTCCCATAGGCGGATCGCGGCCCGGTAGGTGCCGCTGGCCGCGTCGCGCCGGACGTAGCCCAGCTCGGTCAAGGTCTGCAGCAGGCGGTGGGCGTTGCTCTTGCCCAGGTCGACCCGCGCCGCCAGCTCGGACACGCCGAGCGCACGGTCGCTATGGGCCAAAACCTCGAGCAAGGCCATGCCGTTGACCAGAGTGTTATTCATGCCGTCTCCCCGTTCAAATAACCTGCTGTTCCCGCCAAGCGGCGATTTCCTCGGCGCTGAACCCGGCGGCGGACAGAATTTCTTCGTTGTGTTCGCCGACCATCGGCGGCGGCGTGTCGATGCCGCCCGAACCATGGGCCAGCTTGAACCCCGGCCCGACCAGGCGCAGCGGACCATAGGCCGAGTCCACTTCCTGCAACAGGCCGCGGGCCGCGACCTGCGGGTGTTCGGCGATCTCGTCGATGCCTTTGACCGTGGCGCAGGGCACGTCGGCGGCGGTCAGGCGCTCTTCCCAGCTTTGCGGGTCGCCTTCGCGCATCGCGCCTTCGATCACCTCGCGCAGGGCCTGGGCGTTTTCCGTCCGCGACGGCCAGTCCTTGAACCGGGGGTCATCGAACACGTCCTCGCGGCCCAGCGCCTTCATCAGGTTGACAAACTGCTTTTCCAACAGGATCGCCAGGATGATGTAGCCGTTGCCGCAGCGGAAGCGGTCGGCCGTGACCTTGCGCGTCACCGACAGGTTTCCGTACTGCTGCTGAACGAAGCCGGCGACGGTGTATTCGGTCACGTGCTGGGCCAGGAAGTTCAGGGTCGAGTCGAG
Organism: Rhodospirillaceae bacterium UBA6608; assembly: GCA_002433335.1. The sequence goes on along the minus strand of DJHY01000298.1, from coordinate 22,129 downwards.
CATCGCCACGTCGACGAACTGTCCCTCGCCCGTTTGGGTGCGCTGATGCAGGGCGGCGGAGACGGCGAAGGCCCCCATCATCCCGCCGATCATGTCGCAGGCGGCGAAGCCCGCGCGCATCGGCCCGCCTTCGGGCTCGCCGGTGATCGACATGATCCCGGACATCGCCTGGATCTTGCCGTCGAACGCGGCTTTGGGGCTTTCCGGCCCGTCGTGACCGAAACCCGAAACGGCGCAATAAATCAGCTTGGGATTGATCTTCTTCAGGTCTTCATAGCCCAGACCGAAGCGGCTCATCACGCCGGGGCGGAAGTTTTCCCAGACCACGTCGGCGTCCTTGACCAGGCGCTTGACGATTTCCTGGGCGTCCGGCTTTTTCAGGTCGAGCGTCAGGCTGCGCTTGTTGGCGTTGATCGACATGAAGGCCGGGGCCATGTTGCGATCGACCCATTCCTGATCCAACTGGGCGCGGCGGTTGTCCTCGCCGCCGATGGGCTCGATCTTGATCACGTCGGCGCCGTGCAGCGCGAATTGATAGGTCCCGAACGGCCCGGCGAAGAACCGGGTGAAGTCGAGAACGCGAATTCCGTCGAACGGGCGGCTCATGCGGCACCCCCGGACTTCAATTCCTTTTCGCGCAATTGTTTTGCGACGATGCGGGCGTTTTCGGCCTCGGCACGAAGCGCTTCCACTTCCTCGGGCGTGCGTCGCTCGATGTTGCAGTAATCGCCCTTCCAATCCGGATCGTCGGACCAGCGCAGCGGCGACTGCATGGTCGTGCGCGGCCCGGTCGCCGATTCCAAAACACGCAGGCCGAATTCCAGCGTCTGCGCCTGGGAGTCCGGATCGTGCGGACGACCGGCGGCATTGCCCAGGGGGAAGTCGCTGAACATGAAGCGCGGCACGCCGCAGTATTCGACGATGTCCTTGGCGCAGCCGATCACCACGGTCGGGATGCCATTGGCTTCCAGATGGCGCGCGATCAGGCAGAGCGTCTGATGACAGATCGGGCAGTTGGGGAACAACAGCGCCACCTCGGCCCCGTCCTCGCGGCAGCGATTAAGAATTTCCGGGCAGTCGATGTCCAGGGTGTGCTGCTGGCTGCGGTTGGTCGGCGCGCCGTGGAACCGCTTGGTCAGGCCGCCGATCCGCCCGGCGGCGACGGCGTCGCGCAAGGCATGCAGGGGGAACCAGCTGCGGCCATCTTCCATGCTGGTATGGATGCGGTCGATCCCGACATGGGAAATACGCAGGTCATGTTCTTCCGACGTATCGCCGGAATAGACCGTGTAGAACTTGGCGGCGGAGTTGTAAGGCGCGCCCGGCCCCTGCGGCCCCTTGTCCGGCTGATACGGGGCGGCGGTGGTGATGAAGGTGACCTTCGATTCCGCCAAAGGCTTGGTCAGAGGCGTAAACGGCACATCGATGTAATGGGCCCAGACGTACGGGTTGTCGTAGCCCAAGGCCAGATACCAATCGCGCGTCCGCCGCATGTATTGGATAGGTTGATCCAGTTCCGGCGCGAAGGTCACGCCCCCGCGCGCTGCTTTGCTTGATGTCATCCTAGAATCCCAAAAGTATTATGTTGTTTGTTCTAGTATATGGAACACCGGTTCCAGAAAACAGAACATTTTGCCATCATCGGCAAGACTCTTGGAATCGCAGCATTTTCCGGCCCGGCACGGGCCGGGGACCGTCAGCCATCGATCGGGATCAGGTGCAAATGTCCGTTGCGCACGCCCCGCTGCGAGGTGATCCGGTCGGCGACATGACGGACTTCTTTGACCGATCCGGTCAACACCGTCGCCTCCAGACAGTTTTCCGCATCGATATGAAGATGCAGGGTCGCCGCCGGAACATCGTGGTGATGATCGTGCTGGGCCTCGACCAGACGCGACGACAGCGCCCGTTCCTTGTGGTTGTAGGCATAGACTACGCAACCGACGCAATGGGCCGCGTCGTCGCCTTGTTCCAATTCCTCGGCCAGCAAGGCGCGGATCGCGTGGCGCATCCCTTCCGACCGATTGGCGTAGCCTTTATCGGCGATCAGACGGTCGAACTTTTCCAGCAGGTCATCGTCGATGGTGACGGTCACACGTTCCATGGTCGGCCCCTCCCTCGGGCATCCTTCGCTGTTGAAATACCGGCTACATAGGGTATGATCTTTTCACAATTTATCATACTTTTCATCATCAAGAATCATACAGGGGACCCATGATGATCCGATCCTTCCTTGCCGCGCTTATGCTTTCGATCCTGGCCGCCGGCCCGGCCCTGGCCCATACGGGCGCCGGGTCCGTTTCCGGTTTCGCCGCCGGGTTCGGCCATCCCATCGGCGGCCTGGACCACATTTTGGCGATGGTCGCGGTCGGCGTCCTGGCGGCGCAGATGGGCGGCCGCGCGCTGTGGCTGGTTCCCGCCGCCTTCGTCGCGATGATGATCGCGGGCGGTCTGGCCGCCGTTTCCGGCATCGCGCTGCCGATGGTCGAAATCGGCATCGTCGGATCGGTCGTGGTTCTGGGCGCCGTGATCGCCTTTGGCCGCAAGATGCCCGTCGTCCTGGCGATGGCCGTGGTCGGCGCGATGGCCGTGTTCCATGGCCATGCCCATGGCACCGAAATGCCCGTGTCGGCGAGCGGCCTGGAATACGGCCTTGGCTTTGCCCTGGCGACGGCGCTGCTACATGCCGCCGGGATCGGCGCAGCCCTGACCGCCGCCCAGGCCAATGCCAAAATCGCTCCCCTGGCCCTGCGCGCCAGTGGCGGCGCGATTGCCCTGGCCGGGATGGCGCTGTTCGTCGCCTAACGCCAAAGCGAATGACGAGTTCACGGGGAGCAGGGAGACCGGCTCCCCGTTTTCTTTTGCGGGTGGTTATGCCTGGGTAAGCTTGCCAGGAACGGTTGCGGGCGGCTGCGCATCGGCCAGTGGCTCACTTCGGGGAAACAATGCCGTGGCCGGACGCATTGTCTCGTCCGCGACGGGCATCGCCGCCACGCGTAGCCCGGCGAAGACCTCGCCAATGCCGATCAGCACCGGCCCTTCGCCCAAGGTCGGAGCCTGCCCCGCCAAATAGCCAAGGCTGCGAACCTCGCGTTGCTCGTCGGTGCGGCTGACGTTGGCCATCATCACCACCGGTGTGGACGGGGCGCGGCCCCGCTCGATCAGCCGCCGGGCCAGCACCGCCGCCGTCCGCCCCGCCATGTAGACCATCAATGTCGTTCCCGCATCGGCCAGCCCTGCCCAATCCAGGGTCTCGGGCAGGCCGCCATCGCGTCCATGGCCGGTGACGAAACGGACCGAGCGGGCATGATCACGGTGGGTCAACGACACCCCCAGGGCCGAGGCCGCCGCCAAGGCGGCGGTAATACCGGGCACCACGTCGACGGCGATGCCCCGCTCGCGCAGTTCGGCGATTTCCTCTCCGGCGCGGCCGAAGATCATTGGATCGCCCGATTTCAATCGAACCACCTGCCGGCCTTGTTCAGCGAGTGAGATCATCATCTCGTTGATGTCTTCCTGACGACAGGACGGACGGTTCCCCCGTTTGCCGACCAACAGGCGCTTGGCCTCGCGTCGCGCCAGTTCCAGCACGTCATCGGACACTAGGTCGTCGTACAAAATAACATCGGCGGCCTGTAGGGCGCGCACGGCCTTCAGGGTCAGCAGTTCCGCATCCCCCGGCCCGGCCCCGACCAGCGTCACCCGGCCCGCCCCACCAGCATCGCGCAGCGACAGGTCCGTCGGGTCCATCGCGGCCTCCGGCGCGGGATGGTCCGGCTCGGCGAAGGCGCGTTCGGCTTGATCCCGCCAGAACCGACGGCGACGGCCCGCATCCGGCATCAGGGCGCGAACCCGGTCGCGCAGGCGGGATGCCGCCGCAGCCCAATGGGCGATGCCCGGCGGCAACAAAGTTTCGATCCGCCGCCGGATCGCCTGCCCCAATACGGGGGCCGCCCCGGCCGTGGAAATACCGATCACCACGGGTGAGCGATTGACGATCGCACCGAAGGAAAAATCGCAATAGGCCGGGCGGTCGATGATGTTGACCGGCACGCCCATGGCGCGCGCACGCTGTGCTAATTCCGCCGCCTGATCCGCGTCGGCAGCGTCAGCCACGGCGATGGCCGCACCCTGCAGTTCACTCTCGCCCCAAAGCGCGCCGTCATCGCCCAATCGCACGACATTCGCCCCGGCGGCGGTCAGCAATTCGGCCTTCCAGCCCGCCGCATCGGTCGCCCCCCAAACGACGGCGCGGCGTCCGGTAAGATCGTAGAACAACGGCAGCACCGCCAGCGGCGCCATGGCCGCCGGGGGGCGTCGTTCGGGTTTCCGCCCGATATCAGCTGGCCTGTCGCAATTCGGCATCGGCAATCAAAGCCTCGATCTCGGGTCGGCACGACCCACAGGTTATTCCCGCTCCGGTGCATGCGCCGACCGCATCGGCGGTGGCGCAGCCCTCTTCAACGATGGCGCGGCGAATGACGTTCGCGCCGACGAACATGCAGGTGCAAATAATCGCCCCCGGGTCTTCCTTATCCGCCGCCCGCCGCCCGGCCAGCACCGAAACCCGGTCGGCCAAGGCCGCGACCGGCGCGGTCAATTTCCCGGCCACCCAGGTACGATCGACGGCGACCGGCTCCGGCGTGGCGAAGACCGCGCCGACCAGATCGTCGCCACGGAACGCCGCCATGCGGTATCCCCCCGCCGCCTTGTCCTCGGCCGCCAGAATGCGCACCGCGCCGTCCGTGGCATCCAGCCCCAACAACGCGCGGGCCCAGGCCGCCCAGTCGTCCGGCTGTTCGGTCGCGGCCAATTCCGACCGCCAGCCGCCCTCGGTCCGGGCCAGGGTCCAATAGTCCGCACGATCCACCATCGGGCGCGCGCGCGACACGGCGAAAGCATGGAACGCCGCCGCAAAGGGCCGGACCTTGACCGGGGTGTATTTGGCTTCCGGTTGGCCGGAGACAGGGTCGACGTTCGGCGCGACCAGAGCATCGACCCGCGCCCGGCCCGACCAGTGGTCGTTCCAATGCATCGGCACGAAGACCTGCCCCGGCATCACCCGATTGGTGATCAACACCCGCACCAGACAGTCCCCCCGCGCGCTTTCGACATGAGCCAGGGACGCCGGGGCCAACCCCAGGCGCGCGGCATCGGCCTTGGAAATTTCCACGAAGGGTTCCCCCAAATGCTGGGACAGCGCCGGCGACAAGGCCGTGCGCGTCATGGTGTGCCATTGATCGCGGATGCGCCCGGTATTCAGGATCAAGTCGTATTCCTCATCGGGCGCAGAGGCCGGGGCCCGATCGACCACGGGCAGGAAGCGGCCCATGCGATCCGGGGTGAAGAAACCGCCTTCGGCGAAGAACCGCGTTTCCGAACCGCCCCCGGCGCGCTGCGGCCAGAGCGTCGGCGTCAGGCCGTCATAGTCGGCATCCGAAAGATCGGCCATCCCGCCCAGGTCCAGATCACGGGCCAGGGTTTGATTGGCGACGGCGGTCATGGCCGCGTATTCGCGGAAAATGTCGGCGGGACCGGAATAATCGAAGGCAGCCCCGTGGCCCAGGCGGGCGGCGACCTGGGCCACCATCCACCAATCGGCGCGCACGTCGTCGGGCACGGGCAGGAAGGCCCGCTGGCGCGAGATGCGACGTTCGGAATTGGTCACCGTGCCGTCTTTTTCGCCCCAGGCATGGGCCGGCAACAAGACATGCGCCAGGTCCACCGTATCGGTGTCCCGGGTCACGTCCGAAACCGCGACGAAGGGGCATTGGGCGATAGCGTCACGCACCCGGTCGGCATCGGGCAGGCTGACGGCAGGATTGGTCGCCATGATCCACAGCGCCTTGATCCGCCCGTCGGCGACGGCGTCGAACAAGTCCACGGCCTTCAGTCCCGCTGAACCGGCGATCACTGGGCTGTCCCAGAAGTTCTGCGCCACTTGGCGATGCGCCGGGTCGTCGAGTTCCAGATGACAGGCCAGTTGGTTGGCCAGGCCACCCACCTCGCGACCACCCATCGCGTTGGGTTGGCCGGTGACCGAGAACGGCCCCATGCCCGGTTTGCCGATGCGCCCGGTGGCGAGGTGACAGTTGATGACCGCGTTGACCTTGTCCGTACCGGCGGTCGATTGATTGACGCCCTGGCTATAGACGGTGACCGTCCGCTCCGTCTCGGCGAACAGACGATAGAATTCCACGACCCGTTCCAACGCCAGGCCGCACCGCGCCGCGACTTTCTCCGGCGTCCATTCCTCGGCGGTCTTCAGCGCCTGGGCCATGCCCGTGGTGTGACCGGCGATGAAGGCGTCGTCGAATTTCCCTTCGCGCGACAACCAAGCCATCAGGCCGTTGAACAGGGCGATGTCCGATCCCGGCTGAAGGGGCAGATGCATATCCGCCGTTTCCGCTGTCGCGGTTCGGCGCGGATCGATGACGATGACCTTGCTGCCCCGTTCCTTCCGCGCCGCCTGAAGGCGCTGATACAGAACCGGATGACACCACGCCAGGTTGGAGCCGACCATGACGACGAGGTCGGCCTGTTCCAAATCCTCGTACACCCCCGGCACGGTGTCGGTGCCGAAAGCGCGCTTGTGCCCGGCGACGGAGGACGCCATGCAAAGGCGCGAGTTGGTATCGATATTGGCCGAGCCGATGAAACCCTTCATCAACTTGTTGGCGACGTAATAATCCTCGGTCAGCAATTGGCCGGAGACATAGAAGGCGACGGAATCGGGGCCATAGGTTTCGATCGCGTCGCGGAACCGGGAGGCGACGAGATCCAGGGCCTCGGCCCATGAAGCCCGCCGCCCCCCGATCTCCGGGTGCAGCAACCGGTCGTCGCGAGACAGCGTCTCGCCCAAATTCGTTCCCTTGGAGCACAGCCGCCCGAAGTTGGCCGGATGATCCGGGTCTCCGGCGATAGACACGCCGGCGGCATCGACAGTGGCGCGCACGCCGCACCCGACCCCGCAATAGGGGCAGGTCGTCGCCGTGCAGGTTGCGCCCGTGTCCGTCATGCCGCCGGTCATGCCCGCTCCCTCCCTCAAGCCAAAAGCGCGCGGTCGATCAGGACGCGACCGTCCTGTACTTCGACCGGATAGGTTCGCACGCGCCCCTCGTCCGGCGCTTTGGCGCGACCGGTTTCCAGATCGATGACCCAGTTGTGCAGCGGGCAGGTCACGCCGTTTTCATGGACGATCCCCTGGCTGAGCGGGCCGCCTTTGTGCGGGCAGCGATCTTCGAGGGCGAAGACCTTGTCCTCTGTCGTGCGGAACAAGGCGACGCAGCCGAGCGTCGCTCGGATCACACGGGCCCCTTGCGGGGGAATGTCGTCCAGCTTGCAGACTTCGATCCAGACTTGCGTTTTCGTATTCACAGTCATTTCATTCATCACGCCACTTTCCCGAATTGCGCCAAACGGAAGGAGGTGAATTCTTCCGCATCCTTGCCTTGGACCCGCTCGGCCCAAGGATCGATTTGCATGAACTTCTGCGAATAGATGAAGCGCTCGTTGAGTTCCTTGCGACGCTCTGGATCCTCGGCCACCTGTTTGCGGGCAACGTCCAGACCGACCCGGTCGGCCCATTTGTAGATGCGCTCCAGGTAGCGGCCCTGTTCACGATAGAGCTGCATCAGCGCCCCGACGTGCTCCACCACCTCGGCCTCGGTTTCGACGGTGCAGAGAATTTCCGTCGCCTTGACGTGCATCCCCGCAGCCCCGGCGAAATGGATTTCGTAGCCGGAATCGACGCAGACCACGCCGATGTCCTTGCACGTCGCCTCGGCGCAATTGCGGGGACAGCCGGACACGGCCAGCTTGACCTTATGTGGCGTCCACGAGCCCCATAGGAACTTCTCCAGCTTGATTCCCAGCCCCGTGGAATCCTGCGTCCCGAACCGGCACCAATCGGTCCCGACACAGGTCTTCACCGTGCGCAGGGATTTACCGTAGGCATGGCCGGAGACCATTCCCGCTGCGTTCAGATCGGCCCAGACGGCGGGCAGGTCTTCCTTCTTTACGCCCAACAAGTCGACGCGCTGTCCGCCCGTCATCTTAACGGTCGGGATCTGGTACTTGTCGGCCACATCGGCGATGGCGCGCAGCTCGTCCGGGGTGGTGATCCCGCCCCACATGCGCGGCACCACGGAATAGGTGCCGTCCTTTTGAATGTTGGCGTGGACCCGTTCGTTGATGAACCGCGACTGTTTATCGTCGACGTATTCGCCGGGCCAAGTGGCCAGCAGGTAATAGTTCAGGGCCGGGCGGCACTTGGCGCAGCCGCAGGACGTCTTCCATTGCAATTCCTGCAACACGGCGGGAATGGATTTCAATTCCTGCGCGACGATCAGCCGCCGCACGTCGTCATGGCCCAGGTCGGTGCATCCGCACATCGGCTGCACGGCATCGGGCTGAAACGCATCGCCAAGGGTCAGCTTCAACAACTGTTCGACCAGCCCGGTGCACGTGCCGCAGCTGGACGACGCCTTGGTATGGGCGCGTACGTCGTCAATGCCGGTCAGGCCCTTTTCGGAGATGGCCTGAACGATGGCTCCCTTGCAAACGCCGTTGCAGCCGCAGATCTCCGCGTCATCCGGTAAGGCTGCAACGGCCGCCGTAGGGTCCAGGGGGGACCCTCCGGCATAGGCTTGGCCGAAGATCAGCGTTTCCCGCATGTCGGAGATATCGGTTTCCTTCTTCAATAGGTCGAAGAACCAGGCCCCGTCGGCCGTATCGCCGTATAGGACCGCGCCGATGATCTTGTTGTCCTTGAGGACTAGGCGCTTGTAGACCCCGCCCGCGGCGTCGCGCAGGACGATTTCCTCGCGGTCGTCGGCCTCGGCGAAATCGCCCGCCGAGTACAGATCGACGCCCGTGACCTTCAACTTGGTCGCGGTGACCGATCCGGTATAGGCAGGATCCCCATCGCCGGACAGGTTCGCGGCGATGACCTTGGCCATCTCGTAAAGGGGAGCGACCAGGCCGTAGCATTGGCCCCGATGCTCGACGCATTCACCGACCGACAGAATGTCCGGATCGCTGGTCACCATGTGGTCGTCGACCAGAATGCCGCGATTGGTTTCCAGGCCCGCATCGTCCGCCAGCTGGGCGTTGGGTTTGATACCCACGGCCATGACCACGATCTCGGCCGGGATCTCCGAGCCGTCATCCAGCTTGACGCCCGCGACCTTGCCGTCCGCACCCATGATTTCCTGCGTATTGGCGCGGGTAATGATCTTGATGTCACGGTCGGCCAGGGCCTTTTCCAACAAGTAACCGGCGCTGGGGTCCAACTGCCGCTCCATCAGGGTCGGCATCAGGTGCAGGACCGTGACGGTCATGCCCCGCTGCTTCAGGCCGTAGGCCGCTTCCAAACCCAACAGCCCGCCGCCGATAACCACGGCGGAGCCGCCGCCCTCGGCGACCTTGAGCATCTTGTCGACATCGTCGAGATCGCGGTAGGTGACGACCCCGTCCAAGTCCTTGCCCGGTACGGGAATGACAAAGGGCGACGAGCCGGTGGCGATCAACAGCTTGTCGTATTCGGCTTCGGTTCCATCCTCGGCCACGACCTTGCGGGCGGCGCGGTCGATCTCGACCACCTTCTTGCCCTTCAGCAGCGTCACGCCGTGTTTTTCGTACCAGGCATCATCGTGAATGATGATGTCCTCGTAGGCCTTTTCCCCGGACAGAACCGGCGACAGCATGATGCGGTCGTAGTTCACGCGCGGCTCGGCGTTGAAGATGGTCACCTCATAGGCGTCGGGGGCCTTATCGAACAAATGCTCCAGCACCCGGCCCGGCGCCATGCCGTTACCGATGACGACGAGTTTCTTGCTCATCTATGCAGCCTCCTCTTTCGATGAAGCGCTTTTGCCCTGGTGTCCCTGTTCGTATTCTTCCAGGAAATCCAAGAGCTCGGCGCGGTACTCGTAATATTTCGGGTGTTCCAACAGCTGCTTGCGCGACCGCGGACGCGGCAGATCGACTTCCATGATCTTGCCGACGCGAGCGTTCGGGCCGTTGGTCATCATCACCACCCGGTCGGCCAGCAGGATCGCTTCGTCGACGTCATGGGTGACGCAGATCGCGGTGACCTGGGTGCGGGTCCAGACTTCCATTAGGACCTCTTGCAATTCCCACCGAGTCAGGCTGTCGAGCATGCCGAACGGCTCGTCCAGCAACAGCAGCTTCGGCGACAGGGCGAAGGCGCGGGCAATGCCGACACGTTGCTTCATCCCGTTCGACAGGTCGCTCGCGGCCTTGTCGGCAGCGTCGGAAAGGCCGACCCGCGACAGGTAATAGCGAACGATGGCTTCGCGTTCCGGCTGGGTCGCATGGGGATAGACCTTGTCGACGCCCAGGGCCACGTTCTCCAACGCCGTCAACCAGGGGAACAGGGACGGCGCCTGGAACACCACGCCCCGGTCGGGGCCGGCGTCGGAAACTTCGCGGCCGTCCAGGATGATCCCGCCGCCGGAAATGTCGTTCAGTCCTGCCGCCATGGACAACACCGTCGACTTGCCGCAACCGGAATGGCCGATGATCGAGACGAACTCGCCCCGCTTCATCCGCAGGTCGAACCCGTCAACCACGGTCAGCGGCCCCTTCGGCGTGGGATAGACCTTGGTCACGCCGGAGAAATCGCAATAGCGGTCTTCATGGGGCGACCGGGGTGCGGCGGCGTCGAACGCGACCTGCGGCAACTTCGTGTGCAGGTCCATCGGCACGACGTTGGGCAGAACCAACGAGTCGTCATTCTGCGCGCCGCGTTCCACGCCGACCGACATCAGATACTGCGTGACGTCGCGACGCAGCGCCTTGAACTCGGGATCATGGTTCATGGCTGAACGATCGCGCGGACGCGGGATCGAGACCTTGAACTCGGGTCCGAAAGTCGCACCCGGCCCCGGGTTCAACGGGATGATGCGGTCGGCCAGCAGGATCGCTTCGTCGACGTCGTTGGTGATCAGGACGACCGTCTTCTTTTCGCGGCTCCAGATCTCCTCGATCTCGTCCTGCAGGTTGGCGCGGGTCAGCGCGTCGAGCGCGCTGAGCGGCTCATCCAGCAACAGCACCTCCGGCTCCATGGCCAACGCCCGGGCGACCGCGACGCGCTGGCGCATGCCGCCGGACAGCTCCGCCGGTTTGCGCGTGATGGCATGGCTGAGGCCGACCATGTCGACGTACTTTTCAATCCGCGCCCGACGGTCGGCCTTGCTCTCGTTCTTGAACAGAACGTCGACCGCAAGGCCGATGTTGCCGGCGACCGACAGCCAGGGCATCAGCGAGTAGTTCTGAAAGACCACGCCGCGTTCCGGCGCGGGGCCGTCGATTTCCTTGCCCCGCAGGGTGATCGTCCCGGCGTCCGGGCGGATCAGCCCGGCCATGGCCGAGATCAGGGTCGTCTTACCGGACCCTGAAAATCCGACGATGGCGACGAACTCACCTTCTTCGATCGCGAGGTTGATGTCCTTCAGGACCTCGGTCTTTGCACCGCCTTCGCCGTAGGACTTGGCGACGCCTTGCAGTTCCAGGAATGCCATGGTTCCGGTCCTCTGTCCTAGCGCTTGTCGGAGAAGGTCAAGAGGCCCTGCAGGGTCAGCATGACCCGGTCGAGCAGGAAGCCGATGATGCCGATGGTGAACACGGCGACCATGATCTTGCCGAGCGAATGGGAAGAGCCGTTCTGGAACTCGTCCCAAACGAATTTTCCGAGGCCCGGGTTCTGGGCCAGCATCTCGGCCGCGATCAGCACCATCCAGCCGACGCCCAACGACAAGCGCAGCCCCGTGAAGATCAGCGGCAAGGCCGATGGCAGGACCATCTTCATGACCTTGGTCCACCAGTTGAGCTGCAGAACGCGACCGACGTTGACCAGATCGCGGTCGATGGAGGCGACGCCGACCGAGGTGTTGATGAGCGTCGGCCAAAGCGAGCAGAGCGTCACGGTGATCGCCGAGTTGAGAAACGATTTCTCGAACATCGGATCGTCGGTCACGTAAACGGCGCTGACGACCATGGTGACGATCGGCAGCCAGGCCAGCGGCGAAACCGGCTTGAACAGCTGAATCAGCGGGTTCATCGCCGAATTAAACAGGGGCGACAGGCCGCAAAGAATACCGATCGGCACGGCGAAGGCGGTCGCGATCAGGAAGCCCATGAACACGGTCTTCAAGCTGGTGCCGATCTGATCGACATAGCTCGGCTTGCCGGTATAGGTGCGCCATTTGACTTCCGCGTTCGGGTCTTCGGCCAGCTTGCGCGCGTTGCGCTTTTCCTGGCGTTCGTAGAAGGCGGCTTCCTTGTCGCGCTGGATCTTATGGTCTTCCCACAGGCTGACCGCTTCCTCGTAGACGGCGACCGGGCCGGGGATTTTGCCCAGGCTGGTCTCGACCTGGCTCGCCAGATGCGACCACAGACCCAGGAAAACGGCGAAGGCAACCACGGGAACGCCCAACAGGCGCCAAAGCTGCATCAGTTCGTGGCGCGGGTTTTCACCGGCGATCATTCGAATGACAGGCGTGAACCAGGTCAGGCCGATCAGCGTCAGGACGTTGTTGACGCGGTTGGCGGTGATGGCGGTCATGTCATGTCTCTTTCAATTTCTTGCGTGCATCCGGATTGACGGGACGGGGCCGGGCCCGCGTCCCGTCCGCACGGAATCAGCCCTGGACCTCGGCGCCCACGACGACCTGTTCTTTCTTCAGGCCGATCGGGAACTTTTCCAGGTAAGCGTTCGGCTTGCGCCCGTCGAAGGTGATGCCGTCGATGAACTCGGCCTGGGGGGCGCGGTAGCCGTCGGTGTCCCAGGGGAAGTCCTTCTTGTCGGCCTTGCCTTCGTCGACCAGCAGTTTGGCCGCCTTCAGGTAGATGTCCGGGCGATAGACCTTCTTGGCGATGTCCGCGTACCAACTGTCCGGCTTGCCTTCGGTGATCTGGCCCCAACGGCGCATCTGCGTCAGGTACCAGACGGCGTCGGACAGATAGGGGTAGGTCGCGAAATAGCGGAAGAACACGTTGAAGTCCGGCAGCGGCCGCTTGTCGCCCTTCTCGTATTCGAACGTGCCGGTCATCGAGTTGGCGATAACCTCGTAATCGGCGCCGACGTATTCGGACCGCGCCAGGATCTTCACGGCTTCCTTGCGGTTGCCGTCGTTGTTGGCGTCCAGCCACATGGCGGCGCGGATCAGCGCCTTGGTCAGGGCCAGGGTGGTGTTCGGATATTTTTCCGAGAATTCCTTGGTGATGCCGAAGACCTTTTCCGGGTTGTCTTTCCAGATCTCGTAGTCGGTGATGACCGGCACGCCGATGCCTTTGAACACCGCCTGCTGGTTCCACGGCTCGCCGACGCAGTAGCCGAAGATCGTGCCGGCTTCCATCGTCGCCGGCATTTGCGGCGGCGGGGTCACGGACAACAGGGCATCGGCCTTGATCTGACCGGAGATGTCGGTCTTGGAATAGTAGCCGGGGTGGATGCCGCCGGCGGCCAGCCAGTAGCGCAGTTCGTAGTTATGGGTCGAGACCGGGAAGACCATGCCCATCTTGAAGGGCTTGCCCTCGGCCTTGTACTTGGCGACCACAGGCTTCAGGTAATCAGCCTTGATCGGGTGGACCGGCTTGCCGTCCTTGTGCGGGACGTGCTTCTTCATCTCGGCCCAGACGTCGTTCGACACGGTGATGCCGTTGCCGTTCAGGTCCATGGAGAACGGCGTGATGACATGCGCCTGGGTACCGAAGCCGATGGTCGCGCCCAGCGGCTGGCCCGCCAGCATATGGGCGCCGTCGAGCTGCCCGTCGATCACGCGGTCGAGCAGAACCTTCCAGTTGGCCTGGGCTTCCAGGGTGACGAACAGGCCTTCGTCTTCGAAGAAGCCTTTCTCATAGGCAATGGCGAGGGGCGCCATGTCGGTCAGCTTGATGAACCCGAATTTGAGTTCTTCCTTTTCGACCTTCAGGCCCGCGGCGGCTGCGGGCTCAGGGGAGAAGCCGAGCGCGCCGGCGATAATCGCGGCGGCGGCAAAGCCTTTCATAAACAAACGTCGCTTGGTCGTAGTCATTTCGTTGCTCCTTCGTCGGCTCGCTTTCCCGAACCGGACATGGTCCGGAATTCGATCAAGGCGGGACAAAACAAAATGGCCGCGTTCCCTTGGACAGCCCCCGCGATACGGGAGACGTCTGGGAAGCAGCCGTGCTTCTGGGGCGCGTTGTTGGGCCCTATGGCTTGGAGGTTGGCTCTACGACGAACCATGTTATCGGCAGTGTGATCGAGGGCTGCAACGTAGAAAATGCCATTTATGGGCTTAGCATTTGTCCCGAGGAGGTCGCCCTTTTCACTGCGATCAGCCAGGGTAAACGAACGATTGAATCTGGCCGTGAGCTGCATGGCATGTCCAGAGCCATGCGGCGCCTGCCGTCAGGTGATGCAGGAACTTCTGCCCAGCAAGGACACTGTGAGCATAGATGGTATGGGGACAAGACAACTCAATGAACTGCTTCCCACACCCTTTAAACTGAGACACCAAAAATCAACTGATCATCACCATTAGAACCCTTAAGCCATCATCAAAGAGCGAACAAGATCACGCTTGAGCGGGGATCACCCCTCAGCAGATCACAAGACGATTATCAACAACGATTCACCATTGATGCACTGAATACGGTCAAGATTGTGCCCAACATGCCAAGGCTTTNNTACGACGAACCATGTTATCGGCAGGGCGGCGAGCGTTGGCGCCCTGAACCGAGGTCTTCGAATTCGCGGCGACGAAACCGTCGATCAAACCGCGATCAAATTCATATTCAAAAACTATAGGCTGGGAGAAATCACAATTCAGGCAATTAATTGCCAAACCACGCATACGAATGGTCCGCGCGTCCTGCCCATCGGTGGACCGGGCGCGGCGGCCGGCGGGATAATCCGC
>DJHY01000298.1:0-6911 GCA_002433335.1 Rhodospirillaceae bacterium UBA6608 | reverse complement strand
TCCGGGCGCGGCGGCCGGCGGAATAATCCGCCGGCCATCCGTCGATGCGGCGGTGCTTGATCACGCCGCCTCCGCCGCTGCTTCTTTCATCACCGTGGCCAGCAGGCCATAGGCCTCGGCCCAGGCGGCTTCGACTTCCGGGGTGAAGGCATCGCCCAAACCCTGGCCCAGCGTCCACAGCAGCGCACCGCCAACGATGTCATAGTGCTCGTCCTTGACGCCGTAATCGACGTGGCGACGGCCCAGTTCCTGGACGGCGCTGACGACGGTTTCGACCTGGTGCAGGTTGTTCACGGCAACGCCGATCATCTGCATCAGCTTCTTTTTCTGTTCGGTCATGTCCTGCGGGAACATCGGGCGCAGCTGCGGCGCGACTTCGAACAGGCGGCCGTAGAAGATGTCGGCGGCCGGTCCGGCGATCGGCACGACGGCTTTGAAGCTGTCCTGAACCATTGCGATCTGTTCGGGTGTCATTTGATTTTCCTTTCTGAATTTGGGGGGCGACCGGACCCGGCCCCAGTGCGGGACCGGGCCGAGCCGGTTAATTCATCAAGCGGATCAACCCGCCTATTTCATCGGGACGCGGATCACCACGCCGCCCATGACATCGCCCATCTTGAAGTCGGTGCGAGGCGAGTCTTTGTGCGCGTTGTGGCAGTTGATGCAGGGGGCGGCGACGCCGACGTCGGCGTAGACGGCGGTGAAGTATTTGGTGCCGCCCAATTCTTCCTCGCCATAGAACGGCTTTTCGCCCTTGTTCTCGGCGATGAAGGTCAGGCCTTTTTTCTCGATCTCGGTACGCGGCGCGTTCTGTTTGTTGATCGGCCAGAGGGACAGCAGCTGGTACGAGAACTTGTCGGTCTTCGACGCGACCTTTTCCGAGCCGAAGCGGAACATCTGCGCCGGCAAGGGCAGAGCCTTTTCGTCCTCGAAGTGTTCAGAGGCCTTGATCACCTTGTGCTTGGCGGCCAGACGGCCGACCACCATCTTGGTATAGATTTCGCGGTCGGACGCCATCACCAGATGCAGCATGTCGGTAAAGGTTTCGTAAGACACGCCTTTGTCCTTGTCGCTGCCGAACAGCCCGGCCTTGGCCGGAGCAGAGGACAGCCCCAGGGTGATCGCGCCTGCGCAGGCAAGCGCCGTGCACGCTGCGGCAATGGTCAGTTTCTTGGTCATTCGGAATCTCCTTGTCGTGTTCCTGTAGTTCCTGTCGTGGCGTTTCGATTGACGGATGCGGGCATTACTGCTGCTCCCGGCGGCGCGCCCGTTCCCGCATCCTGTTGACCACCCAGTCGATGCTTTCGACATGGTGGGCGGGCTTGCCTTTGAAGTTGTTCTTGATCAGCGCCGGATCGGCGAGCGCATCGATGCTGAAGCGCAGACCGTGACAATCGGCGCAGACGCTGCGGATCATCTTTTCGTTGGGCCGCAGGTTGTCGTTCTGGTTATGGGTGACGAAGACCTTTTCCCCACCGTAGTCGTCGCGCGCCAGATGACGCGGCATGTGACAAGTGGCGCAGGTCACGGCGGAGCCGGGCCGCAGTTCGCCCTCGGTTTCGCGGTCGCGCAGGGAGTTGTGCTGCGACATGCGGTAAGCCTGGGTGTGTTCGTCGGCGTGGCAGGTTTCGCAGGCTTCGACCTGGGCGAAGACCACATCGTATTTGTGCGCCCCGTGACAGGTGTTGCAGTCGAGCACCGTGTCATGGGCCTTGGCCTCCATCGGGAGGCGGGCCAGGGCCGGGGTCATCGGGGTCAGGCCCCGATCTTCGAACAGCCCGATGAAATCGTCCTTGCGCGAGGTCCACAAACCAGGGCGCTGGCGCATGCCGTGCTTGCCCTCGGTAAAAGTTTTGACCTCGGCGGCGTGGCAGGTCGAGCAGACCTCCATTCCCGGCGACGCAATCCATTCGTCGGGTCGGGTGCGTTTGCGCGGCTGATGGCAGGCGGAACAATTGACCCCTGCCTCAGCATGGCCCGACGCCGCCCATTCGGCGGTATGCTTGGCATCGCCGCGATGGGCCGCGGGCGCGTCGGCGTCGGTCAGCGTCAAGGGTTTCGGCTTGGCGGGGGCCTGCGGGTCGACCGGCGGCACCCAGTTGCGCAACGAGACCAAGAGGACTTCCTTGAAGTCCGGCTCGGCATGACGTTTTTCCAGGAAATCTTCGTAAAGCGCCCGGTTGTCGTGGAAGTTATGGCAGCCGCTAGAGGCGCAGGTGTCGAAGCCCAATCCTTCGTGCGACGGGCGCTCCTTGGCCACGTCTTTGTGGCATAGGGCGCAATAGTCGTCCGGCATCGTCACGGCCATGGCGTTGGTGATGCCCGGCTGATGTTCCCGGTGGCATGTCACGCAATAGCGGGCGTCCAGCTTGGCCACCCGGTCGGCGTTGCGCGGGTCGATGAATTTGGTCCGGGGATGAGAATCATGCGCCGCCTTCAGCTCTTCGCCGTGGCAGTTGACGCAGCCCTTCTGTAGCGCGTCGATCCCGCCGAACATCGAGGTATGGCAGGCGTCGCAGGCCAGTTCGATCTGGTGATGGGCCGAGGTCGTCTTGCCGATCAGCAGCAGCTTGCGAAAGTCGCCGCCGTAATACATGGCCGCCGCGATGGCCGAGGCGCCAACCAACGTCACCAGGAACCAGAACAGCCAGAGGATCTTGTTGCGCATGATCTTCCCCGGCCCTTCAGTAGAAATAGACCGTGGCGATATGCGCGCCGAGCAACAGCGGCAACGGCCACAACAACAGGATATGCGCCCAGACCGGCAGGCTGCGCGGCGCGGTGCGGGCCCCCTTCATCGGTCCGTTGAGAAGCTTGTGTTCGACCGCCGTGACCACCCCGGCAACCGCACCGACGGCGGATAGGACCAGGAACAGGCCCATCAACCAGCCGTTCAAATTTTCGCCTAGGTGAAAGCCGGTGTGCACGAATAGCCCGGCGATCAACAATGCGCCGACAATGCCGTGCACCAACCGCCAGCCGTTGTAGCCGCCCAGGTTGCGGAACATCTTGATCCGCTTGCGCAGGCCCAACACAGCGGCAACGACCATGAAACCCAGCAAGGTAAAGCCGGAGATCTGCTTGATCAGCGGGTCGATCCACAACAGGTCGAGGCGCAGGCGGGCCTCTACGCTGGTCGAATAAGGCCAAGCCGGAACCAGCGCCGTGACCGCGGCGAGGATCGCCGCCAGGATGGAAAACACCAACAGCGGCTTCCACTTGCCGACGGGTTCGGCCTTTGCCTCGGCCCCCAACAGTTCCTGTAACAACGGCTGACAGGTGCCGCAGACGGTCGAGGCGCAGGTCGCGCGCTTCAGGTCGTCCAAGGTCGAACAGCCGGCATCCATCGCCGCACCCAACATACCGCGCGTCACGCCGGTGCAGTTACAGACGGTCGCCGCATCGGCCCAATCGCGCACCGGGATCGGCCCCGTCTCCTTGGCTAGCAAGCCGGTCGTCCGCAGGCGGCGCAGCTCGAAGGTCGAAACCCTGGCATGGGTCTTGATCATCTGCTGCAGGCGATTGATTTCGGCCCAAGGGCCGATGGCGATGGCGCCGACGACGCGGCCCCGCCGGATGATGACCCGGCGGTACAACCCGGCATCGGGATCGCTCCAGGAAACGCTGGTCAGGCTCTGATCTTCATCGACCTGCTCGACCTCGCCCATCGAGAACACATCGACGCCGACGACCTTCAGGCGGGTCGCGGGAACGCTGCCCGCATAACCCGGTCCGCTACGGCCCAGGATATGATCGACGCAGGTCGCGGCCTGTTCCAACCCCGGCCCGACCAGGCCATAGCAAAAACCTTCGAACTCGGCGCATTCGCCGACGGCATAGATTTCCGGATCGTCGGTCCGCATATGGGCATCGACCGATATGCCCCGGCCCACGGCCAACCCGGCGTCGCGGGCGATTTCCATATTGGCCCGCACCCCGGTGCAGACGATGACCGTGTCGCAATCGACAACTTCGCCGCCGGACAGCACGACCCGCTCGACCCGGCCATCGCCTTCGATCGCCTGAACGCGGGTCAGGGTGCGCGGGACAATCCCCAGTGCGCCCATCTTGGCCGCGACCAGATCGCCCCCTTCCTGGTCCAACTGGCGGGGCAGCAGGCGGCTTTCGTGTTCCAGAACCCAAGTCTCTACGCCGCGCGCCGCCATGCCGCGCGCCGCCTCCAAGCCCAATAGGCCGCCGCCGACGATCACTGTGCGGGTCGACCGGAACGACCGGGCGACCAGGCGTTCGACGTCGTCGAAATCGCGGAAGGTGAAGACGCCGTCCAAATCCCGGCCCGGGATTTCCGGCACGTGCGGGCGCGATCCGGTGGCGACGATCAAACGGCCATACGGCCAGGAGCGGCCATAATCGTCGATGACGACACGGCGATCGCGGTCGATGGTTCGGATGCGCAAACCGTCGTAACGGCTGACCTGGGCATCCGCGCCGAAACCTTCGGGCTGATAGACTTGGCCGAGTTGAACCTCGCCGGTCAGAAAGGGGGTGAGCTTGATCCGGTTGTAGGGACGCCAGCGTTCGGCGTTGAACAACATTACGGGCACGCCTGCGCGGGACAGTTCCTCGGCCACGCGGAGGCCCGCCGGGCCCGCGCCGATGATCACTGCCGGATGATCCTGTTCCCACGGCGAGCCGGCCGGGGACGTTTCGCCCACCGCCGCCACCGGCGTTTCCGCCGCTTTGGTCGCCTTTCTGGAAAAGAACATGCCGTGCCCTCGTCTCGCGCAGAGTCAAAAAATCCGCTTCGGGATGAAGTCATCCCGTTCGAGCGACGACGCTCTGCGCCCATCGACGGACGCGATCCTGTTTGGTTAGAAGGACTCTTCGGCGAGCCTGCCTACGGATCGGGCGGCGGCCATCGGCGCCCAATCACCTGAAATGCTGCAATGCACAAGCCATGCCAACAGCAGAGGACAGGATTTTCAAGGAGTTACACCCCTCCACATCCTGCCTTCGACAGAAGGATGCATATATTTTATACACAAAATTTACAAAGGTTATTTTTTAGGCATCTGGAATGCGCGTTCAAGCGCAGGGGGAATCAAACACCGCATCCCCGAAGAACAGCCCCTTGGCATCCCCCGTGCCTTCGGTTTTCCAATCGGCATCCGGAACGGTCATGCCAAGCGTGCGCACGGCCTCGCGATAGATGTCGGGGCGATAGACCTGCGCGGCCACGGCGCAGACGTCCGTGTCCTGATCGACCTGCCGCCAGCGGATCATTTGTTCCGCGAACCAGGCGGCGTGCGAACGCCAGGGGAAATTGGCGTTGTCGCGAAAAAAGGTGATGAAATCCGGATCGGCCAGCACCGGGCCGCCGCCCAGGCGCGGCAGATCCCCGGCCATCGCCTCGGCCAGGATCGGCGCCGGGATATCCAGATAGCCCGGTGCGGACAACGTCTCGGCCACGGCCAATCGGTTTTCCGGCATCTCGACCCAACGCGCCGCTTCGACCAGGGCGCGGACCAGGGCCCGCACGGTCCGGGGATGGGCCGAGGCCCAGGCCGCGCGCATGCCCAGAACCTTTTCCGGACCGTTATGCCAAAGCTGCGATTTGGTCACGACGATCTCGCCGACCCCGGCTTCGACCGCGACCGCATTCCAGGGTGCACCGACGCAGAACCCGTCGATCAACCCCTGATCCAGGTTGGCGACCATCAAGGGCGGCGGAATGACCACCAGACGGACATCGAAATCCGGATTGATCCCGGCGGCGGCCAGCCAGCCGCGCAGCTCGTAATTATGGGTCGAGAACGGAAACACCACGCCGAAGGTCAGCGGCGGGCGCCCGGCGGCAACGTCTTCGGCGATCACCGTTTTCAACGCGCGCGCGCCCGACATCACATCATCCGGATCCAACCCCGCGCCCTGCAATCGCCCATACAGAGCGGCCGAGACGGTGATCGCATTGCCGTTCAGGCCCAGGGCCATGGGCGCGATCATCGGGGTGCGGACGTGGCCCACCCCCAGGGTCGAGGCGACGACCATCGGCCCCAGCATATGGGCGCAGTCCAGATGCCCGATCGACACCTTGTCACGGATCGACGCCCAGGACTGTTCGCGGGAAATCCGCAGGTCCAGGCCGTATTTTTCGGCGAACCCGAATTCGGCGGCGGCGACCACGGGGGCGCAATCCAACAGCGGGATGATACCGGCGTGCACGGTCGAGACCTCGGGCGGGCCGTCAGCCAGCGCGTCGTTGTGGTCTTGATCGTCGTAGCTGTCAGGCACCTTGGTCTCCGTTCCCCCGGGGGCGTCAGGACGCAATTCTTTCCGCCATCACCAAGCTATTGGCGATGTCGACGATGCGTTTCTTTTCGTTCATGGCTGTCTTGCGCAGGGCGGCATAGGCTTCTTCCTCGCTCATGCCCCGGCGCTGCATCAGGATTCCCTTGGCCCGCTCGATGGTCTTGCGTTCCGACAGGGCCGTCTTGGCTTCGGACAATTCGGCCTGGAGGCGCGAGAAGGCATTGAAGCGGGAAATCGTCAGATCGACGATCTGGTTGACCCGTTCTTTCTTCAGGCCGTCGACGATATAGGCACTGACCCCGGCGTCGACCGCGGCGTCCGTCATCGCCCGGTCCGTTTCGTCGACGAACACGGCGGTCGGGCGGCGAACCTCGCGCGAGACCTGAAACATCTGTTCCAAGGTATCGCGCGACGGGTTTTCCAAGTCGATCAGGATGACGTCCGGATCGATCGCGAAGATCTTCTTCAACAGATTGTCGACATTATCGATATGAACAACGCCGGTATGCCCGGCCTCGGCCAGGCCATCCATGAGGATCGCCGCCCGAACCGGGTTCTCGTCGATAACGACTATGCTGACCTTACCGTCCGACATCGCGCCGTGACCTATGCCCCCATCGGCTAGGATCAAATTTGGCACA
>DJHY01000043.1:14614-29873 GCA_002433335.1 Rhodospirillaceae bacterium UBA6608 | reverse complement strand
GGCGATTTCCGGCAGGTATTTCTTTTTCTTTTCTTCGTCGCCATGGCGCAACAGTGCGCCCATGATATACATCTGCGCGTGGCAGGCGCCGCCGCTGCAGCCGGATTTATGGATTTCCTCCATGATCGCGATCGCTTCCGACAGGCCCAGGCCCGATCCGCCGTATTCCTCGGGGATCAGGCAGGCCAGGAAGCCCGCTTCGGTCAGGGCATTGACGAATTCGGTGGGATAGGCCCGGTCGGCGTCTTTGCCACGCCAGTATTCGCCGGGGAAATCACGGCATAATGCGGCCACGGACTCCCGGATTTCCGGGTGCGTTTGGGGAGAGCTTGTCATGGATGTTCCTGGGTTTCATTTTTTTGGTCGATAAAGTTTTAATGGTTTTAGCCCAACCTTGCGGCCTTCTGGAAGGGCCGTGACATTAAGGGCATCGGACAAGGACCGGCGGCAAAGTGGCGGATCACATCAAAATCGCGGTGGTAATCCCGGCTTATCGGGTAACCAATCACGTTGCCGACGTGATCCGGGGCATTCCCGCCTGGATCAAACGTATCTATGTCGTCGACGACGGCTGCCCCGATCAATCTGGGGCCACGGCCAAGGCCGTGGACGATCCGCGCGTGGTCGTCCTGCACCGGGTGCAGAACGGCGGCGTGGGGGCGGCGGTCAAGACCGGCTACCGCCAGGCCATGGCCGACGGGTTCGACATCGTCGTCAAAATGGACGGCGACGACCAGATGGATCCGGCCTATCTGGAACCCCTGTTGAAGCCCATCGCCACCGGTCATGCCGACTATACCAAGGGCAACCGCTTCCGCGATCTGAAGGCCCTGCGCCAGATGCCGCGCGTGCGTCTGTTCGGCAACAGCGTCCTGACCTTCCTGGTCAAGGCCGCGTCCGGCTATTGGCAAATGATGGACCCGACCAACGGCTATACCGCGATCAACCGCGACGCGTTGGAGCGGATGGAGCTGGACCGGGTATCCGACGGCTATTTCTTTGAATCGGACATGTTGATCCGCCTCAATATCGCGGGGGCGGTGGTCGAGGACGTGCCCATCCCCGCCCGCTACGGCGACGAACAATCGTCGCTTCATATTCCGTCGATCATGCCGGTGTTCATCTACCGCCTGATCCGGGGCATGGGAAAACGCATCCTGTTCAAATACTTCATCTACGATTTCTCGCTGGGCTCGTTCTATCTTCTGGCCGGCTCGCTGCTGACGGCCTTCGGGCTGATCTTCGGCGGAATCAAATGGTGGGAAGCCGCCCAAAGCGGCGTCACCGCGACCATGGGCACGATCATGATCGCCACGCTGGCTGTCCTTTTGGGCGTGCAATTCCTGGTTCAGGCCATCAATTTCGATATCCAGACCACGCCGAAACGCCCGCACGACGACGATTAAGCCTTTAAGCCTTTGCACCCGGCCCCCAAATACCCCTAAAAGGTGGGAAATCGGACCGTCAAGCGGCGCGCCGCAGGGACGAAAACAGGCAAGCGGATAGGACATGACCCAGACGACGGCCAATCAGACGCCATCGCCGACCCGGAACGCCAAGCCGTTCCGCGTGATGTTCGTGCATGCGCCTGATCCCGTCTATTCCGACACACAGACCTATGGCGCGATCTTCATGCCGGTCTGGGCCTATACCCTCGCCGCCCATATCCCCGAAGACCTGGGCGTGGATCTGTTGCTCCACGACACCCGGGTTCAGGGCAAGACCGGCATCGCCGAAGCGGACCTGTACCTGTTTTCCGGCATCAATCAGGACGCGGGTTTCATGAACCGCGTGCGCGCGGATTTGAAAGCCCGGTTCCCTGGCACCCGCTCGATGGTCGGCGGCCCCGTCGCCTGGTCGTTCGAACAAGCCGGAACGCTGGATCAGCTGAAGGATTTCGACCACGTCTTCGTCGGCGACGCCGAGGCCTCGATCGCGGACCTGATCCAATCGGTCCGCGACGGCCAACCCATGGACCACATCATCAAGTCGCCCGGCCGGTTCGAGATCGCCAAATCAAAACCCATGCACCGGGGCCTGATGGACACCACCATCGGCCGCTATTACGGCGCGGTGATCGAGGTTTCGCGCGGCTGCCCGTTCCTGTGCGAATTCTGCGACATCCGCATCATGGACGACAACAACCGACCCCATAACAAGCCGTCGGACCTGATCGTCGCCGAACTGGACCATCTGTGCGAATTGGGCGTGTCGCAAATCCTGTTCGCCTGCGACAACTTCATCGGCGAACCGCGCTGGGCCGAGGAAGTGATCGACAAGATTCTCGCCTGGAAGGAACGGACCGGCCATACGCCGTCGCTCTATACCTGGCTGACCATCAACCTGCACAATCACCCGGACCTGATGGCCAAGATGCGCCGCGCCGGTTTCGACATGCTGTTCATCGGCATCGAGAGCTTCTCCAAGAACTCGCTGCTGGAAACCGCCAAGGTGCAGAATTCGGCCACGGAGCTGACCCAGGTCGTGCGCGAAATCCAATCGCGCGGCTTCATCGTGGTCGGCGGGCTGATCTTCGGGTTCGATTCAGACGACGACGATTGCTTCGATATCACGCTCAAGGGCCTGACCGAGGCGGCGTTGCTGTCCGGCGACCCGTCGTTGTTGACCGCGCTGCCCGGCACGCCGCTGTACCGCCGCATGAAACTGTCGAAGCGCCTGCGCGACGTACGCTTCGGCCTGGGCGGCTACAAGTATCAGACCAACATCCAATACCTGCTGCCGCGGCGGCGGATGATCGACGGCTACAAGCATTTCGTCGATGTCTTTACCGACGGCGAATATCAATACAACCGGCTCAAGGCATTCTTCGACCTGCAGGCCGAGGGCCACCATGTCCCCATCGAGGGCCAGGGCTTCGGCAATACGGGCCTGTTCCTGAAGATGGTGTTCAAGAACTGGCGGGCGCTGCTGCAATTGTCCAAGCGCATGCTCCGCTTCTCGATGAAGCCGCAGCGCGTGTACTACGCGCTCAAGGGCTTCTTCATGGCCTTCTCGCGCCGCAAGGACGTGCCCAATTGGTTCGGCTATTTCCAGTTCTGGCTGTTCGCCTGGACCAATGCGGCGCTGAAATACCTGAACCTGTCGGACGCCGATTTCGACATCGAAAGCGTGCCGGCCGACTTCGATATCTCCGGCATCCTGCCCTCGGATTACGGCTCCACCGCCAAGGAGCCGATCCCCGCCGGCAAAATCAAAGCCCAGCTCCGCGCCACGACAGCGCAGCTCGAAAGCGTGATCGAGCGCAAGAAAGCGGCGGCAGGCTAACCCCCTCCAAAAAAACCGAAACGCGATTTCCAGACCGGATCGATGGCCCCAGTTATCTTGACATCAAGAAATATATCTTGACGTCAAGATAGAACGTGCGAAGACTGTCGCCATGAACGATATGTCCGACACATCGCCCCTGCGCGCCCCGGAACAGGCTGACCATGTCGACCTGATCGTGGCGCTGTGGCGTCGCGAATGCCCGGATCTGGACCTGCGCGGCATGGGCGCCGTGGGCCGGGTGCGGCGGCTGAACACCTTTTTCCTGCGCGCGATGGAAGAAACCTGGGGCGAGTTCGATTTGAACGTCGCCGGGTTCGACGTGCTGTCGACCCTGCTGCGGGCGGGCGCGCCCTATGCCTTGTCGCCGGGCGAGTTGATC
Source organism: Rhodospirillaceae bacterium UBA6608 (assembly GCA_002433335.1). Next base: position 26,206 of record DJHY01000043.1, on the reverse strand, counting down.
GCCTCGACCATGGTCACTTCGGGCACCATGACCCATCGTATCGATCAGTTGGAAGGGGCCGGTCTGGTCAAACGGCTGCGCAACCCGAACGACGGGCGCGGCTTCGTGATTTCGCTGACGCCCCAGGGCAAGAGCCTGGCCGAGCGGTCGGTGGCCGCCCATGTGGAAACGCAGGCGCGGCTCGTCGCCGCCCTGGACGATAAAGAACGGGCCACCTTGGAAGGCCTGCTGAGGAAACTGCTGACCGGGTTCGAGGAACAAGAATGATCCGGCAGCCGGGAACAAGAGGACGACCAAGTGAAGATCGACAACACGCTGGACCTGAGCCTGGCGCCGGATGACGCTTGGCGCACGCTGCTCAACATCCCTTACGTCGCCCCCTGCCTGCCGGGGACCAAGCTGACCGAGGTCGTGGACGAACGGACCTATGAAGGGATCGTTCAGCTGAAGCTCGGCCCCGTCGGATTGTCGTTCCGGGGCACCGCGGTGATCGAGGATGTGGATGCCGAGGCCATGCGCGTGCGCGTCGCCGCCAAGGGGCGCGAAGACCGGGGTCGGGGATCGGCCCACGCCACGGTGGTGTTTCAATTGCACCCGCAAGGCGACGGCACCCGCGTCGCGGTCGAAACGGACCTGAACCTGGCGGGCAGCATCATCCAATACGCGCGTGGGGCCGGGGTTGTGACCAAGACCGCCCAGCAATTGGTCGATCAATTCGCCGAACGCCTGACCAAGCGGATCGAAAGCGGGGAAGAGCCGGATGAAGCCGCGATCAAGGTCGGCTCCCTGTTGTGGCAGGGGCTGACCGCGCGCCTGCGCGGCGGCAAGGCACCGGCGGGGGACGCATGAAACCCGCCCCCTTCACCTATCACCGGGCCGAAACCCTAGCCGAGGCCGCCGAGATGGCGGCCAGCCTGGACAACGCCCGCCTGCTGTCCGGCGGCCAATCGCTGATGCCGATGATGAACCTGCGTTATGTCGCGGTCGACCACCTGATCGACCTCAACCCCGTTGCCGAACTGGCCGGGGTAGCCATCGACGGCGGGCGTGTGACCATCGGCGGGATGACCCGCCAGCGCACGGTGTTGGAACACGATGCCCTGGCGACCCTTTGCCCGATCGTCCGCGAGGCCCTGTCCTTCGTCGGCCATGTTCAGACCCGCAACCGAGGCACGGTCGGCGGCTCGCTGGCGCATCTCGACCCGGCGGCGGAACTGCCGGGCATGGCAGCCCTGTTCGACGCCGAAATCACCCTGACCTCCAGGGATGGGGCGCGCACCGTCGCCATGGCCGACTATCCTTTGGGCTATATGACCCCCGACATCAACGAAGGCGAAATCCTGACCTCGGTCGCGTTCGATGCCTGGCCCGCCGGGCACGGCTGGGACTTTCGCGAATTCGCGCAGCGCCACGGCGATTTCGCCATGGCCGGGGTCGGCAGCTTGGTCGACCTGGATGACGACGGGCGCATCGCCCGCGCGGCCCTCGTGCTGATCGGCGTCGGCGACGGGCCGCTACGCCTGGATGACGTGGCCGACATGTTGGAAGGCGAGATGCCTTCCGATGCCTTGTTCGCCGCCGCCGCCGCCATGGCCTCAAGCCGGGCCATGTCCGCCGACGCCCTGGTCAGCGAAGCCTATCGCCAACACCTGGCGGGCGTCCTAGTCCGCCGGTCCCTGGCCAATGCCTGCGCGCGCGCCGGCAAGGAGACGTCCCATGCCTGATACCCCACACGATCCTTTAGCGAAACGCACGATCACCCTGACCGTCAACGGGCGCGACTATACCGCCGCGACCGAAGACCGCTTTTCCCTGGCCGATTTCCTGCGCCACATCCTGGGCCTGACCGGCACGCATCTGGGCTGCGAACACGGGGTCTGCGGGGCCTGCACGGTGCTGGTCGACGGCGAGGCGGTGCGCGGCTGCCTGATGCTGGCGGTGCAGGCCGAGGGCCGCAACGTCACAACCATCGAAGGCCTGGCCGCCGAGGACGGAACCCTAAGCCCGCTGCAACAGGCGTTCATGGACCACCACGGCCTGCAATGCGGGTTCTGCACGCCCGGCATGCTGACCACGCTGACGGCCTTTCTGCGCGATCACCCCGATGCCGACGAGGCCGAATTGCGTGAGGCTTTGTCGGGCAACATCTGCCGCTGCACCGGCTACGACACCATCGTCCGCGCGGCCCTGGCCGCCGCCGAAACCCTGCGCGGGGAGGCCCGGTCATGAGCAGCACCGCCTTCGTCGGGCAGCGCGTCAAGCGCCTGGAGGACCCGGATCTGCTGACCGGCAAAGGTCAGTTTCTGGACGATTTGAAACTGCCCGGCGCGTTGGAGGCCGCTTTCGTCCGCAGCCCCTTCGCCCATGCGACCTTTACCCAGGTCGATGTCGACGACGCCCGCGCCATGCCGGGGGTGGTCGCCGTGCTGACCGCCCGCGATCTGCCGCCGGAGATCCAGGGCAAGCGCATCCTGTTGCAGGTGCCCCATCCGGAAATCACCTATTCGGTAACGCAGGAGCCGCTCGCCACGTCCGAGGTTTGTTTCGTCGGCGAGGCCGTCGCCGTGGTCATCGCCGAAAACCGCCATCTGGCCGAGGACGCGGCGGAACGGGTGATCGTGGATTGGGAGCCCCTGCCCGCCGCCGGTCACTGCGAGGCCGCGCTGAAGCCCGGCGCGCCGATCGTTCATGCCGGCCGGACCGACAACATCGCCGGCCGCCTCAACCTGGGTTTCGGCGATGTCGATGACGCGTTCCGCAATGCCGCCCATGTGGTGCGCGAACGCTACGCCCCCCATCGCGGCACCGGCCACCCCATGGAATGTCGGGGCGTGGCGGCGGCTTACGATCTGGTCGGCGATGCCTTTCGCATCTGGTCGTCGACCCAGACCCCGCACAACACCCAGCGCGCCGTGGTCGAGATGTTCGGCATGGCCGAGGACCACGTCCGGGTCATCACCCCCGATGTCGGCGGCGGCTTCGGGCCGAAAAACCAAGTCTATCCCGAGGAACTGGTGATCCCCGCCGTGGCGCGCCTGCTGGGCCGTCCGATCAAATGGGCCGAGGACCGGCGCGAACATTTCCTGACCACCACCCAGGAACGCGATCAGGTCTGGGACATGGCCGCCGCCGTGGATGCGGACGGCAGGCTTCTGGGCGTCAAGGGTACGTTGATCCATGACGCCGGGGCCTACCTGCCCTGGGGCATCATCATGCCGTACATATCGGCGACGACCCTGCCGGGGCCGTACAAGCTGCCCGCCTATCGCATCGCCGTGACCGTGGCCTTCACCAATCTGGTGCCGACCACGCCGTTGCGCGGCGCCGGGCGACCGCAGGCGGTGTTCGCCATGGAGCGCCTGATGGATGCCGTCGCCCGCGAAACCGGGCTGGACCCGGCAGAGGTCCGGCGGCGTAATTTCATTCAGGCGTCGGACATGCCTTATGACATGGGCCTGACCTATCGCGACGGCGCGCCGGTGATGTACGACACCGGCGACTATCCCGAGGCCCAGGCGCAGGCCCTGGCCAAGGCGGGCTACGACAGCTTCCCCGAACGGCAGCAAGCCGCCCTGGCCGAAGGCCGTCATATCGGCATCGGCATCGGCAACTATGTCGAGGGCACCGGCCTGGGCCCGTTCGAAGGCGCCACCGTTCGCATCCTGACCAACGGGCGGATCGCGATCTATACCGGGGCGGCCGCGGCGGGTCAGGCCCATCGCACTACCCTGGCCCAGATCTGCGCCGACGAACTGAGCGTCGATGTTTCCGATATCGACGTGGTCGGCGGCGATACGGGCTTGATGCCGCGCGGGGCCGGAACCTATGCCTCGCGCATCACCGTCAACGCGGGCTCGTCCGTGCGCACGGCCTCGGCCGAATTGCGGGGCAAGGCCATCGCCCTGGCCGCGGCCAAGTTCGACGTTTTGCCGGAAGATTTGGAACTGCGCTACGGCGCGGTCCACATCAAGGGTGAACAAGGCGACAGCATTTCCTTTGCCGAGTTGGCCAAGATGACCAGCGGCATGCCCGGCTACGCGCTGCCCAAGGGCGTCAAACCGGACCTGGAGGCATCGGGGTATTTCACCCCGCCGCAGGCGACCTATTCCAACGGCAGCCATGTCGCCGAGGTCGAGGTCGATGCCGAAACCGGACAAGTGACGATCCTGAAGTACACCGTCGTCCACGATTGCGGCACGGTCATCAACCCGATGCTGGTCGACGGCCAGGTTCAAGGCGGGGTCGCCCATGGGGTCGGCAACGCCCTGTTGGAACGGATGGTATTCGACGACGACGCCAACCCGCTGACCACGACCTTCGCCGATTATCTGATGCCGACGGCCGAGGTCGTGCCCAACAGCGACATCGTCCATATGGAAAGCCCGACGCCGCTCAACCCCCTGGGCGCCAAGGGTGCGGGCGAAGGCGGCACCATCCCCGCCCCCGCCGCCATCGTCGCGGCGGTGGAGAGCGCCCTGTCGCCCTATGGCCTGCGCATCACTGATTGCCCGATCACGCCGCAACGGATCATCGAGCTGATCCAGGCCGCGACCGAACCCAAGGAGGACCAAGACCAATGAGCCAGACCGGAGACCGTTTCCGCGTCGAACGCGACGGCCCCGTCGCCCGCGTGACCCTGTGCCAGGGCGACGAAGGCAACACCCTGGCCCCGCCCGATATGCATGCCATCGGGGCCGCGATCCGGGCCGAGGGATCGGACCACGCGGTCAAGCTCGTGGTCGTCACCGGCGAGGGGGCGGATTTCTGCCTGGGCCGCCGGATCGTGCCGGGCGTGACCCCGCCCGCCCATGCCCGGGCCTTTCGCGAGCGTGTCGCCGACGCGATCCTGGGCGTTTATGAAAACCTGCGCATGACGCCGGTACCGGTGCTGGTCGCCGTGCAGGGCCGGGCCAAGGGCTTTGGCTGCGCCTTCGCCGCCCAGGCCGATGTGACCATTGCCGAGCAGGGGGCGCAGTTCTCGATGCCGGAAATGGACACAAACCTGCCGCCGACCCTGGCGATTTCCGCCGCCCTGCCGAAGATGCCGGCCAAGGCCGTGTTGAACATGGTCCTGACCCGCGATCCGATCGATGCCGATACGGCCTTCGCCCATGGCCTGATTTCGGCCGTCGCCCCGAAGGGCGGGTTGGGCGGAGCAGTCGATGCCTATATCGCCAAGCTGGCCGACCGCGACCGCGACGCCCTGGTCGCGATCAAGGAATACATGCGCTTGGCCCCGACCATGGACCTGGCCGGTCAGGCGCGCTATGGCGCGAACCTGATTTCCGTGGAAATGACCTCTCAACCGAAGGACTGAACCATGCCCGAGATTTCCCTGAACGGCGAAACCATCCACTACCGCCGCGACGGCAGCGGCCCGACCCTGTTGATGCTGCACAGCCTGGGCACCAACAGCTATCTGTGGGAGGCCCAGATCACCCAGTTAAAGGATCGCTTCACCTGTATCGCCATGGACGCGCGCGGGCACGGCAAGTCGACCAACAACGGCGGGGCCACCATGCAGGCCATCGCCGAGGACGCCCATGCCCTGCTGTCGGCCCTGGGCCTGTTGCCCGCCCATATCATGGGGATTTCCATGGGGGCGCTGCAATGCGCACGGCTGCATGCGATCGATCCGGCGGCGGTTCTGTCCGTCACCTATGTCGACAGCTTCTCCTTCATGGGCGAGGCCGGCCCTGAGCGCGTTCAGGCGCTGACCGACAAGATGAACGCCATGACCATGGACGCCTACGCCAAGGACTACGCCGACGACACCCTGTTGCCGACCACGGCCAAGGGCCATCACGACGCCCTGGTCGCGGCGATCTCCGGGATGACCAAGGACGATTACCTGGACACCGTCCGCTCGGTCTTTACCGAGGACGTGCGCGACCAGTTGAAGGGCATCGACAAGCCGACCCATATCGTCGTCGGCGACAAGGACCAACGCACGCCCCTGGCGGCGGCGGAAAGCGTCCATGCCTTGGTCGCCGGGTCGACGCTGGAGGTCATTCCCGACGCGGCCCATCTGGCCAATATCGACAACCCGACGGGTTTTACCGCGGCGGTCGAGCCGTTTTTGAACCGGGTGCGCGGCTAAGGATTCAGCCGAAGGGCGGAACCTCGCGCTTCAATTCCTGCTCCTGATGCAGGAAAGTCATGGCGACGGAGCCCCGGGTGTCGTCGCCCGGGCCGCGCTGCCGTTCGTCCTGTAGGCGCAGGTTCAACCCGGCCTGTTCCACCAAGTCGCGAAATCGGGCGACGCAGTCGGAGGGCATCTCGAAATTGATGGTCGCGGCGGCGTTGGAAAACAGTGCGTGATTGACGATCCAGCCCGACGCTTTCGAGATCGCGTCGCGGATCAACGAAATCGCCGCATTTCGCTCCATCGAAGTAATCAACTCAAACCGCATGAAATGCATGGCGTTCGCGCCTTGGCCTTGTCCGTCCCGCCGCCCTTACATACCCAGATATACGCCTTCACCCCTGTCGATAAAAGATCGCTGGACCCTTTTCCGCGGGAATGAGATATGGTGCGCCGCGTTTCCCGCCCCTCAACGATCAAGAGTATCCGCCTTGGCCCCGCCCCTGCTTCATCTTCGCGATATCCGCCTGACCTTCGGCGGCACCCCTTTGCTGGAAGGGGCCGAACTGGCCGTCATGCGGGGCGACCGGCTGTGCCTGGTCGGGCGCAACGGCTCGGGCAAGTCGACCTTGGCCAGTGTGCTGCTCGGCACGGTCGAGGCCGATGGCGGCGAACGCTTCGTCCAGTCGGGGGCGACCGTCCGCTACCTGCCGCAGGAACCGGACCTGTCGGCGTATAAGACGACCCTGGATTACGTCGAGGAGGGCCTGTCGCCCGGCGACGATCCCTACCGCGCCCAGTACCTGTTGGAAATTCTCGGTCTGACCGGGCAGGAAGACCCGGCCCATCTGTCGGGCGGCGAGGCCCGGCGCGCGGCCCTGGCCCGGGCCCTGGCGCCCAAGCCGGATATCCTGTTGCTGGACGAGCCGACCAACCACCTGGACCTGCCCGCCATCAAATGGCTGGAAGAAGAACTACGCGGCATGCCCTCGGCCATCGTGATGATCAGCCACGACCGCCGGTTCCTGGAAAACCTGTCGCGCGCCACCCTGTGGCTGGATCGCGGCGAGGTTCGGCGCATGGAAAAAGGCTTCGCCGATTTCGAGGAATGGCGCGACGACATCCTGGAACAGGAAAGCGAGGCCCGCCATAAGCTGGACCGCAAGATCGCCCGCGAAACCCATTGGCTGATCCATGGCGTGACTGCCCGGCGCAAGCGCAACCAGCGGCGGCTCGCCAATCTGGTGGACCTGCGCCAGCAAAAGCGCAACCTGCGCCAGGGCCCCGGTGAGGTAAAGCTCGCCGCCGCCAAGGGCGAAACCTCGGGCAAGCTGGTGATCGACGCCGAGGACATTCATAAGTCCTATGGCGAGCGCACGATCATCGACAACCTGTCGACCCGCATCCTGCGCGGCGACCGGGTCGGCATCATCGGGCCGAACGGGGCTGGCAAAACGACCCTGTTGAACATCCTGACCGGGATCGACACCCCGGACGAAGGGCGGGTCAAGATCGGCCAGACCGTGGAAATGGTCACCCTGGATCAGAAACGCGAAAGCCTACCGCTGGGCACCAGCCTGTCCGACGCCCTGACCGGCGGCAGCGGCGACACCATTTCCGTCGGCGGTCAGCCGCGCCATGTCATCGGCTATATGAAGGACTTTCTGTTTTCGCCGGAACAAGCGCCGACGCCGATCAGCGAGTTGTCGGGTGGGGAGCGCGGCCGCCTGATGCTGGCCCGCGCCCTGGCCCGGCCGTCGAACCTGTTGGTGCTGGACGAACCGACCAACGACCTGGATCTCGAGACCCTGGACCTGTTGCAGGAAATGCTCGCCGATTACGAGGGCGCGGTCCTGCTTGTCAGCCACGACCGCGATTTCATCGACCGGGTCGTGACCTCGGTCATCGCCTGGGAAGGCGACGGGCAGTGGCGGGAATACCCCGGAGGCTATTCGGACATGCTGGCGCAGCGCGGCGAAATGCCGGACCGTCAGGGCCAGGCAGGTAAAAAGGAAAAGCCCAAGGCGGTGCCCGCCGACGGCAGCGATCAGAAAGCCAAACCCAAGGATAAGAAGAAGCTCAGCTTCAACGAAAGCCATGCCCTGAAAACCCTGCCGGGCAAGATGAGCAAGCTGGAAGAAGAAATCGCGGGCCACAAAAAGACACTGGCCGATCCGCAGCTTTACGCCCGCGATCCGGATCGCTTTTCCAAGACGGCGGACGCCCTGCAAAAGGCCGAAGACCAACTTGCCGAAATGGAAGAGGAATGGCTGTTGCTGGAAATGAAGCGGGAAGAGATCGAGGGCGCCTGACACCCATCAATCCATCGACGGTTAGTCGATCTGACTGGGACGGAAGTTCCGTGCGGCGCCGTTCGGCTCCACCTCAGGCTCTATTTCTTCCGGCGCGGGGTCGAGGGCAGCGTCCGTCATATACTTGCGGATTGCCTTGCGCAGGTCCTTCATCAACTCGACACCGATTTCGCCGCCGTCGCCCTTGACCTTGTCGCGGAATACCGAGCGCATGGTGTCGATATGGGCCTTGATGACCTTGACCGCGCGATCTTCGGTCGGACAAGGCGCCAGGGTCGTCTTGTAGAGCATTTCCCCGACGCTGGTGATGATCGGATACCCGAAGGTGCCGCCCTGCCCGCGCAATTCGTGGGCCAGCAGGTTGATGTTCTTGAAGTGGCGCGCACGGTGTTCTTCCGATTGCTTCATGGCGCGCTCGCAAATGCTCGACAACGTCGCAAGATAGCCAAGCGCCCAATCGTGGAATTCCAACCCCTTGCGTTGAAGCTGTTCGTCCGCGGCCTGCAGATGGCGCGTCGGCAGTTCACCCGGCGGGTGCATGCCCAGCCCCCCGACCTTTTCCTTCAGCTTGTTGGGCAAGCGGAATAGGTACACGTCGCCCGGGTTCTTTGGCTTTCGCACGCGATCCGACGAATAGACGATGGTCGCTTCCTTTTCCGTAATTCGGCGACGGTTCTGCGTGCCCGGTGGGGCGTTGCGCCGATGCCGATCCGGGCCGAAATAGTCGCGCGTGGCGACGAACTGACGCGGAAAATCGATGACTTCGAGAATGCGGTCGCAGACCGTCTGGGCGGAAAACGGTTTTGCCAGGAATTCGTTGGCCCCGCCGTCGCGCGCTTTTTCTACATGTTCGGTATCGGCGGCACCCGACATCATGATGAACGGCATGAAGCGGTTGGGAGAATCCTTGCCCTGACGGACCCATTTCAACAGCAGGTGTCCGTCGATCGGCGCCATCACGAGATCCGAGATGATCACATCGACAGGGCAGCCGTAAGGCCCGTGGTAGCCGCCGAGAAACTCGATGGCTTCGACCCCGTTTTCAGCGGTGATGACCTGTCCCGCGCCGAGCGTCTTCAGCACGTCCTGAAGGATCTTCACGACGAACCGATTGTCGTCGACAAGCAGGAAGGTCAATCGTTCAAGGTTATATACGCCCATCACCGTATAGTGGCGGGAGTCCTCCTCTCACCACCATTCAACCTATTAAAATAAAACCTCGATAAACCCCATCGGCGTCGTTATTGCGCGCCTGTTGTTTTCATCCTAACCAGAAAAAATCACATAGGACAATACGAGAATACATTAGAAAATAACCATTTAGAGGCGAGTTTTATACTACAACTCTTCTAGTGGATAATTTTCAGCCCCATAATCCGGACGCGGGCGCATGCACTTTTCCTTGTGCGAAATCGAGCCCGGGCACGCGATCTTCCCGTAGCAACAACGGCCCATCCAGATCGACCACCCGTGCCCGGTTCATCAACAACGTCGCCGGCGCCATGGCCAGCGAGGTTCCGACCATGCAGCCGACCATCAGGCCAAAACCCTTGGCCTCGGCCGCGTCGGCAAGCTCAAGCGCCGCCGTCAGGCCACCTGTCTTGTCCAGCTTGATATTGACCATGTCGTAAAGGCCTTCGAGCCGCTCCAGATCGGCCGCCGTATGACAACTTTCATCGGCGCAAAGCGGCACGGGAGATTTGAAGCCGCGCAGAATTTCATCGCCATGGGCGGGGACCGGCTGCTCGATCATCTCGACCCCGATCTCGGCCAGGAACGGACAGAGGTTTTCCAGGCGGTGCAAATCCCACCCTTCGTTCGGATCGACGACCAGGCGGGCATTCGGGGCCGCGGCATGGACCGCGCTCAAGCGGTCGCGAACCTGCTCGCCGTCCAATTTGATCTTCAGCAATGGCACCTTCGACAGTTCCGCCGCACGCTTGCCCATCTCCTCGGGCGTGCCGATGCCGATGGTTTCCGCCGTGACCGCCGGAACGGGTTCCGGCAACCCGGCAAGCTCCCAGGCGCGTTTGCCCGCCTGCTTGCATTCCAAATCCCACAGCGCACCGTCCACCGCGTTGCGAGCCGCCCCGGGGGGCAAGGCATCCAACAGGCCGCGTCGGTCCAGGCCCGAGGCGATCGCCTCGGCGACCTCGGCAATCTGATGGATCACGCTGTCGACGGTTTCGCCATAATGGGCATAGGGAACGCATTCGCCCCGGCCCGCCAGACCGCCCGCGTCCTCGACCTCGGCCACGACGACGCGGGCCTCGGTCTTGACCCCGCGCGAAATGGCGAAGGGACGGGCCAGGGGCCAGCCCTGGTCAACGGCGGAAAGGCGGTGCGGCAGCGTCATGTTCAGAGCTTCTCGATCGCGTCGACAATGGGTGCGACGCCCGTGCGCACCGCATCGACGGCGGGCAGACCCAGGCGTTGCGAGATCTCTGAAAGATACGTCGCCGCGGTCACGTCGTCCATGGAACTGGTGTTGACCGATACGCCGACGACCTTGGCATCCGGTTCGAACATCTGCGCCATGCGTTCGTTGACGGCAATGCAGTTTTCCAGTTCAGGCACCGGCACACCGGGGGTGCCGCGCATTTCCTTACGCGCCGCGTCGTGGCAAAGGACCAGGGCATTGGGCCGCGATCCATGGATCAGGCCCAGCGTAACCCCGGAATAGGACGCATGGAACAAGGAGCCCTGCCCCTCGACCACGTCCCAGTGATCGGCGCTGTTGGCGGGGGTCAGCCATTCGGCCGCACCGGCGATGAAGTCGGCGACCACCGCATCGACCGAAACCCCATCCCCGGCGATGAAGATGCCGGTTTGGCCGGTGGCGCGGAAATCGGCGTTCATGCCGCGGGCCTTCATTTCCCGCTCGATCGCCAGCGAGGTAAACATCTTGCCCACGGACACGTCCGTGCCGACCGTCAGCAAACGACGGCCCGTGCGGGCCTGGCCCGAGGCAACGTCGAATTCGCGCGTCGCGTGGCGGGCATCCGTCAGGGTGCGGCCATGGGTCTTGGCCGCCTCGGCCACGGCGGGAATGCTGGTCAATTTCTGGTGCAGGCCCGAAGCCACGTCCATCCCGGCTTCGATCGCCTGAACGATCACGGCCTTCCAGCTATCGGGGATGATCCCGCCCCGGTTGGCGACGCCGACGACCAGGGTCTTACAGCCGGCGGCAACGGT
>DJHY01000043.1:5415-14307 GCA_002433335.1 Rhodospirillaceae bacterium UBA6608 | reverse complement strand
ATCTTACAGCCGGCGGCAACGGCTTCCTCGATCGTCATGTCGGGAATACCCAGGTCGGCCTTGCAGCCGTCCATGCGCAACTGCCCCACGCACCACTCGGGCCGCCAGTGGACGACACCGATGGCGACCTTGGCCGCGAGTTGATCCGGCGCATCGCCGATGAACATCAGATAAGGGGTGGCCAGAGCCATGATCGGTACTCCCGCAAAAGGTCATTGCAAGAACCGAGGCTAACATTTTGCAGGTGCGAAAAAAGGGGTCAGCGTCCGGGGGAATAGTGGGCCAGAATGAACACCGCCGCCGCATGGGCAACCAAGGATACGGCGCGCCGTGCGCGGCCCAAACGCCGGAGGATTGCCGCCCGTTGCCCGGCGCGTTCCGCCGCCAGATGTTCCGTGACGTCGACGGCGACGTCGTAGCCTTCCCGGTGGGCCTCCATGTACCGCTGGCGTCGCTCCGGATCGAAATCGGGGTGGAAGTGGAACGCGGTCATGGCGCGGCGCGGGCTGCAGAATGTCGAAAACGCCAGGACTTCATCCGGCGCGACGTCGTATTTCCGAATAATCAGGTTGGTCGCTTCCAGGCCGCGCTTGGTCACACGGATGCCGTCGCCATAGTCCTGGGTGAATTCGCAGAACCAATCGCCGGGTAAGTGAGGATCGAAATGATCGTCCGGCAGGGGTTCCGGGACGATGTAATCGACATCGATGGTTTCGGTCATGGTTTATCATCCCCTCGTCTTGGCCGCGCCGGCGATAGGCCGAAACGACTGGCGACCGGTCCATGCATCGACCGACCTGTCCCAGGGTGCTGTTCACCGTGTTTTATTGAATCCGGCGACTATGATTGCCGCCCTTGGCCCGCTGCGCGCCGCCACGCTGGGTCTCCGAGGGACTCATACGCCCGGTTATGACTTTCGGCTAGGTCGAAAATATTCCCCCAAGCCCCCGTCATGGGAATTAAGGGCCGCGCCCTTTGCCGCGCCATTCAAAAAGCCCCTGATAGGGCAACGACTTGGCCAAAATATACGGCCAGAACATGTTCCTAGACCCCGGATGCAACCAGGGAATCCTATTGCGCCCGCCGGAGGCTTCGCGTACATCCGAAACATCTTAAACGGTGCCGTTGCCGTTCTGGCCGCCCGCACCAACCCAGGATTCTCAACCACAAGACTTTCGAGGACATCCATGGCTTATGTCATTCCCCAACCGCCCCAGGCGTACCTTCCGGTCGCCGGTACGGACGATCAGTTCCCCGTGCGTCGCGTCTACTGCGTCGGGCGCAATTACGCCGACCACGCGATCGAAATGGGTCACGACCCGAACCGCGAACCGCCGTTCTTTTTCCAGAAATGCCCCGACAACCTGTTTGTCGGCGGCGGCGACTGGCCCTATCCGGTGGCCAGCGACGACGTGCATTGGGAACTGGAACTGGTGGTCGGCCTGAAGGAAGGCGGCACCGACATCCCCGCTGCCAAGGCCCTGGACCATGTCTACGGCTATGCCGTGGCGCTCGACATGACGCGCCGTGACCTGCAGGGCGCAGCCAAGAAAATGGGCCGCCCCTGGGACACCGGCAAGGCGTTCGAACTGTCCGCCCCCTGCACGGCGATCCATCCCGCGTCCGAAGTCGGGCATCCGTCCGAGGGCCGCATCTGGCTGGAATGCAACGGCGAGGTTCGCCAAGACGGCGACCTGAACCAGATGATCTGGAAAATTCCGGAAATGATCGAATACCTGTCGGGCCTGTTCACCCTGGCCCCGGGCGACCTGATCCTGACCGGCACGCCCGCCGGCGTCGGCGCGGTCCATCGCGGCGACGTCCTGAAGGGTATCGTCGATGGCGTGGACGAACTGACCATCAAGGTCGTCTAATCTGCTTAAACCAGGGGCGAGAAACCGCGGTTTCCTGCCCCTGGATTGCCCCATTCCAGCCCTCGGGCGGCCCAGGTTCGGTGCTTTTCTTCTCTCCGCTTGGACGGAGAAAGGAGACCACCATGGAAACCTTGAAAGCCCCGTTGTTCGCCCTTCTTGTGGCGGTACCGTTGACCATAACGGTCCTGATCGCCGAGGCGATGTTCGATATGCGGGAACTACCCTGGTCGTTCTAGGGGCAACCTGACGCCGCCCGGCGGGGCTATTTGCCGGGGCGTTTTTCGAGCAGCATGCGTGCCACCAGGGGCAGGACTTCGTCCGGCTTCATGCCGGCCTTGACCCTGGGGTCGTACAGCAGGCGTAGCATCCAACGATCGGCCTCGGTCAGATCGACATGCGCGCTGTCGTCGGAAAAGATCGAGATCTTCAGCCCTTTGACGTCGTTGATCAGGCCCATCAGCTGGGTGATTTCCTCGGTCACGCAGGCGCGCAGGAAAATCTTGGGATCTACGCGGGTATTGCCGTAGACGACCTGGGTCGTGATTTCGGCCGGGACGGCGGCGTAAACGAACTTCAACGCGCCGGATTTGAAGATCTGCAACCGGCCGTGACAGAAACCCAGGTTGCTCATCCGCGCCACGTCAGGAGCCTTGAACGCGCCCTTGGTATGCTTCTCGACCATGGCCGGAAGGTCCGCCTTCGGCGCGTAGAAGATCAGCATGTTGATGGGAATTTTCGAAACGTTGGCGGGCAGGCGTTTTTCCCGGCGCATGGTCTCGGAATAGACCAGTTGCACCGGATGGTTCGTTTCCTTGGCGAGATCGGCCAACTGCTTGACCACCAATTGCTCGAACAAAGGCGGATAACCCTTGCCGATGATCGCGGCATTGACCGGCTTTTCCCATTTCAGGATACGTGGTTCGCGCTTTTCGTATTCGGAGCCAAGGGCGACCCCGGCGAAGGCCTTCAACAAATCGACGTTGGAAACATCCTGCGCCCGCGCGGTCGGACCGGCAGCCAGACCGACAAACAGGACACAGACGAAAAGCGGGAAAACTCGGGTCCAGATACGCATCCTGCGACCGTATCAGAAAGGCGCGATCAAGACACCATGTCGTCGATGTAAAAGCCCTGGAACATGGTGATGCCGCAAGCATGACCCGTCTTGATGCCCAGTTCGTCATCGACGCGGGCCAGAACCAGGACCGTGCCCCGTTGCTGCAGGCTTTGAATGGCTTCCTTGAACTGCGGGAGAACCGCTTCCGTTCCCGGGCGCCAGAATACCTTGGCCAGCTTGGCCCCCAGACGCGGCAGATCGATCACGCCCAAGCTTTCCGGGATGATCGCGTCGATCGCGATGGTGCCGCCGCGCGAGCGGATCAGTTCCGACGCCGTCAGAAACTGGTCGAAGTTCTGCAAGATGTTTTCGGCGCGGAATTCCAAAACCAGATTGCCGAGCGACTTTTCGCCCCGCTCCAACAGGTTTTGGAACGAATGGGTAAACACGGTTTCGACGTTGAGGTTCAGGGAGGCCTTGGCCCGGTCCGGATTTACCTCGTCGAAACATTCGATCAGCATCTGATCGAGCGACCGCGTCAGATGCTGGAACACCAGCCCCGCGCCGCGGAAATCGACATTGGTCAGAATGTGTTGGCGGATCATTTCGACCGAGATGAAGTACTCCCGCATCACCGGCATGGGCGGCTTGCCCGGCGTGATCAGCACCGTCGCCTGGGAGCGGATGAAGTTGTCGGTGAACGTCTTCTTGCCCATCTTGCGCATGCCGTCGCGCACGACCTGGATATCGCTTTCGCGCAGCGGCCGGGAATCGCCGGTGCCGACACCGGCTTCCTTGGCGCGATCATCGAAGGCTTCCAAAAACTTGATCGCGTTCTGCAGACGCCCTTGCAGATTGATGATCCGCAGCATCCGCGACTGGTCGATTTGGCCGAAATATTCGGGGAAATTCTGCTGAATGACGCGAATCAGGTCGACCTTAAGCTCCGAGGTCCACTCCATCTGGTTGTAGTCATTCAATTTCATCAACAAGGCGGTGTCTGTGTTGGTCAGACGATAGACTTCCGCGCCACGCCGCTCGTGCGAACGTTCGTAGGATTCATCCGTCTTCTTACGCAGCAGCTTGTCTTCTTCCTCGGTCATGCCGAGGGTAGAAAAACTAACCAAAATCAGGTGGTTAGGCTCTTCCGCGCCACCCTTCCAATGCTTCAGGCGCGTCAGCAGCTTGAGATGATCGCCACCACCGGAGCTTGTTTCCGCCATGCTTCTAACTATCCGCTGTTAATAGTCTGGATTTTGACCCTTCGGCCCCGGACACGGCAAGAGCCATTCCCGTATTTTGCTCACCCTAATCAACGAGTTGATAATACAGAGTTAATTTACCAAGGCATCACAACATCATGCCTTCGACATGCAAGCCCTGGAATGCGGTGATGCCAACCTCGCGCCCGACTCGCAAACCGAGCTCTGAATCGACGCGGCACAATACCACGATACAGCCTGCATCCTGGGCCTGTTTGATCACCGAGCGGTAGCGCGCCAGAGTTTCCGCACCGGAATCGCGCCACAAAACTTTGGCGATATTGGCCTTGAAGCCCGCCAGGTTGAGCACCCCTAGCGCCGCCGGATCGATGATATCGATCGCGACCGTTCCGCCAAGGGATCGAACGGCGGCCTGGGCCGCCTCGTATTTACGCAGGTCGCGTATGATATCGGCCAGCCGGATCTCGACGATCACGTTCCCCAATCGGCTTTCACCCGCCGCCGCTATGAATTTTTGATAGGCCGTGTTGCCGACCGTCTCCAAGGTCAGATTGACCGCACATTTGGAGCCTTTCGGATTGAACAGGCGATAGGCCCCCAGGACCAGACTGTCCAACACCATGGTCAACTGCGGGAACAGGGGATCGGATTCATGGATCGCCACATCTTGCAGCGCATCGCTCCGCAACAAATCCATGCGGACATAGTATTCCCGGGCGATCGGCACCGGCGGTTTGCCCTCGGTGATCAAGGCGATGGTCTGGCCCTGAACGTAGGTATCGACGAAAGCCTTGTCGCCGACCTTGGTGTGAAGGGCCCGGACGGACTGAATATCAGACAGGTTGATGCTGCGCAGGCCATCGGCCCCGGCGATCACGCCCTGCTCCTTGGCCCGTTCCTCGAAGGCTTCCAGGAAGCGGATCGCCCCGGCCATCTGGGTCGTCAGATCGATGCTGCGGACGATCTTGGATTGATCGACCTCCGTCACCTTGTCCGGCGCTTCCTCGCGCAGAATTTTGAACAGATGCATCTTCAGTTCCTGGGGAACTTCCATCCTGTTCATTTCGGTCAGATTGGCGATCAGCGCGATATTCGTCGGCGACAGGCGATAGGCCTCGCCACCGCGCACCCGGGCGATGCGGGCGTGGATTTCCTCGATCTCGTTCCACAAATAGTCGTCGTCTTCGGGCAGCCCCAAATCCGACAGATCGACCAGCAACAAGCTGTTCACATCCGCTTTCCGCCCGCCCATGGCGCGCAATTTACGCAGCAGGTCGGCGGCGTCGCCCGCCATAGGTGAAGACCCGAATGCCATCGTCCGTTCCCCAGATTCTCCGCCCGGCCCAACCGGGATGCCGTCAGGTTGCGGTCTTGCCGCCGGAAAGTAGTTTGTCCACGTGATATCCCTGGAACAGGGTAATACCCAGGCTCTGGCCGATATCGATCGCCTGTTGGTCATCGACATGGGCCATAACCATCACCGTCCCGCTGTCCTGCATCATCTTGATGTCATCCTTGGCGTTCAGGAAAATTTCTTCCGCGTCGGCGCGCCACATCAATTTGGCCATGCGCACATTCAGGCGGTGCAAATTGACCACCCCCAGGCTTTCGGGCGGGACGTTGTCGACCGCGACCATCCCGCCGCGCTTCTTGATCAGGTCGCAAGCCGTCTGAAAATTGCCGAACTGCTGGAACATGTTGTCCTGGCGGAATTCGATGACCACACCGTTCAGGCCGGCCTCGCCGCCGTCCCGCACATAGTGTTCGAAGGCATTGGTGAAGACGGTTTCGACGTTCATGTTCAGCGACGTCTTTGACCGATCCCCGGCAACGGCGCCGATGCAATACAACAACGCCCGATCGAAGGTCAGGGTCAGTTGGTTGAACACGTTCCCAGCGCCGCTGATGTTGACGCCACGCAGGATCGATTGCTTCAACTGAGCGACGCCGACGTAATACTCCGTCATCGCCGGTTTCGCGGCCTGACCCGGCAAAATGCGCGCCGCCGTCTGCGAGCGGATATAGCGGCGGCCGAATTCGCGCGGCCCCAGCTTTTGCAGGGCGGCACGCAGCTTTTGAATGTCCTGCAGGCTGAGCGGCCGTTCGCCTTCCTCGTTGACGCCGGTTTCACGGCGGCGATCGCCATAGGCTTCCAAAAACCGCTTGGCTGTGTCCAGACGCGTTGCCAGATCGATCGGGCGGATCAGGCGGGCCTGATCGATCTTGGAGAAATGTTCCGGCAGATGGTGCTGGATCACCCGCATGATATCGACCTTCAGGTCCATCATGGTTTCCATGCGGTTGAAGTCGGCCAGCTTGATCAGAATCGCCGCGTCCAGGTCCGACAGTTGGAAGACATGACCGCCGCGGTTATGGGCGAAGCTGAGAAAAGCGCCTTCCAGCGCCTGCAGGGCCCCTTCCCGCTGATCGGCCTCGCCCAGCGTGGTGAACGACACCAGCAGCAGATGATTGAAGTCGGATTCCCCCGGCACCCAATGGTTGAGCGTCTCCATCAGGTCGTGAATCGTACCGATTTCGCCGCCGGGATCGCCGCTCCCGTCCGGGTCCAGGTTGTCCACGGGCTACCTCCTCTGCGGGTGGCCGTTTCGGACACCCATTCCCTCGCCGGCCCCTATCCGGCGTTAAAAGCACGAGAGAAGTATAACCTTAAAATAAAAGCCTTCGCCAACAAGGCTTTAGTTATAAGCCTGTTGCTAATGCGGCAACGGCAGTGTGACCTGCACCCGCAATCCGCGCGGCGTCAGGTTCTGAAGGCTGATATCGCCCCCATGGGCGCGCACGATATTGCGGGCGATCGCCATACCCAGGCCGACGCCCCCCGTTTCCTGACTGCGCGAGGTTTCCAGGCGGGTGAACGGCTCGAACACCTGATCGAAGTCCGCTTCGGGGATACCGGGGCCATCGTCCTCGACCGTGATCGTCAATGCATCCGCAGATTTGAGAACGCCAAGCCGCGCCTGCCCGCCGTATTTGGCCGCGTTCTCGGCCAGGTTCCGGATTGCCCGTTTCAGCGCCGTCGGCTGACAGTTCAATATCGCCGCCCCGCTTGTCTCGCAGCTGGCGTCGAATCCTTGATCACTCAATTCCTCGACGACGTCGCTGCATAGCTGTGCGACATCCGCGTCTTCGAGCGCCCCACCGGCCATGTCGTCCCTGGCGAACGCCAGCGTGGCTTCGGTGATGCGTTCCATCTCGTCCAGGATATTCAGAATCTTCTGCTTGTTGTCGGCATCGTCGGTGATGAACTCCGCGCGCAAACGCAGGGAGGTCAGCGGCGAACGCAAATCGTGACTGATCGCGGCCAGCATCCGGGTTCGGTCAGCGACGAATCGATGCAACCGTTCGCTCATGGTGTTGAAGGCGGCGATGGTACGGCGGATTTCGCCGGGACCGGAGGGCGCCAGCTTGGGCGGCACGCCGCCCCGGCCCAATGTATCGGCGGCGTCGGCCAGGTCGCCCAGGGGCCGGGTCAGGCGACGGACCACCAACACCCCAACCACGGAAACGGCGAACACCAGCAGCAACACACCGGTCAGCGTCCGTGTCCCCCAACCGCGCGGCACCGGGGCCGCCAGTTCGCCGACCAGCCAGCCGCCGTCGTTCAGGGCCACGGCCAGGGTCAGGCCGATCGGGAAGCGATAGCGGGACGCACCATGTTTGTCCTCGTGCTTATCGTCATCATGATCGCCGTGGCGCTCGTGATCGTCGCGGCGGCGCTCGTCCATTTTTCGATGGAAAAAGTCCAGGGGACGAAGAATGCCGTATCCACCGTCTTCCGCGACCTTGACCAGAACCGGCCGGTCTCCGGCATCGCCCAGGCGGGACGCCAGCGACCGGGCGAGGTCGTTGTCCCGGTATTCCGGCGCATCGGCGGGCAGCGGGCTGTCCGGCGCAATCCGAAACCGCACCAAGCCCGAGGTCGCGGCGGTCAACACCGTCTGGACCAAGGCGTCGTCCCGACGCTTCGGCAGGTGGTTCAGCGTCTGAACCAACGAGGCCGCGCGCAGCAACACCAATTCATGCCGGGCGCCGATGATCGCGTCGCGCCGGTCCTGCGCGAAGATAAGAAAGCCCGCGAGTTGCGCCGCCAGGATGGCAGCCAACAGCGACAGGACCAATTGCCCCGCCAGCGATCGCGGCCACAGATACTTCATCATGGCTCGGCAACCTCGACCGCGACGGCGAAGCTGTAGCCGCCGCCCCAATGGGTCTTGATGAATTCCGGATTGCGCGCGTCCTGTTCGATCTTCTTGCGCAGGCGGCTGACCTGATTGTCGATGGCGCGGTCGAACAGCTGCGCCGACCGGCCCCGCGTCAGATCCAACAACTGATCGCGGTTGAGAACCCGGCCCGGATGGCGCACGAATACGCCCAGCAACAAACTCTCGCCGGTCGACAACTGCGTCGCCACGCCGTCGGGGCCGGTCAGGGATTGCGCGCCGGGATCGAAGGTCCATCCGGCGAAACGATAAAGGGTGCCCGCCGGCTCGCTGCCGCCGGCCTTGGGCATGGCCCCGGTGCGGCGCAGGACGGCCTTGACCCGGGCCAGCAGTTCGCGCGGATTGAACGGCTTGGTCACATAATCGTCGGCGCCCATTTCCAGACCGATGATGCGGTCCGTGTCCTCGGCCATGGCCGTCAGCAGAATGACCGGAAGCGACGTCGTCGCCCGCAGGTCCCGGCACAGCGACAAGCCGTCCTCGCCCGGCATCATGAT
>DJHY01000043.1:4183-5110 GCA_002433335.1 Rhodospirillaceae bacterium UBA6608 | reverse complement strand
CTCGCCCGGCATCATGATGTCCAGGACGACAAGATCGATAGCACTGGTCTCCAACGTCTGGCGCGCCGATTGGGCGCGGTCGGCGGTGGTCACCCGGTAGCCGTGTTCTTTCAAATAGCGGGCCAGGGCATCGCGGATGTCCGGGTGGTCGTCGACGACCAGAATATGTTCGCTGTCAGTCATCTTCAGCCGGTCTCGTCAGTATTCCTGATCCTCAATATGCCGGAGCCGGAAACCCAGGCGGACAAAAATTTGTAACCGATTGTATCAATCCCGCCCGGCGGCACGAGTTGCGACAAACTCCTGCTTTCTCGACATATTTTAGCGACGTTTGAAGGCTTTTATCAGGGCATCGCAAATGCACCGAAACATTGCACTGAAACAAGGAGCCTTCTCATGGCACGTAAATCCCGCATCACCACCCGCAGCAAAATCGTCTTGGGCGCCCTGACCGCCGTCATGCTCGGCACCACGGCCTTCGCCGTCCACGCCGACTACGGCAAACGCGGCGGCGGCCACGGCGAAATGTTGTTCGAACGCTTCGACGCCAACAAAGACGGCAAGATCACCAAGGACGAAATCGCCTCGGCGACCAAGAAGTCGATCACCGACTACGACAAGAACAAGGACGGCCAACTGTCGCTCGACGAGTTCCAGGGCCTGTTCAACGAGATCATGCATCAGCGCATGGTCCGCATGTTCCAGCGGCTCGACAGCGACGGCGACGCCCAGGTCACCGAAGGCGAAATCGCCAAGAAAACCGACCGCATGATGGCCCGCATGGACCGCAATGACGACGGCGAGATCGAACGCGGCGAAGGCCGGCCGCACCACGGCATGCGCGGTGACGGTCCCGGCAAGGGCCATGAGCGCCACGACCGCGAAGAATGCGGCCCGCGCCGTTAACTTCTCCCTCCCCGCCACCGG
>DJHY01000043.1:878-3885 GCA_002433335.1 Rhodospirillaceae bacterium UBA6608 | reverse complement strand
CCTTCTCCCTCCCCGCCACCGCCGACAAGCCCCGTCGGCGGTGACCATGGAAACGCCGTGACCTGCCCCGGTCACGGCGTTTTCTTTTGTCCGGTTCGATGTCGCGGGTTCAGTCGGAGTCCATCCAGATCGTGAATGGGCCATCGTTGATCAGGCTGACCCGCATATGGGCGCGGAAGCGGCCGGTCTCGACGCTCAGGCCTTCGTCCCGCAAGCGGTCCGCGAACATCAGATAAAGGCGCTCCGCCGTTTGCGGATCGGCGGCGCCGGAAAATCCCGGCCGGTTGCCCTTTTTCCAATCGGCGGCCAGGGTGAACTGACTGACCACCAAGGCGCTACCGCCGACATCGCGGACGGACAGGTTCACCTTGCCTTCGGCGTCTTCGAAAATCCGCATCGCCGCGACCTTGCGCGCGAAGTAGGCAACGGTATCTTCCGTGTCCCCGGGCTCGGCGCAGACCAGCACGACCAATCCAGGGCCGATGGCCCCGACCGTTTCGGCATCCCCTGCGTCTTCGACCACCGCGACCGACGCCTCGGTGACACGTTGCAACAATGCCCGCATGGTGAATTCCCCTGTCTCAATCCAAGGACCGGACTATGCGTGGGGCCGCCCCGGGGAACAAGCCATGAGAATTTCATTTCGCGGGCGGTTGATTTCCCCGCGGCCTCGGGGTTAATTGAGCCGCACAAATACACAATCGGTTGGGAGCCGACCCATGAAATTCTTCGTCGATACGGCCGATGTGGCCGAAATCAAGCGTCTCAACGACACCGGTCTGGTCGACGGCGTGACTACCAACCCGTCCCTGGTCGCCAAATCGGGACGCGATTTCATCGACGTGATCAAGGAAATCTGCGATCTGGTCAACGGCCCCGTGTCCGCCGAAGTCACGGCGACCGACGCCGCCGGCATGATCGAGGAAGGCCGCAAGCTGGCGAAAGTCGCCGGCAACGTCGCGGTCAAGGTTCCCCTGACCGAAGCCGGGCTGGTCGCCTGCAAGACCCTGTCGGGCGAAGGCACCCCGGTCAACGTCACCTTGTGCTTCTCGGCCGCCCAGGCGCTGTTGGCGGCCAAGGCCGGCGCGGCCTTCATCTCGCCCTTCGTCGGCCGGTTGGACGACATCGGCCAGGACGGCATGAACCTGATCGCCGAAATCGCCGAGATCTACGGCAATTACGAATTCCACACGGAAATCCTGGTCGCTTCCGTGCGCTCGCCGCAGCACATCGTCGACGCGGCGCGGATTGGCGCCGACGTGTGCACCGTACCGCCGGGCGTGATCTGGCAGTTGTTCAAGCACCCCCTGACCGACAAAGGCCTGGAAGCGTTCCTGAAAGATTGGGAAAAGACGGGTCAGTCGATCCTGTAAGCGTTTTCTGCCGACTGGTCAGGCGTTGCCGACGACGACCTCGTCGTAGACCTTGGTCCATTTTTCGCGATCTTCGTCGAAGTTCGAATAAGACACGATCTTGTCCACGGTCGATCCGTTTTCGCTGAACGGCACGCGGGCGGTGACCTGGATATAGGGCTTCCACTGTTCGTAGTGGCTGAGCTTGTGAACGAACACCAGCGGCTTGCGCTGTTCCAACACCATCTCGTATTGGCGATGCCCGATTTCGGCCAAGGCCGTCGCGGGAATTTCCGATACCTGTTGCCTGGTCAAGTCGACACCCTTCAGGCGGGTATGGCCCGTACCCCAGAAACGATAAGTGAAAGATCGCGGTTCGGCGGCGACGTCCGCCACCGCGACATAGGGGATCATTTCCGGATCGAGCTCATGCAACCGAAGGTCCGCCCAACGCGGCAAAACTCGGTCACCCTGAAGTTTTCGGCAATGCGCGACGAATGCAACGGTCCGGGGAGTGGTCACGTGTTCGACGGCGACAACGGCGCAGTCGAACCCCGGAACCTTGGTCGGCTTTGACACGACAAGAAGCCTTTTGTTTGGGGGGCTGTTCGGAACTCGCGTTATTTAGGTCTGATTTCTCATTAATGCAACCGCTCCCCCCTGCGCTGGACCCGTAAAAAGAAAAATCTGGTGCTGGTTTCCCTATTTTCGTCAGTCATAATGGGCAATTAATCCAACAACCGGAATCGAGAACGACGTCCATGGGCAGGAAGCCCCAACAACAAAAGACATCCTCACCGTCCGCCGGACAAGAAGCCGGCGAAACCGCGCGCCAAGCGCGCCTTTTTTCCCGCCGAACATTACTTTGCCATGGCGCCGCGTTGACCGCGGGCGGGCTGGGCATGGCCATCGCGCCGATGCTGATCCGTCCGGCGCAGGCCGCGGGCCCGACGCTGAACGTCCTGACCTGGACCGGCTACATCCCCAAACGGTTCGCCAAGACGTTCCGTAAGAAGACCGGGATTACCGCCAACATCACCACGGTCGGCTCCAACGAAGAAATGCTCAGCCAGGTTACCGCGACCCACGGCCGCGCCTGGGATGTGATTTCGCCCTCGGTTCACCGGATGAGCCAATGGCACGCCCTGAACATGACCCAGGCCTGGGATTTGAAGAAAATCCCCAACCTGTCGAACATCGAGCCGAAGTTCATGGCCATGTCCGAAACCTGGTCGTGGAACAAAGGCCAACATCACCTGCCCCATGTCTGGGGCACGGAAGGGATCGCCTGGCGGACCGACCGGTTTAACGGCGTCTATGGCGAATTGTCCCTGGCCGATCTGTGGCGCCCCGAAATGAAGGGCCTGGTTCAAGGACGCCCGCATTCGCTGATGTCCGGGATCGGCCGCATGCTGGCCGCCAAGGGCGACCTGCCGGCGTTCGAAGACGCCTATAAAGACGAAAGCACCATGCGCGGCATCTGGAACGACATCATGAAGTTCGCGGTGGAGCATAAATCCTGGCTGCGCGCCTATTGGCACGATCACGAAAGCCAGAAAACCAACTTCACCCGCAACGGCGTGGTCATCGGCCAAACCTGGGACGGCCCGGCCATCGAACTGGCCAAGGCGGGCGAGCCCATCGCCTATCTGGCG
>DJHY01000043.1:0-642 GCA_002433335.1 Rhodospirillaceae bacterium UBA6608 | reverse complement strand
CGCAACGGCGTGGTCATCGGCCAATGCTGGGACGGTCCCGTGATCGACCTGGCCAAGGACGACCATCCGGTCGCCTACCTGCCGCCCAAGGAAGGCGCCTTCGCCTGGATGGACGGGCTGGCGCTGACCGCCGCGTCCAAGCACATCGACGAGGCCCATGCCTTCGTCAATGCGCTGTATACCGCGCGCGAGGGGGCCCGTCTGATCAACGAGTCGGGATACAGTTCCGCCGTTCAGGGCACGGAAGCCTACCTGACGAAGAAAACCAAACAGGCCGTCGCCGCCGCCTTTCCCGAAGGGTCGCTCGACAAGCTGTGGTGGTGGCCGGACGAGCCGGTGTGGTTCGCCGGTCTGCGCAACGCCTATCGCGATCGCTATCTGGCCGCCTGATCCAAGCCTGACCCGCGCCTGATTCGCGCTTGCCTTCAGACATGAAAAAGCCGGGACCGCTCAGCGGCCCCGGCTTTTATTTCGTCCGGCTGATGCCCGGCCTTAGATCTCTTCCAAGGCCTCGCGCAGGGTGCCGATCATGGCGTCGATGTCCGCCGGGGTGGCGACGAAGGCCGGGGCGACGATGCCGCTGTCGCCCGTGAACTTCACGTGCAGGCCCCGCCAGAACAGGTCTTTCTGGAACTGGGTGCC
>DJHY01000315.1:528-11705 GCA_002433335.1 Rhodospirillaceae bacterium UBA6608 | reverse complement strand
ATCACCCGGTTCGAGAAGAAGTTGGGCAACGAGAAGTTCGTCGCCAACGCCCCTGACGAAGTGGTCGAGGGTGAACGCGAAAAGCTGGCCGAGGCCCAGGCAACCCGCGCCCGCCTGGACGAGGCGCTCAAGCGTTTGGCGTCGATGGGCTGATTCTATCCATTGTCCCGTCGCGTCGTTCCGGATGGATTATTGGTTTCGGGGCAGCGCGTTCAGCGTGGCGATCAGTCGGTTTACCGCATTGGCTTCGAATAGATGACCTGACTTTTTGAACAGGTCGTGGGCAATTTTGAATTCGCTGGCGCTGCGATTCCGGTCGCCCAGATCGAAGTGGACCAAGCCAAAGTATTTGTGGGCGAGGGCCACTGCTGGGCGACATTTGACCGCTTGTGCGGTGGTTAGGCCTTGTTGAATTTGAAGCTTGGCCTCGTCGAATTTCTTGCTCAGGCGCGCGGTGTTTCCAAGCTCGAGTCGGCAGAATGAGATTTGCTGCCTGTCGGTGCGTTTCCCCGCGATGCGAATGCAGGAGAGCAATGCAGACTTTGCGGCTGAAAAATCCCCACCTTCCGCTTTTATGCGACCCAGGTTCTCGTAGCCGCCGGCAAGGACTTGGGTAATTTGGTTTTCCTTGGCCATTCGGATCGCCGAGGAGGTGAAGTGTTCCGCTTTCTGACGATCGCCCATCTTGTGGTAAAGGGCCCCGAGGTTGGCGTAAGCCATGACGTATTCTTCCCTCGAAGATCTACTTTCAGCCAGACGAAGGGATTCCTCATACAGGTGCTTTGCGTCGTCCAAATTGCCGAGTGCTACGTGGATCGACCCCATATTCATGAGGTTGAGCAATATACCTCTGCTTCGCTTCAGTTCCTGGTTGAGGGCAAGTGCTAAATCGTAATTATGGAGGGCTTCTTGAAGCTGGTCGCGATGATAGTAGAGATGGCCGAGATTGTTGTACGCCTTGGCCAGTTGACGCTTGAAGCCACCGGCCTCGGCAATGTCGATCGCGCGGATGACTAAATCTTCGGATTTATCCCATTGATTTTGCATGGATTCTAATAAGGCAGCGCTGATTAGATTGGCGGCTTGTCCTTCGGCGTCTTGAATTGCCTCAAATATTGATTGAGCATCATCATGATAGCGTCCGGCTTCGTCTGGGTGAGCGGTTTTTCTGGCTACTATTCCTCTGTTCGTGAGGGACTGCGCCAATGTCCGTTGATCCCCTGATTTCCGAGCGAGTAGGCTGGCTTGCTCCAAGGCCTTCGTCGCCTCGCCGTATTTTCCCATTTGCCAGTTCAGGATTCCCAATTGCAGCCAGGCTTCCGCATTGGTGGGGTCGGCTTGGACGGACCTCAAATAAGCCGCGACCGCCTTGGTGGGTGAATTCAATGCGGTGATCGCACCTAACTGCATCGCCAGTTGAGCGGTCTTCGAATTCGAATTCTTAATCTGCGATTCCAGAAGGGGGATGGCGCTTTCAACCCCGTTCTCCCGTACTTTAGCGGCAATGTCGCGTTGTTGGCTGTCTGCTTTTGGCATCGATCCTTGGACAACCAAAGTCTCTAAGACCTTCTGCATCACCGACAATTGTTCTGACGATGCGCGTTCCCATTCGGCTTGTCGTAACTTTAGCTCCTTTTTGAAAAGGGCTTCTGCCTCTCGTTTGGCGCTTTCCCTGATTTCATGAATGCGGACGTCGGACGTAAGGTACTTCTCCCATGCCAGATAGATGGGAACGGCGATGGCCACGACCAGCAGCAGGGTAAATCCGTATATGAGAATGAGTTTGAGGATAGCCGCGGATTCACCCCTTGTTACGGGGGTGATCAAGCCAGATTTGATCAGAAGCTTGTGTATGCCGAAAAACAGAACGGCAAGGAATGCGATTAGCGCGAAGCCGTTGTCTAGATATGGGACCAGTTTTTCTAGAACAGCATCCAAGGCCGATTCCTTCTAGGGGGCATGGTCGCACCATCAAATATAAGGTGTAAATAATATACAATTTGTGGACGAAAATCGACAGTTGCTTATGACCTTTCGATGATCCTTTACTCCTATCAAATAGGTCCGAATAGGAACTTTCAGGGGCTGGTGTGACTGGGGAATCTTTCGTTAGCCTTTTCTCATGAACAGCCGAGGGAGGTTACAAAGATGGAACCACCGATGCAGCCGTCCGACATATCGACCCATACCCCGTTTACCCGGTGATCATCGGGAGAGGGCAGCGCAAGGCGCGCCCCGAAACTGAAAAGGAAAGCCCCGCCCCTGAAACCGGCGGGGCTTTCACTGTCTGGGGGGCCATTTCACCTTCAACGGATGTTTAAGGGCATATTCGACGAGGGGGGATCTATGTGTGACGGAAAGGCTTGAGGCTACAGGTGAACCTCAACATAATCGGCGCGAAAACCCTCGGGGATGGGGGGACTTAGACGAAGAGGCCCTTTAATGGAAAATGAAATGGTCCAAGCTCAGAAAACGGTCGAAGCAGTGATGCAGACGATCGTCGACGTGGGCACGGAATACGGAATGAGCGTTATCGGCGCCATCGTGATCCTGGTTCTCGGCTGGTGGTTCGCCGGTTGGGCCAAGCGCACGGTGACCAAGGCGCTGAACAAGGTCAAATCCATCGACGACACGCTGACGCCGTTTCTGTCGTCCATGGTGCGCTATACGATCCTGGCCTTTGTTCTGGTCGCGGTCCTTAACCAGTTCGGGGTTCAAACAACCTCCATCATCGCTGTCTTGGGTGCCGCCGGCCTGGCGATTGGTCTGGCCTTGCAGGGCACGTTGCAGAACGTGGCCGCCGGGGTGATGCTGTTGGTGCTGCGCCCGTTCAAGGTCGGTGATTTCATCGACGCCGGCGGACAGGCCGGGACGGTCGTGGAAATCAGCTTGTTCACGACGGAGCTACGGACCCCCGACGGGATCTTCAAATCGGCGCCGAATTCCGCGGTGTTCGGCTCGACCATCACCAATTTCTCGCGCAACCCGACGCGGCGTATCGACCTCTTGGCCTCTGTCTCCTACGGCGACGACCTCGAAGGTGCGATGACCTGCCTGAAGGGCATTCTGGACGGGGAAGAAAAGGTCCTGAAGGACCCCGCGCCGGAAGTGATGCTGATGGCCATGGCCGCCAGCTCGATCGACATCAACATGCGTTGCTGGGTCAACACCGGCGATTACTGGCCGACCCTGTTCTCGTTGAACAAAAAGGTCAAACTGGGCCTGGAAGCGGCCGGGTTCACCATCCCGTTCCCGCAGCAGGACGTGTACATGCATCAGGTCCCGGCCAAAGCCGCCGAATAGGCCTGCCGTCCGAAATGACGTACCGGAGGGGGCCTTATGGGCCCCCTCATCGGTTGTACGGTATCTGCCGTGCGGGCGCGGCCGAGTAACCGCCTGTTAATCGCACTGGCTTAGGGTGATCGTCGGAGACGTATGACGATGAACGACCCGCAAACGCCCGAACTGCCCCTGGACCCGACGCCCGAACAGCGCGCCGAATACATCATGATGCGCCTGGAGCAGTTCATCCGCGAGGGCCGCACCATCGGCGAAGGCATGTCGTTCAAGCAATGGCAGGCCATGGCCAAGACCGAGATCGCCATCGCCGTCGCCGCCGCTCAGAACGAGGTCCAGAAGGACGACCCGGTGACCCGCCGCCTGTTGTTCATGACGGCGGCCTGCCTGACCACCATCGGCTTCTGGGGCACGGCGGTCAGCCTGCACAAAACTGCCTATCTGGTGGGCGCGCTGGTCTGCGCCGGGGCGGGGGTGATGCTGCTGCTGGTCGCGGGCGAATGGCGCTTCCGCAAATGGAGCCGCAAACGCGACGCCGAACGCCGCATCGAACGCCTCGCCAATATCGAAGCGCTTAACAAGCGCATCAAAGGCCTCGAACGCGCCCTCGAAAAAGAGGAAAAGATGCTGGAAAAGAAGCTGA
Organism: Rhodospirillaceae bacterium UBA6608; assembly: GCA_002433335.1. Next base: position 7,765 of record DJHY01000315.1, on the reverse strand, counting down.
ACAAAACCCGCAAGGCGGTGGACCAGTTTCACGCGGCGCAGTCGAACGTGCCGCCGGTGCCCTCGCAATAGCCTGGTCGTGCTCGTTTGGGCTGCTTGCGGGTTTCTTACTCTGACTCCGGATTAGTTCTTGCCCTCAATGCGATGATGCTCCGGCGTATTCGATCAAGGCAGAAAAGGCCGCCAACGCCGACAAACAGGTAATACTTCCATACGCGGGACATTTCGAAATTTGTTCCGCCGGTCGGGTGTATCTGAACGACTAAACCCACTAAGGCTCCAATTCCAAAAAGCCAGAGCACGATTTTAAGCCACTCCATCGGGGCGCTTATTTCACCTTCTGGCTTTTTGGCCTTCAAGATATGGCCCCCAAAGCCCCCACCAACCTCTCCACCTCACCCACCGTATTGTAATGCGCCATGGACGTGCGGACGACGCCGTCGGTGGTGTCTTTGACGCCGACGGCTTCGAGCAGGCGGGGGGCGTAGAAGTCGCCGTTCCAGCAGGCGATTTTCTGGGCGGTCAGGCGTTCGACCACCTCGGCCGAGGATGTGCCCTCGATGGTGAAGGAAAACGTCGGCGCGCGGTCCCGGGCGTTGGCGCTGGGGCGGCCCAGGAGGCGCAGGCCGGGGATGCTTAAGGTCCCCGCCAGGAACCGTTCGGCGAGGCGCTGTTCATGGCCCGCGATCAGCTCGAACACGCCCCGGGCGCGGCTGTGCAGGTCGTTGCCCGCGATCCCGTGATGGTCGGCCAGGGCGTCGAAATAATCGGCGATGCCGGCCAGGGCGGCGATCATTTCGTGCTGCGGGCCGGTGGGGTTCAGCTTGTGCTGGACGTCGTCCTCGGCAAAGAACAGGTGGCCCTGGCCGCGCGCTTCCAACAGGCGCTCGCGCTTGCCGTAGAGCAGCCCCATATGGGGCCCCATGATCTTGTAGAAACTGAACAGGTAGAAATCGACGTCCCAGGCCTTCACGTCGATGGCCCGGTGCGGGGCATAGGCCACGGCATCGACGCAGACCCAGGCCCCGGCGGCATGAACCTGACGGGTGATGGCGGCGACGTCGTTGATGTCGCCGGTGATGTTGGAGACATGGGGGAAGGCGACCAGCCGCGTGCGCTCGGTCAACAGGTCGCCTAGTAGATCGCCGCGAAGGACGCCCGTGGCCGGGTCGACCGGCCATTCCTTGATGACGATGCCGAATTCGGCCAAGCGCCGCCAGGGCGAGGAATTGGCCTCGTGATTGGCGACGGCGACGATCACCTCGTCGCCGGGCTGCCACAGGGGCCGCAGGGCCTGCGCCAGGACGTAGACGTTCATCGAGGTCGAGGGGCCGATCACGACTTCGTCCGGGGCCGCGCCGATCATCGCCGCCATGCGGTCGTGGCCCTCGGCCATGCGGCGGGCGGCGAGTTGCGATTGAGGGTAGGGGGCCAGGGGCTGAACCTGGCTTTCGCGCATGTAGTCGGTCATGCGGGTGACGACCGTGCGCGGCACGAACGAGCCGCCCGCGTTTTCGAAAAATGCCCAGCCGCCGTCCGGCCCCGGCGCGAAACAGGAGTCCGGAAACTGCGCGCGGGCGAAGGAAACGTCGAAGGTGGGGGAATTCGATACGGTCGGGGCGGAAGACATGCGCGCCGCGGCCTAGCCCATATGGGCGATCGTCATGACGATTTCGGCCATGACCTCGGGATCGGCCTCGAACTTGATGCCCAGGCGACCCTTGCGGCACCACACCACGGTGGCATGGACATCGCCGAAATGGCCGAGGTTGAGGGTCAGGTTGCGACCCCGGGCAAGATCCAGCGAGGCGATGATCTGCGCCCCGCCGGGGGAAATATCCTCGATCTTGCACTTGGTCGTGGCCTCGCCGACCGTGACGCGCGCCTGCAACCCGGTTGCGGCGCGGTCGTGTTCTCGGCGGTTAAGCGACGACGTATCGGTCATGACCCGTTCCTCAGCCTATCCCCGACGGTGTCCGCCGCCGGGGATGTTCCGGCGTCAGATGTCAGCGTAAACGTGGGTTTCCTCTTTGGCGCCCGGATGGGTGACGGCGCCGTTGCAGGCGGGGCCCACAAGCTGAGCATACTTCCAAAGCACGCCCGACTGGTAGTCGTGTTTGCGCGGCTTCCAGGCCTTGCGGCGGGCTTCCATCTCCTCGGCGGAGACTTCCACGTCCAGCGTGCCTTTATCGGCGTCGATGGTGATGACGTCGCCGTCCTTCAACAGGCCGATGGGGCCGCCCACGGCGGCTTCCGGGCCGACGTGACCGATGCAGAACCCGCGCGTCGCGCCCGAGAACCGGCCGTCGGTGATCAGCGCGACCTTTTCGCCCAGGCCCTGGCCGTAGATGGCCGAGGTCGTGGACAGCATTTCGCGCATGCCGGGGCCGCCCTTGGGGCCTTCGTAGCGGATGACGACGACTTCGCCTTCCTTGATCTGCTGCTTGAGGACCGCCTGCAGGGCGTCTTCCTCGCAATCGAAGCAACGGGCCGTGCCGGTGAACTGCAGCTTGTGCAGGCCCGCGACCTTGACGATCGCACCCTCGGGGGCAAGCGAGCCCTTCAGGCCGACGACGCCGCCGGTCGGGGTGATCGCCTTGGACACCGGATAGATCACGTCCTGGTCGGTGGGGAACACAACGTCGGCCAGGTTTTCGGCGATGGTCTTGCCGGTCACGGTCATGCAGTCGCCGTGCAGGAAGCCGGCGTCCAACAGGGCCTTCATCAGCACCGGCACGCCGCCGACGTCGAACAGGTCCTTGGCCACGTATTTGCCGCCCGGCTTCAGGTCGGCGATGTACGGCGTGGTCTTGAAGATTTCGCAGACGTCTTCGAGGGTGAAGTCGATGCCGCATTCATGCGCCATCGCCGGCAGGTGCAGACCGGCGTTGGTCGACCCGCCCGAGGCGGCGACGATCCGCGCCGCGTTTTCGAACGACTTGCGGGTCACGATGTCGCGCGGGCGCAGGTTCTTTTCGATCAGGTTCATGACCGCCTTGCCCGAGGCCACGGCGTATTCGTCGCGGCTTTCGTAGGGGGCGGGGGAGCCGGCGGAGCCGGGCAGCGCCAGGCCGATGGCTTCCGAAACGCAGGCCATGGTGTTGGCCGTGAACTGGCCGCCGCAGGACCCGGCGGACGGGCAGGCGACGCATTCCAGCTCGTGCAGGTCGTCGTCGGACATGGAGCCGTTGGCGTTGGCGCCGACGGCTTCGAACACGTCGATCACGGTGACGTCCTTGCCCTTGAACTTACCGGGCAGGATCGAGCCGCCGTACATGAACACCGACGGCACGTTCAGGCGCAGCATGACCATCATCATGCCGGGCAGGGATTTGTCGCAACCCGCGAGGCAGACCATGGCGTCGTAGCAATGGCCGCGCATCGTCAGCTCGACCGAGTCGGCGATCACGTCGCGCGACGCCAGCGACGATTTCATGCCCTGGTGGCCCATGGCGATCCCATCGGTCACGGTGATGGTGGTGAACTCGCGGGGCGTGCCGTGGGCTTCCTTGACGCCGGTCTTGACCGCCTGGGCCTGACGGCTCAGCGCGATGTTGCAGGGCGCTGCTTCGTTCCAGCAGGTGGCGACGCCGACGAAGGGTTGTTCGATCTCTTCCTCGGTCATGCCCATGGCGTAATAGTACGAGCGGTGCGGCGCGCTTTCCGGCCCGACGCTTGTATAGCGGGACGGCAGCTTGGATTTGTCGAATTTCTTGGCCATGGAGGACCTCCCTGGAACGGATGAGCCATTATTCGTGTTGTTCGGGACCGATGGTTTAATGCCGGAAGCCCCCGCAAGGCAAGGGCGTGTGGAAGATATAGATTTGTGAACGTGGGGACAAAGCGGCTATCTGATTAGGAAAAATCGAAAACCTGAACCTTCGTATATCGGTCGTCCAACCGGGTGACCGGTGCCCAGCGCCAACCTTTCGGCTGTATGGTCGCTTGCACATACCGGTCCCAGATCATGCCGGGATCAATGCGGTGTTTGGCGCCGGATGCCAACTCCACTTGTCCTCCCCGCAGCATCAGGGAATCAATTTCATCGCGCGGAATCCTATCGACGCTGCCGTGCTTCGGTAGCAGGGATTGTATGGATTGTTCGAGAAATTGGTTGAAAACGGCAAACTGCTCGCTGGCTTCCGGCACCGTCGTCTGGTGTCCGGCTTGTGTGTGTACGTGGATATGTTCTTTCTGCGTGACGTCAACTTTGTTCGAGGACTGAGCGACTGCGAGAACGTCTTCAATCGGAGGGTGAGACGTGACTACGCTATATCTCGAACTCCATCTGAATTTTTCAAATGTTCCGCGACCGGTCAGGGGGTGAGTTCGGCTCGTGCAGGTTAGTTCCGTCAAGGCTCCCTTGCGCCCTATCCTTAAAACCTCGGACAGGCCTTTTATCGCTCTTTCAATCGGCATGAAGCCCAACACGCTTGATGCCACGACGATATCAAAGCTGTTATCTGGAAACGGTAACTCGGTTGCATCGCCGTAACTGAAAAATGCGCGCGGGTATTTTCTTCGCGCCCGTTCGATTTGGCTGCGGCTGTAGTCGAGACCGACGTAATGGGGCATGGCATGCCCTGTTATCAGGCAATGCCTCGAGAGTTGTTCGTAAATTCGGCCCGCTCCACAACCGACGTCAAGGACACTGGTGACGTTGTTATCCGGCCGGGTGATATAGGTAACGGCGGGGCGCGCCTGCTCCGGCGTGCTGGAGCCGAAACCGTTTCCGTTGGTCGTTGCGAAGGCGATCATATCAGCATCGTAAAGATCGCTGACATGTTCTTCTTCATAGGCGGTCGCTAAGCGAGAGTCGGAATTCCGGTACATTCTGAACAGGTCGTCGGCGCTGACAGGAGCAGAGGGGGGCAAAATGATGTCGTCATCGTTGTGTTGGATCGCCTCTGGTGTGGGGGTGACAATTCGCACGATGCCCGAAGCTTTGTGCAGGTGGCGCTCTTGTTCCAAGCATTCGTTGAACACCCCATGGAGTGAGAAGTTGCCCAAGGAGGTGTCGTCGGTACGGATTTCAAGCGCGCAGGAATCTCTATCGGTGAAAACGGCGAGGAAGGTCCTGATGATGGACATGACATGCTGCACGGACCGAAAATCGGTTTCGGCCGGATCGACGTTGTAATTCACGATGAATTTCAATTTCTATTCTCCGCACGGACGTCGCTGTTTTGTTGAAATTTTGTGCGCGACCTAATAACGCAAAGAAGATGATGACCTTCATGCCGCTTTTATATCGGTTTGAAAAAGACTCCAGTCTTTTCTCGTCATGCTGGTGTTGATTGCTCAGGTTCGCTAGGTCTGACGCTTGGGGGTGTCTTGCCGATGGACACGGGCAGGGATAAGCTTCCCGCCAGATAAGAAACGTGACCATTTTAAAATTCTCTCGGGAGCCCATCCAGAAATGAAAATGAAAGCCGCCGTCATCTATGAACTGGGCGCTGCTCAGCCCTATGCCAAATCGCAGCCCGTGCGGGTGGAAGAGGTCGACCTCGATCCGCCGCAGGCAAACGAAGTGCTGATCAAAATGGCGGCTGCGGGTGTTTGTCACTCTGACCTGTCGGTCGTCGCCGGCGTGCGCGAGCGGCCCTTGCCGATCGTTCTGGGCCATGAAGCGTCTGGCATCGTGCAGGAAGTCGGCCCCGGCGTGACGGACCTGGAGCCGGGCGACCATGTGGTTTTCGCCTTTCTGCCGTCCTGCGGCAAATGCCGCCCCTGCCGCGAAGGCCGCCCGTCGCTGTGCGAACCGGGTGGCGCCGCCAACAGTTCGGGGACGTTGCTGGGCGGCGGTATGCGCCTGCACAAGAACGGCACCAAGCTGTATCACCAGGCGGGTGTGTCCTGTTTCGCGGAATACGCGGTGTCGCACCGGTCGTCGGTCATCAAGATCGATAAGGAACTACCGCTCGACGTGGCTTGTACGTTCTCCTGCGCGGTGATCACCGGCGTCGGCGCGGTCATCAACACGGCGAAGGTTACGCCGGGCTCGACAGTCGGCGTTGTCGGCCTGGGCGGGACCGGCCTGGCCGCCGTGATGGGCGCCAAGGCCGCCGGCGCCAAGCACATCATCGGCATCGACGCCCTGGACGATAAGTTGGAATGGGGCAAGCGCCTGGGCTGCGATCAGGTGTTCAACGCCCTGGACAACAACGTGGTCGAGAAGGTCAAGGACGCCACCGGCGGCGGCCTGGAATACATGTTTGAATGCGTCGGCAAGGTCGAGGCCATGGAACTGGCCTATAAGGTGACCAAGCGCGGCGGGACCACGACGTCGTCGGGCCTTAGCCATCCGGCCACCAATTTCTGCGTCCAGCACGTCAACCTGGTGACCGAAGAACGCACCATCAAGGGAAGCTACCTGGGCAGCTGCGTGCCGGAACGGGACATTCCCAATTACATCGAAATGTACAAGCGGGGCGCGTTGCCGGTGGACAAGCTGATCTGCGAGAAAATCCCGTTGGAACAGATCAACGAAGCCTTCGACCGCCTGCATGAAGGTCATACGGTCCGCCAGGTTATTACGTTTTAATCCGGCGCGATTACCCACGTGAGATAGACGCAGCCCCAATGTCGGGGCTGCGGGGCTGGGGAGGAGCCTGCTCATGACGACCTATGAAACCATTACGGTGCGGCCCCTGGCAGGCACGATCGGGGCGGAAATCGACGGGTTGGATTTGTCCCGCCCGCTGGACAACCGTCAGGCCGAGGAACTTTATCGGGCCTTTCTCGAGCATCACGTGGTGTTCCTGCGAGACCAAAAGATGACGCCGGACCAACACAAGGCGGTCGGCCGCCTGTTCGGCGAGATTTGCGGCATTCCTTTCGTCAAGTCCGTGGACGGGCATCCGGAGATCGTCGAGATCGTCAAAGAAGCCGAGGAGCGCAAGACCTATAACTTCGGCGGCAACTGGCACACGGACATGACGTTTTTAGAGGAACCGTCCAAGGCTTCTGTCCTATACGGTTTGGAGGTTCCGGCGGCGGGCGGCGACACCAAGTTCGCCAGCACGACCGCAGCCTACGAAGCGTTGTCGCCGGTCATGAAGGACATCCTGGAGGGGCTGACGGCGCTGCATACCGCCGGGCGGTCCTATGGCAAGGCCGGAAAATTCGCGGGCAGTAATGCCTCGACCAAATCCATGCAGATCGATGCCTCCGAAGACGCCGAGGCTGAAATCGAACATCCCATCGTCCGCGTGCATCCGGAAACGGGCCGCAAGGCG
>DJHY01000315.1:0-222 GCA_002433335.1 Rhodospirillaceae bacterium UBA6608 | reverse complement strand
TCCGGAAACGGGCCGCAAGGCGCTGTATGTGAACCCGAACTATACCCTGCGGATCAAGGGCATGGCCGAGGACGAGTCGGCGGCGATCCTGAACTTCCTCTATGCCCATATGGTCCGCGATGAATTCACCTGCCGGTTCCGCTGGACGCCGGGCGCTGTCGCCATCTGGGACAATCGGGTGACCATGCATCGCGCGGTCAATGATTACGACGGGGCGCGACG
>DJHY01000201.1 GCA_002433335.1 Rhodospirillaceae bacterium UBA6608 | reverse complement strand
GGAGTGGTATCGTCGGTCAGCAACAAATCGACCACCGCGGGCAATTGCACCGTCGACAGGTAGCGGGTCCGGTAGGTCATCGAACTGTCGCCCAATTCCAGCAACAGGTCCAAACGCCCTTCTTCCGCGGGGTTGCCGTCGAACACCAATTCGCGGATCAGCTTGGACGTATGGGTAATGCGGTCGACGCGCCGCCCCGTATCCAGCAGTCGCCAACCCAGCGAGCGCGTCATGTTTTCCATCTGCATGCCGCTGAAGGCCGAAAGCTCTTCCAGGATGTGGTTCAGAAAGGCCAACGCGGCGTTGACGTCCAGGCGAATCATCGATGCCTGTCCGACCGCCTGTTGATGCAGGCTGTTCAGAATACGCCATGAATCGGTGCTGAGGCGTTCGCGCACTAGCGAGGCCGTGCGTTGCAAATTTCCCAGCAAGTTCAACAAGCCGTTGGCGCGGCCGCGATCGAACAGGATGATCGCCAGTTCTCGTTCGACGCCGCGGATGCCCCCGGCGGCGGCCTTATTGGCGGTCCGCCGGTTGAGGTATTCCAGATCGACCAGGATGTTGGTCAGGCGGGTCAGGGTCTGCGGCTCGTCGCCGGCGCCGGCTTCACCCGCGAGGCGCAGGATCATCGCCCGCATCAGGCGCACGGAGCTTTCCGTCCGTTCGGCGTAACGGCCCAGCCAGTACAGGTTGTCAGCGACGCGCGAGGGCAGGTCATTGCCGCTGCGCCGCAAGGTCACCGCCTGATCGGGCGCAGCCAACCGGGTAAAGGTCGAGACCGGCGTGTCCGACAGGACCCAGGTATCTTTCGAGGCATCGCCCTGCTGCATGGTTACGGCCTGGGCGTTGACGCTGTCGGTGGTGCGGGTCAGGCCGCCCGGCATCACGCGGTAGCTGTCGCCGTCGGCGCAAAGATAGACGCGCAGGACCACCGGGCGCGGCACGATGCCTTCCTCGGACCAGCCGGGCGTGGTCGAGAGGGTCAGGGTTTCCTGCCCGAAGTACTGGTAGCCGCGACGGTCCAGCAGGTCCAAGACCTCTTGCCTGCGGTCGCCGATCGCCTGACCGGGCAGCAAGGCCCCTTTGCGGTTCGACAGGATCGATGAGTTGGAGAACGTCGGCCGCAGGGCCAATTCGTCCAGATGTTGGCTGACGTATTCGCGTTCCTGTTCCTGGCCGCACCACCAGGTAGCTAGCGAGGGTATTTTCAAGTCTTCGCCCAGAAGCTCCCGGCACAGACCCGGATAGAAGCTCATCAAGGCTTCGCATTCGACCACGCCGGAGCCGAGCGAATTGGCGATCACGACGTTGCCCGCGCGGGCGGCGGCGACCAGCCCGGCCACGCCCAGCAGCGAGTCGTTTCGCAGTTCCAGCGGATCGCAGAAGTCTGAATCGACGCGGCGCAAGATCAAGTCGACCTGCTTCAGACCGTTCAGGGTCTTCAGATAGACCTTGTTGTCGCGCACGGTCAGGTCCGCGCCCTCGACCAGGGGGAAGCCCAGATAGCGCGCCAGATAGGCATGCTCGAAATAGGTTTCGTTGTGTGGGCCCGGCGTCATCAGCACGGCCAGCGGCTCGTCCTTGCCGGTCAGCGCGATCAGGTTGTCCGACAGGGCCTGGAAAAACCCGGCCAAACGATGAACCTGCGCCGAGCGGAAGATGTCGGGCAGGGTGCGGGCCAGAACGATGCGGTTTTCCAGCGTATACCCGGCGCCGGACGGAGCCTGGGTGCGGTCGCTTAGAACCCACCAGCGCTGGTCGGCGGCGCGGGCCAAGTCGAATGCCAGGAAGTGCAGGTGCACATCGCCGGGTGGTTTAATGCCGTGCATCGGGCGCAGGAACGCCGGGTTGCCGTAGATCAGAGACGACGGCAGCAGGTTCCGCTGAAGCAGATCCTGTTCGCCGTAGATATCGCGGACCACGGCGTTCAACAGCTTGGCCCGCTGGATCAGCCCCGCTTCCAGGGATTTCCATTCTTCCGGCCCGATCAGAAAGGGCAGGGGGTCCATCCGCCAGGGGCGCGTTGACTCGCCGGTTTCGTCGTAGATGTTATAGGTCGTGCCGTTTTCGCGGACGAGGCGCTGCGCCGTGTCCCAGCGTTCGCGCAATTCGGTCTGGCTGAACCTGCCCAGGCTTTCCAGGAAGTAACGCCAATGCGGGCGCACGCCGTGGGTCTGGTCCATCATCTCGTCGTAGACGCCAGAGAACGGGGCATAGCTGTCGGCCAGGAAAAGATCCTGCGACATACCTTTTTTGGCGGAATCCATGCCGCTCACCCGTTGCTCCAAGACCGTGTCGGCCCATTCCCGACGTTGGACGGCGAGGATAAGAGATCGCCCTGCCGTCCGCTAGTGCGTTGTTTGATCAAGCTTAATCTAATCTGATAAGCCGTTTAAGTCGCGTTAATGCACGGTTTTCGCCCGTCGCAGGTCCAGCGTCATCGGGAATTCTCCGCTGGCGGTCCGTTTCGGCGGCTCGGACGGGCCCGGCGTATGGCCGATCTCTTCGAATCGCGCAAGGCGGCGGCTTTCCGCTTCATAGGCATTGACCGGGAAGTGTTCGAAGTTTCGACCACCCGGATGAGCCACGTGATAGGTGCAGCCGGCAACGGCCCGCCCGGTCCAGGTGTCGTACAAATCGAAGGTCAGCGGCGCGTCCACGTCGATTCCGGGATGCAGGGCCGAAGCCGCCTTCCAAGCCTTGAACCGCACGCCCGCGAAATATTCCCCGGCCGTGCCGGTCGACGTCAGCGGGACTTCGTAGCCGTTACAGGCGACGCGGTAACGCTCGCCGGTCAGGCCCGAGATCCGGACCTGCAAACGTTCGACCGAGGAATCGACGAAGCGCACGGTCCCGCCGACCGCTCCTTCCTCGCCCATCACGTGCCAGGGTTCCAGGGCCTGACGGAGTTCGATTTCCGTCTGCTCGTACTGCACGGCGCCGTAACGCGGAAAGCGGAATTCGAAATGGGGCGCGAACCAGGCGGCATCGAACGGATAGCCATGGGCGTTCATGTCGCGGATCACATCCTCGAAATCGGCCCAGACGGCATGAGGCAGCATGAACCGGTCGTGCAACTGCGTTCCCCAGCGGACCAACGGGCCGGAATAGGGCGCGTCCCAGAACCGGGCGATCAGGGCGCGCAACAGCAATTGCTGCGTCAGGCTCATGCGCGCATGGGGCGGCATTTCGAAGGCGCGGAATTCAACCAGGCCCAGGCGGCCCGTGGGGCCGTCGGGAGAATACAGCTTGTCGATGCAGATTTCCGTGCGGTGGGTGTTGCCGGAAACGTCGATCAGCAGATTGCGCAGGATGCGGTCGATCAGCCAGGGCGGGCAGTCGGCCCCTTTGTCCGGCATCTGCGCCAGGGCGATTTCCAATTCGTACAGGCCGTCGTGGCGCGCTTCGTCGACGCGCGGGGCCTGGCTGGTTGGGCCGATAAACATGCCCGAGAACATGTAGGACAGGCTGGGGTGGTGCTGCCAATAAGTGATCAGGCTGCCCAGCAGGTCCGGGCGGCGCAGGAACGGGCTGTCCGCCGCCGTGGCTCCGCCCGCGACCACATGGTTGCCCCCGCCGGTGCCGGTGTGGCGACCGTCGAGCATGAATTTCTCGGTGCCCAGGCGCGATAGGTGCGCCTCTTCATAAAGGGTCTCCGTATGTTCGACCATTTCCCGCCAGCTTGATGCCGGGTGGATATTGATCTCCAGCACGCCGGGGTCCGGGGTGACCTTGATGACGTTGAGGCGCGGATCGTGCGGCGGCTCATAGCCCTCGATATGCACGGGCATGCCCGTCTCCGCGACCGCGTCCTCGATGGCGGCGATCAGGTCCAGGTAGTCTTCCAGAGTTTCCGTCGGCGGCATGAACACGCACAGCCGCCCGTCGCGGGGTTCGACCGTCATCGCCGCGCGGACCCGCCGACCATCGTCGCCCAGCGATTGCGCGGACACGGTCTGGCGGTTGGCGCCGGGATGCTCGCTACCTTGCAGGTAAGGTTGCCGCGCGGCATCGGCCTTGGGCAGGTCGGGGAATTCGGAAAACGGATCGGCGGGGACGACGTAGGGATAATCGATGGCCGCGATATGGGGCAGGGATGCCAGCGGCAGGCGGAAGCCGACCGGCGAGTCGCCGGGGATCAGGACCAGCCGGTTCGTTCGCATCGACCAAGGCTCGGACACCCAACGGCGCGACCCGTCCTTGGAATTCCAACGCTGCACCGGCAGGACATAGCCCGTCGGCGTGGACAAGCCCTTGGAAAACACCCGCGCCAGGCGCTCGCGTTCCAGCGGGTCGTCCAGCTTGGAATCGTCCAGGGTCACGTTGTCCGGCAGGCGGCGTTCCTTTTCCATGAAATGCCAGGGATCTTCGAACGCCGGGGTCGCGGCCTCGGGTGCGACGCCCAGGCGCTCGGCGATGCCCTGGGCAAAGGTCTCGGCGGCCTTGATGTCCGGCTTATGGTCTTCGGTCTCGCGGGCGAAGGCTTCCTGATCTTTCCAGATCGGCTCGCCGTCCTTACGCCAATACAACGCAAAGGCCCAACGCGGCAGTTGCTCGCCCGGATACCATTTGCCCTGGCCGTAGTGGAGCAGGCCGTTGGGCGCGTATTTGTCGCGCAGACGGCGGATCAGATCGTCGGCCAAGGGGCGTTTGGTTTTGCCGACGGCGGCGGTGTTCCATTCTTCGGCATCGACGTGATCGACGGAGACGAAGGTCGGCTCCCCGCCCAGGGTCAGGCGCACGTCCTGATCGGCCAGTTGTTTATCGATCTCGTCGCCCAGGCGGTCGATGGTCTGCCACTGTTCTTCTGTATAGGGCTTGGTCACGCGCGGCGTTTCGGCGATGCGGGTGATCAGCATGTCGAAATCGAATTCGACATTGGCCTGTCCGATGGCGCCGCTGATCGGCGCGGCGCTGCTCGGGCGCGGCGTCGCGGCCAGGGGAATGTGCCCTTCGCCCGCCAACAGGCCCGACGTGGGGTCCAGGCCGATCCAGCCGGCGCCCGGCAGGTAAACCTCGGTCCAGGCATGCAGGTCGGTGAAATCTTCTTCCGCGCCGGACGGGCCGTCCAAGGATTTGACGTCGGGCTTCAACTGAATCAGATAGCCCGAGACGAAGCGCGCGGCGAAACCCAGGTGGCGCAGGATTTCGACCAGCAGCCAGCCCGTATCGCGGCACGATCCCATGCCCCGCTCCAGGGTTTCCTCGCAGGTTTGAACCCCTGGTTCCATGCGGATCAGATATTGGATGTCGTTCTGCAGACGCTGGTTCAGGTCGACCAGGAAATTCACGGTCGAGCCTTCGGGCTTGGGCAGGGCATCCAGCCACTTTTGCAGCAACGGTCCCGCGGGTTCCGGTTGCAGGTAGCCGTCCAGTTCCCGTTTCAGGTCCGGGGCGTAATCGAACGGCAGCTCCTCGGCTTCGGGCTCTAGAAAGAAATCGAACGGGTTTTGCACCGACATGTCGGCGACCAGGTCGATCGTGACCTGGAATTTCTCGACCGGGTCGGGATAGACCACGCGGGCCTGATAGTTGCCGTGCGGGTCCTGCTGCCAATTGATGAAGTAACCTTCGGGCTCCAGCTTCAGGGCATAGCTAAGCACCGGGGTGCGGGCATGCGGGGCGGGGCGCAGGCGGATAACCTGCGGGCCCATCTGAACTTTCCGGTCGTAAAGATAGGTCGTCCGGTGGTGGAGGGCGACATGGATGCTCATGGCCGATTAACGCCGCTTTTCAATGGCTTCCCGGCTCGCCTGCGCTGGCTTCCGGCGGCGAATATACCAGCATGCTCGCCCGCCCTCGTCAATCGCTCGCAGGCGCACAAAAGACGCTATTTAGGTTCGCTCCGCCTCATATCCGGGAAAATCCGGCTGCGCTTCGGGCATGGCCAAGCGGAAAGCATCCAATTCGGCGCAGGCGGCGTCGGCGGCCAAGACCCGAGGATAGGCATCCAACGGAAAGCCGAACCAGCGCGCATTGCCCAGGACCGGCACCAGGTAGATATCGGCAATGGTCGGCGCGTCGCCGACGCAGAATGTCGTTTGCTTCTTGCGCTGGGCCAGCATCGTTTCGACCGTGGTCAGGCCCTTGTCGATCCAATGGGCGTACCATTCCATGGTCTTTTCCTCGGACCAGCCTTCGACCTCCACCAGATGGTCGCGGACCCGATGGTTATGGATCGGGTGGATTTCGCAGGCGATGAACTGGGCGATGGAGCGCGCGGTCATCCGCTCCATCGGGTCGTGCGGCAGGATCGACGGGGTCGGATAGGTCTCTTCCAACCAATCGATGATCGCGGTCGACTGGCCGACGATGGTGCCGTCGATGTCCAGCGCCGGCAGCAACCCTTGCGGATTGATCTTGCGATAGGCCTCGGTCCGCATGTCATCGACGGCGACGTATTCGTAATCGATGCCTTTGAGGTTCAGGGTGATGCGGACGCGCTGTCCGGCCGAATTGCGATATCGGGAATAGAGCTTCAAGGTCATTGGTCGTCCTGAGCGATCTGGAAGAGGCGGGCGAGGAGACGAGGATAGCGCCTTGTCCCTGCATGACCATGCCTGTCATTGCAGAGAGGACAAAAAAAATCCGCCGGCTCCAAAAGGAACCGGCGGGAAAGTTAGCAACAGGGAAGTTGCGCCCCGGCGTTTAGTACGACCGAGGCATCCCCAGCACATGCTGCGCGATAAAGCTGAGGATCAAGTTCGGCGAAATAGGCGCCGTACGAGCGAGTCGCGCTTCTCGCCATTTGCGTTCGATGTGGTACTCACGGGCGAAGGCGAACCCGCCGTGGGTGGTGAAGCAGGCTTCGCCCGCGTCCCAGGCCGATTGCGCCGACAGCAGGCGCGCCATGTTGGCTTCGGCGCCGCAGGACATGCCGTTGTCGAACATGGCCGTCGCCTTGCGCACCATCAGGTCCGCCGCTTCCAGGTCCGCATAGGCCTTGGCGATGGGGAACTGGATGCCCTGGTTCTGGCCGATCGGGCGCTTGAACACGATGCGCTCGTTGGCATAGGCCACCGCCTTTTCCAGGAAGTAGCGGCCGTTGCCGATGGCTTCCGACGCGGTCAGGCAGCGCTCGGCGTTCATCCCGTCCAGGATGTAGCGGAAGCCTTTGCCTTCTTCGCCGATCAGGGCATCCGCCGGGATCGGCACGTTGTCGAAGAACACTTCGCAGGTGTTGTGGTTGACCATGGCGTCGATCGGGCGGATTTCGCAGCCGTTCTTCTGCGCTTCCCGAAGATCGATCAGGAAGGTCGAGATGCCGTGGGTGCGCTTTTCGACCTGGTCGGCCGGCGTGGTGCGGGCCAGCAACAGCATCAGGTCGGAATGCGCAGCGCGCGAGGTCCAGACCTTCTGGCCGTTGATCACCCATTCATTGCCGTCCTTGCGCGCCGTCGTGCGAATGCGCGTGGTATCGGTGCCCGAGGTCGGTTCGGTCACGCCGAATGCCTGCAGGCGCAGATTGCCCGAGGCGATTTCCGGCAGGTATTTCTT
>DJHY01000211.1 GCA_002433335.1 Rhodospirillaceae bacterium UBA6608 | reverse complement strand
CCCAGCCAGATCGAAGCCATCGATATGGGCCGCCGGGGCCTGCACAACGAAGGCGCCGAGATTCTGCGGACGCGGCTGGAAGACCGTGTCGATATGAATCTGCGGACCGCGCGACGCCTGTTCACGCTGGTCTGCGTCCTGCATATCAAGGCTTAAGGGGGCGGCGCGTTTGTCTGAGCTTCCCTCTGCCGTCCTATTCTCGTGCACGATGAACTCGATCCGCTCCCCCATGGCGGAGGGCATTCTCAAGTTCCTGCACGGGCATAAGATTTATGTCGATAGTGCCGGCGTGCGCGACGGGGAAATCGACGGTTTCGCCGTCGCGGTGATGGACGAGATCGGCATCGATATCTCGCGCCATCGTTCGAAAACCTTCGACGATTTGGAAGACGACTTTTTCGATCTGGTTATCACTTTGTCGCCCGAGGCCCAGCACAAGGCCATGGAACTGACGCGGATCATGGCCTGCGATGTCGAGTTCTGGAACACGTTCGATCCGTCGATCATCGAATCGGAAAGCCGCGAGGAAAAGCTGCAGGCTTATCGCTTGGTGCGCGACCAATTGATGGAGCGGATCAAGGAACGCTTCCCGGTTCAGGCCGTGGTCGATATTTGATTGAAGCCCCGTACGTCCCCGTCAGGGGATCAGCCGGATTTAATCTGCGCCGTCGCTGTGTCCGACAAAGTATCGAACATTTCCGTCCATTGGCCCGAGTTGGTGCGCCAATCGGCAAACGAAATGACCCCGGAGACAGTAGAGCCATCGTTCGATAGGGGCAGGCGCAGGGTTTCCTGATACTTCGAGACTTGGGCCAGACCCGGGCGAATGTCGTGGACGAACGCCATCGGCTGGCAAGCGTCCACGACCGAGGCGTATTCGTCATTGATCATGCGGCCGTATTCGCGCGGCTCGTGGGCCAGCGGCGACTGGCCGGTATAGTCATAGCCTTTGACGTCGACGTGCCCGGTGCCCCAATAGCGGTAGCGGAATTCACCGTCCGTCAGCACGTCGATGATGCTGATGAACGGGATGACGACGGACGGATAGCGCAACAGGTCGGCGACCCGCCATGGCGGCGCTATCGTGTCGTCCCGCAAGTCGTTCCAGACACTCAGAACCTCGGTGAACAGAGGATTCTTCAGGTTGGCAATTTCAACCTGGCGCTGGAAAAAGCGGTATGTGGCGTCCGTCGCGGAAATCGTGACCTCCTGTGGTCTCCGAAACGCAGGCAACGCACCCGGTCGTGCGATCTAGGGACCGCGCCGCGTCGGGTGCCGTGAAGCCGTCCAATATCGGAAAGCGGCGGGACATTAACCATCGCGCCTGGCGGTAGCTGTGACGGCCGTCATACTTGAATAAAATTTAAGGTAAATTTTTTGCCGATATTTCCGCGCTCGTCCGCCCCACACGCGATGGGGCGGACGCAACGTCGGTAATCGTCAGGCAGAGGCCTGAATGCGCACAGGCTGGTCCGCCCATTGCTGGGCAATGGCGTCGCCGACGCGGGCCTGGGCGGCTTCGAGGATCATGCGAAGCAGGTCCGGATAGCTGAGGCCTTCGAACGCGGCCATCAGGTTGAACTTGCCATCCCAGCACCAACCGGGGTTGGGGTTGACCTCCAGCAGCTTGATGGTGCCGTTGACGTCGGTGCGGAAGTCGAACCGGGCGTAGTCGCGGCACCCCAGGCGCTGGAACAGGGTCGCCGAGGCATCGACCAGCGTGCGGCGGCTTTCCTCCTCCAACTCGGCCGGTTTGTAGGCGATGTCGTTCCAATAGGGGGAGTCCGGCTGCCATTTCGACTCGTAGCCGAGCAGCTTCGGCAGGGTCGGGTCCAGTTTCGAGTAATCGACGCCCAGAACCGGCAGGACGTGGAAGCCCTGACCGGGGTTGCCGATCAACGCAACGCTGTACTCGGGACCGTCCAGGAATTCCTGCACCAGCACCGCGCGACCGGGCAGGGTGCGCCGCAGATCGGCCAGATAGGCGACCATTTCCTCGGGCGTATGGACGACGGCGTTCTGGGTGATGCCGATCGAACTGTCGCCCTGGGCGGGTTTGATCAGGGCCGGAAACACCGACGGAATGGTCGCGACCTGATCATCCGGATCGAAATAGGTTTCGAGCGGGACCGGAATGTCGCACTGCTGGGCCACGGCGCGGACGATCGCCTTATCATAGCACAGGCCAAGGGCGGCCGGACCGGCGCCGGTATAAGGAATGTCCAGCATTTCCAGGATCGCGGGAACGTGCAGTTCCTTCAGGGCCTCGTTGTTATAGCCTTCGTCACACAGGTTGAGGATGAAGGACGGGCGGTCCTTTTCCAGTCGCTGGAACAGGTTCGAATGGTCGTCTTCATAGCTGAAGCGATAGTCGCCCAGGGTTCCGAGCGCGGCCTTCAGCTTATTGATGGTTTCCATATCCTCGGGGTTGAACTTACCGCCCAGTTTGACCGGGTCCGGACGACGGGGGTCGCCCATCAGAACGGTTACATCCGGGAACACCGGGCCGCGGCCGCGTTGAGCCGCTTTGACCGGCCCGCGGCAGGTCACCAGATGGCGGCGCGCCATCATGCCCAGGTCGGCACCCCGGTCGGTCAGGCGGTTGGAGTTGCCTTCCATTTCCCGATGGAACACGACGTCCCGGAACCCGGCGGTTTCCAGCAGGGTTTTCAGGGCCTCGGCCCCGTACAGACGCTCGGCATAGAACTGGTCGGCGATCACACCCTTTTCGGCATGGATCACGACTTCGCGTGAAATCAGACGCGAGCCGTCGGAAGACAGGGACCGTTCGCGACAGACAAGCTGGTTGGCGTCGATCCATTCCCAGCTGCGCGGTTCGAAATGCGCACGCATCCAGTCACCGTCGGTGATATCCAGGACAAGACGCCCCGACGAGCGCAACACCCGCTGGACGGCGGTCAGCACCGACAGGTCGTCTTCTTCCTGTTCGAAGTAGCCGAACGAGTTGCCCAGCAGCAGAACAGAATCAAAGCTGTCCGGCTTCAGGGAAATGCGACGGGCGTCGCCTTCCTTGAACTGTACATGCAGACCTTGCGCGCGGGCCCGACGCCGGGCCAGTCGCACCAGATAGCGCGACCGGTCGACACCGGTGACGTTGGCGAAGCCGCGCCGCGCCAATTCCAGGCAGTGGCGGCCCTGGCCGCAGCACAGGTCGAGGACCCGTTCTTCGGACGAGAGGCCGGCAATGCTCAATAGAGTGTCGATCTCTTCCCGGGTGGCGTCGTCGTTTTCGGTCACGTCGCCGTCGGTCTTCAGATACAGGGCGTTGAAAAGGGAACGCCACCATTCCGGTGGCAGGTGGCGTTCAAGGTCGCTGATCGGGCCCAGGGTTTTTTGGGTCGGGTTCGCGCTCATCGGGGATGTCTCCTTAGGCGTCGGCGGAAGGCGTTCCGCGGCTAGCGGAACAACAACCCGTAGGCATAAAGCGCGAAGGGCGCGACCACGCCGCCGCCCACGATCAGCAAGAACAGCACCAAGCCGGTAACTTCGTCGGCTCGTTGCAAGAACGACTTCTCGGTGGACAGGGCGGAAGGGGAATTCGGGGTTTGCGTCAACATGGCGAAAGCCTTTCAAGAAAGGGGGCCATTCGTGGGAGGGCGTTTGGCCGATTGATGAAAATGTGTCTGCTGGTTTTTTCGGTGTTAGGCGTCGGCGTGGGCTTTTCAGTCAGATTTCGACGGAACGCCGTCCGGTCGGTGTCATCGATGTCCGGGCGATTGGATTGGCGTCGCTCGGGAACGGGAGGCGCATCGGGGCTGTCCTTTCGTGAGGGGCGGGGCAGTTGACCCGACGTCGTCTGCTCCCGTTCCCGATGACGCCCTCCCAGGCGCGTTCCAGCATCACCGGGCCGGGGCCCGGTGACGCATTCGGTGCTTAGTTGGCGCGGACGGAAATCTTACCGTTACGGATGACGGCGACTTGATCGCCCTCAACGTTCAGGGATTCGTCGCCGACGACCAGTTTGCATTTCTCGCACAGGTTCGGAATGGTCTCGCCGGCGGCGAGGTTGATCAATTCGGAACCGTCGTTGTCGGACACCGTGAGCTGCACTTCGGTATCCTGTTCATTGGTCACGTCGACGGCGAAAGCCGGAGCCGCAAGCGCCAGAGCGACGGCGGCGGTGCCAATGAAGGTCTTCACGTTCATGTAATCCTCCGGAAAAGGATGGTTGTCCACGATTGGACGGGCAGACTCTCCGGCAATATCAAAGTTTTCTCAAACGAAATAAAATTATGGTTTGTATCAAAAATTCCGATGTTAAAATGAGGCTCCAAATAACCTCCCGAAGCTGAGGAGACGGCGCTCATGGACATCAATCTGGCGCGAACATTTCTGGCGATTTGCGAGGTCGGAAACTTCGTCAAAGCGGCGGAACGCTTGTATGTGACGCAGTCGACCGTCAGCACGCGGGTGAAACTTCTGGAAGACCTGTTGGGCCAGGCTCTGTTCATCAGAACCAAGGCCGGGGCGTCGTTGACGGCCGCCGGCGTGCAGTTCCGTCCCTATGCGGAAAAATTACTGCAGACGTGGGAGCAGGCGCGTCACAACGTCGGGCTGCCAACCGAATTTTCCTCGCTGCTGACTGTAGGGGCCGAATTCACCTTGTGGGAGCGGTTGATGGTCAGTTGGATGTCCTGGAGCCGCCAGGCCATGCCTGAGGTCGCCTTGCGGGTCGATATCGGAACCTCCGATACCCTGATGAGCCAAGTCTCCGAGGGGTTGATTGATCTCGCCGTCAGTTACACGCCCCAGCATCGCTCGGGGCTGGTGGTCGAGAAGTTGGCGCAGGACAGCCTCGTTCTGGTTTCGACCGACCCGGCGACGCGGGGGCCTTGGGACAGGGGCTACATCTTCGTCGATTGGGGGGCTGAATTCCGAATGGAATACCAGGATGCCTATCCTGAGCAGGAGCCTCCTGCCCTGGCCGTCAGCTATGGGCCGTTGGCGTTGCAGCATATCCTGCGTGGTGGCGGGGCGGCTTATCTTCCGTTGCGCGCCGTCCGACCGCGCCTGAACGAAGGGACCTTGCATCTGATCGAGGGCGCGCCGGTGTTTCGGCGCCCGGTCTTCATCGTTCATTTGGGCGGGGGAGACAATCCGCTGTTCCAAACGGCGGTCGATGGTTTGCGTCAGATCGCGCGGGAAGAGGTGGATGGCGATGATTAATCCGGGAAACATCGGGTAATACCCATGTTGCTTCTATGGACTTGTTGTATTCTCCGAATTTCACACATACAATCCTGTGGTCTGCCGTCTTGAAGCGATCGGGACAAACCTTGATCAAATCTTACAATACGGAAGGCACCCAAGAATTGGGTATGGGGGAGTGCTTAGAAGGGCAATCAAGGGTTTCGGTGATAGGACAGCGATTGAACTTCTGACCGGGGGGTCGACCGAATAGCCAATGAAAAAAATGAATCATGCCCTTGTCGTGGTTGGCGGGGCAATGGAAGCGTGCAACCACACACCATTCACATCTCCCTGTGTCGACATAACCGAAATTGAAACTGGCCGGTTTGGACGGAGCGTCGCGGACCGAGGGCGCCTCCATCGGGAGGGCCGTCGATGAATGCGACGATCGCCAGGGGGGAATGCGTCTACGTTATCGACGATGACCCAGCCCTCCGAGACCGCCTTGTCCGATTGATGGGATCGGTCGGATATAAATCTGTCGGTTTCCCCTCGGCTGTGGCCTTTCTTCAGGAATGGGCGCCCGGTTTGGGGGGCTGTATCGTCACGGATATGCGTATGCCCGGGATGAGCGGGATTGAGTTGCTTGAGCGTCTTCGGCGGGATGGAAGCCAAGTGCCGGTCATCCTCATAAGCGGCCATGCCACGGTGCAAACGGGCGTCCGCGCCATGAAACTGGGCGCGCTGGATTTTCTTGAAAAGCCGCTTGATGAACAAGCCTTGCTCGATGGGGTGAATTCCGCCCTGACGTCGAACCATCGACGAAATACGACACAGCGCGAACGGGAAGCCCTGTTGCAACAAATGGCGTTGTTGTCATCGCGGGAAAGCGAAGTCTTGAGGTCTGTTTTGGGCGGGGCCTCGAACCGTCAGATCGCTGGAAGAATGGGGGTCAGCCCCAAGACCGTGGAGACCTATCGTTCTCGAATTTTGGAGAAGACCGGTTTCAAAAGAATCGATGGTCTATGCGAGAAACTCGTGAAATTGGGGATCGAGGTCGAAGATTAACGACTTTTCGGGCTAAAAATTATCGATAAATCCCTACAAATTTGTCGGTGTCCCCCACAGACAATTTTCCCGTGATCAAATATCGTGACGGATGATGGAACGGTTATTTGGGGAACTTGCATATAAGTGCCGCAAATGATCAGGGGGGGCTGCGTATCACTGGGACGGATCGCCGACAGGCGGGGTGCGCAGGTAAAATCCACTTTGGGGGGATAAGGTTGTGTTCCTGGCAAAAGGAAGGCCCGCGTCGTACGCGGGGGGCCTGTTTCGCGAGTTGGAGGCCGTGCCGGCGGCATTGATGTGCTGCGATCTGCCGGATTTCAAAATCGTCTACTTGAATGCCTGTTCTCTGGAGCTTTTGAAGAGGATCGAGGGCCATCTGCCGGTTCCGGCCGATCAGATCTTGGGGCAGAGCATCGACATCTTCCATAAGCACCCCGAACACCAGCGGAAAATTCTCTCCGATCCCGAAAATCTGCCACATCGCGCGACGATCGAACTTGGCGAAAACATCCTGGATTTGGAGATTGTCGCCCGCCGAGACCTGGACGGGCGATACTTGGGGCCGTTGTTGCTGTGGAACGTGGTGACGGACAAGGTTCTGGCCGAACGTCAGGCGAATGAATTGCGCCAGATGGTCGATCAGATGCCGGTCAATGCCATGTACATGGAAGCCAAGGCATTCACGATCACCTACATGAACAACGAAAGCCTGCGGACCCTTCGAGGGTTGGAGCATTTGTTGCCGTGCAAGGCCGATGAAATCGTCGGCCAATCGGTCGATATCTTTCACAAGAAGCCGGAACATCAGCGGGCGATCCTGGCGGATCCGACGAACCTGCCGCATCGGGCCAACATTCGTCTGGGCGATGAAATTTTGGACCTGCGGGTCACCCCGGTATTCAACCGACGCAAGATGTACGTCGGCGCCATGCTGACCTGGGATGTGGTGACCGCTCAGGTCGCGCTGTCCGAGGAAATCAATTCGGTGGTCGGCTCGGTCTCCAGCGCCGCGACGCAGTTGCGCGGGACGGCGGAAACAATGGCCTCCAACTCGGATGAGACGACCGCGCAGATCAGGGCCATGGCGGCGGCGGCGGAGCAACTCAGCGTTTCGATCAATGACATCTCCGGTCAGGTCGAACGATCCAGCGGCAACGCCAAGGCGGCGGTTGAAGAAGTTGATCGCTCGAACAGCCTGATCGCGGGGCTGGCCGATAACGCGGACCAGATCGGCAAGGTTTTGGACCTGATCACGGACATTGCCGCGCAAACCAATTTGCTGGCGTTGAATGCGACGATCGAAGCGGCCCGCGCCGGAGATGCCGGAAAAGGGTTTGCCGTCGTCGCGGGCGAGGTCAAGAACCTGGCCAGCCAGACCGCCCATGCGACGGAGGAAATCGCGAACCGGATCGAGTCGATCCGGATGTCGACGGGTGAAACGGTCAAGGCGATCAAGGGCATTGCGGAGATGGTGGGCGGCCTGAGCAGTGTGATGGAAGACATCGCCGTCGCAGTGGCTCAGCAAGCGGCATCGACCGAAGAGGTTGCGTCGAATGCAACGGGCGTGGGGCATGCCGCCGCCGAAGCGGGCCGGATTGCGAGCGGAATTCTCCAATCCGCTGAAACCCTGAGTGATCAAGCTCAGGGGCTGCGCGGCAGCGTCGACGGATTTATGTCCGGAGAGGCGGAGCGATGATTTGCCTTGTCCGATTGCGGTTGCCGTTTAAGCGGCTACATCATTGACAGCATGGCCAACAATTACGACCGGACGTCCAACAGATGAAGCCCACCGACATAGACTCTGACGACCCGGTGATGGCCGAGAAAATGCTGACCGACCGCTTGCACGAAACCGAGCGTCGCCTGCGCGAGTTGCAGCGGATCGCAAATCTGGGCAGCTGGGATTGGAACGTCGCGACCGGCGAATTGTGGTGGTCGGACCAAGTCTATTACATATTCGGACTGGACCCGACGACCTGTCAGGCTACGTACGACCTGTTTCTAAAGGGCATCCACCCCAACGATCTCGCGCGCGTGCAGGCGGCGATCACCCGGGCCCTGCGGTCCGGTGGTTCATACGATATCGGGCATCGTGTTTTGCGCCCCGACGGTGCCGTTCGCTTCGTTCGGGAACGGGGGGAAATCTGGCTGCAGGACAACGGCGTCGCGACGCGGATGAGCGGCACGATCCAGGACGTGACCGAGCGACATTTGGCCGAACAGGCCTTGCTGAAATCGGAAAGCCGATTAGCGGCAATCATCGAAACCGCCCCGGAGGCGGTGATCGTCACCGATAAGAATGGTTTGATCGAGGTCTTCAATCGCGGGGCAGAGGCAATTTTCGGTTATGCCGAGTCCGAGGTCGAAGGTTTGTCCCTGGAAATCTTGATCCCCGAAGGCAAGCGCGTCGCCCATCACGGGCATATGCAAGCCTTCAAGATGTCGCGCGAGCATCGCCGCATGATGGACGTGCGACGCGAGATTTCCGGCCTGCGTAAGGACGGGACGGTTTTTCCGGCAGCGGCATCGGTGTCGCGGATCGATATCGACGGCGACGAAATCTTCGTCGCAATCCTGCGTGATGTATCGGACTTGCGCCAGGTCGAACGCAGCCTACGGGGCGCGTTGGGTGAAGCCGAAAAGGCCAACCGCGCCAAGTCCGAATTCCTGGCGACCATGAGCCACGAATTGCGCACGCCCTTGAACGCCATTCTCGGATTTTCCGAAATCATCCGCACCGCATGCCTGGGCCCGGTCGGCAACGACAAGTATGCGGAATATGCCGATAACATCTTTGAAAGCGGCGAGTATCTGTTGTCCCTGGTCAACGATCTGTTGGATTTCTCGGCGATCGAGGACGGACGCAGGCCGCTGGAATTGGAGGGGCTGAACCTGCATCGGGTCGTCCACGACAGCGTCAACATCGTCCGCAACCGGGCCGAGGAAAAGGGGATCAAGTTGATCACCAATCTGGCTTCGGACATGGATGAATTGGTCGGGGATCAGCGCGCCATTCAGCAGATATTGCTGAACCTTCTGTCCAATTCGATCAAGTTCACACCCGAGGGCGGGACGATCCAGGTGTCCACCCTCATGGTCGGGGACATGGCGGAGATTACGGTTGCCGATACGGGAATCGGAATTTCCGAGGACGTGATCCCGACGCTGACCAATCCGTTCCGTCAGATCAATAAGAACCCTTATCGCCGTGAAAAGGGGTGGGGATTGGGGTTGTCGATCTCGAAGTCGCTGGTCGATCTGCATCAGGGGGTGATGGAGATCGAAAGCGAGATCGATAAGGGCACCACGATCACGGTTTCCCTACCTTTGGCCGGACCGGACGGGACGAAACCCGTCGATGTTTCTGCGCCTTCGCAAGGCGGTTGAAGAGCTGTTTTCGCCCGGCAACCCGGGCGAAAGTGGCGGCGTTTTAGCTAATCGACCGGGAAAACCTTGCGATCCCTTGATTTTTGCCGTCCTTGCCGTCATGTTCTGGGGCGTTTTTGCCTAACCTATGGAGTGCTGATGGCAAAGGAAGATGTTTTGGAGTTTACGGGCACGGTGACGGAACTGCTGCCCAACGCCATGTTCCGGGTAAAACTGGACAACGACCATGAAATTCTGGCCCACACGGCGGGCAAGATGCGGAAGCACCGGATCCGGGTGCTGGCCGGCGACCGCGTCAACGTGGAAATGACGCCCTACGACCTGACAAAAGGTCGGATCACCTTTCGTTTCAAATAATTCAGTCCGGCGGGCTCTCCCATGTCTGGCCGCTTGATCCTCGCCTCGGCATCGCCCAGGCGCCTGGACCTTTTGGCCCAGGTTGGAATTACGCCTGATGCCGTCGTTCCCGCCGATATCGACGAAACGCCGCTGAAGGACGAATTGCCGCGCAATCTGGCGCGGCGTTTGGCCGTGGAAAAAGCCCAGGCCGTGGCCCAGGCTTACCCGGATGATTTCGTCCTGGCCGCCGATACGGTCGTCGCCTGCGGTCGCCGCTCCCTGCCCAAGCCGGAAGACGCGGCCGAGGCGCGGCGCTGCCTGAACCTGTTGTCGGGTCGCCGCCATCGGGTCATCGGCGGCGTGGCCCTGGCCTGCCCCGACGGGCGGGTGTTGGGGCGCGACGCGGTCACGGCGGTGCAGTTCAAGCGCCTGACCCGTGACGAGATCGCGCGCTACCTTGCCAACGAGGAATGGCGGGACAAGGCCGGTGGCTACGCCATTCAGGGCCGGGCGGCGTTGTTCGTCACGGCCATCAACGGCGATTACAACAATGTGGTCGGTCTGCCCCTCGCCCTGACGGCGGGGCTGCTGGCCGGGGTCGGGGCCTGGTCCCCGGATAACGGAAATTGAGGTCCGGGCCATGCGCGCCGATACCATTCTGATCAATGTCGCCCCGGGCGAAACGCGGGTCGCCCTTTTGGCCAAGGATAAGGTCATCCAGGTCCTGTTCGAGCGCGATGCCGACGATGGCGGGGTCGAGGGCGCGGTGTTCGCCGGGCGGGTCACCGCCGTGAACCGCGACCTGAACGCGGCCTTTGTCGATATCGACGCGGGCGAACCGGGGTTCCTGGCTGCCGGCGACGCCCGCCGCTCCGGTGCCGAGCGGATCAAATCCGTGACCGAGGCCGTGGGCGAGGGCGACAAGGTTCTGGTCCAAGCCGACCGCGAAGCCATGGATGGCAAGGGCCCGCGCCTGACCTGCCGCCTGACCCTGAGCGGGCGGTTCGTGATCCTGCATCTGGGTGGTGAAGGCTTGAAGTTCTCCCGCTTTCTGGCCCCGGCGCAGCGCAAGGAGCTGGCGGTGTTGGAAGAAACGCTGCCCGGCGATTGTGGCGTCAGCTTTACCCCCGCCGCCGGTGGCGCGGATGTCGCCCTGGTCGCGGCGGATCTGGAACGTTTGCTGGAATTGCGCGACGAGGTCGAGGCCGCGTTTGATGAAGTGGACAGCGCGCCCGAGCCGCTGTTGGCCCCGCCCGACGTGATCGAGC
>DJHY01000188.1:2349-2874 GCA_002433335.1 Rhodospirillaceae bacterium UBA6608 | reverse complement strand
GGCAAAGGTGTAACCGGAACGGTGATCGCCAACCTGATACGGACCCCAGTCCTTATCAGCGGCAAAAGCCGTTCCCGCCACACCAGCAACCAAAATCAAGGCTGCCAGCAGAAATTTGCTTGGTGTGTTTCCCATAGAATCGGTCCCCTTTTTAAGGACTCCTGACAAGTATTGTCGTTATTGCGTCAGGAAACCGTGATCTTTCCCTTTTTGGTGAATTCGGCGCCGCCGTCTTCGATCCATTTGAATTCGAATTCGCCGCTTTTCTCGGCCCGGTAGTGGAACGCCAGATACGGGTTGGCGGACACGGCCGGATGCCAGTCGGAAGCGAACACGAGGTTGCCGTCGAAACGGCATTCGAAACGGTTGATGATCTTGCGCGGGATCTTGTTGCCTTCTTTATCCTTGCGCTGACCGGTTTCCATTTTGTGCTCGATCAGAGTTTTGATCTCGACGACATCGCCCTTTTTGGCCGATTTCGGGATGCGCACGCGGGGTTTGATATTTGCCATTTTTCCTTACTCC
>DJHY01000188.1:0-2009 GCA_002433335.1 Rhodospirillaceae bacterium UBA6608 | reverse complement strand
GCAGCCGCCGATGGTGACCTTGACCTGTTGCTTGGCCATGTAGACCTTGCCGTTGCTCATTTCGGCGACGACGACGACGTTCTGCGTGCCGGCCATACGCATACGGGTGGTGGCGCGCGCCATGCCCGACTGCGGGGTGAAATAGAAGCTCGCGACGCTCGGGGTCGGGTTGCCTTCGGCAAACAGGTGGACGGTCTTGACGTAATCGTCCGCCGACATCGGGCTTTCGACCTCGAAGGTCACCGGAACGGTGTTGCCGTTTTCGGCGATCTGCGGCAGATCCATCTTGATCTTGCCTTCGGTCGGCGTGCCTTTGACCAGCTTCTTGATCGCCGCATCGACCGCCGCCGCATCGGCGTGCGCGCCCGGCGCCAAAAGACCCGCGGAAACCAGGGTCAGCGCAAAGGCCGACGCGCCCTTCAGGGCCTGGCGACGCGAGAGGATGAGTTGCGTTTCAGTCATCTTTTCACAGTCCTTGTTTAAGTATGTGGTTTATCCAGCGCCGAACCGAGCCGCGGCGAGCACTGCCGGGCAAGGATTCCGCAAGCGCTGGTTATTCTTTGAGCGTCGCCAGATAGGACAACAGATCTTCGACCTGCTGCGCCGTGAGAATCGGCTTCCCGGCAAATTGCTTCATCACCCGATGAAGGCCTTCGGTCTTGTAGAACGAGGGCATGATCGTATCCGGGTTCAAGGCTTTGGGATCGACGATCCGCAGCCGCAGTTCGGCGACCGAATAGCGCGAGCCGACACCGTCCAGAGGCGGACCAACTTCGCCGTGGAACGGCTGATCTTTCATCGCCTCCAACTGGTGGCAGGCAAGACAGTTACCGAGTTTGCGGTTCGAGAAGACCTTTTTCCCCCTCTCGGGATCGGGCTTGGTCAGCGGATCCTTCATTTCGGTAATCGCCGCAAGTTCGACCGTACCCGCCGTAACCGGCCGGGCCTGAACCACCGCGAAAACCATGAACACGCCAACGGCGATCGCCGCCACGAATGATGTCGTGAGATTCTTGGACATATCTGTTCCCCAACGTTGTCACCGTTTACCGCCACCGCCACAGAGCGGTGCCAATCACGGCTGTTTCCTTTCGACGGGCGTAATCGCCTTCTTCCGAGCGGCAATCATATTCATAAAAAACTATGTGTCGCAAGTTTGAATGCCGCAGCACCTTCATAAAGGCCCGAACAGGCTCGGCGGTCAACGCCGCCCTGTGCGAAACCTTCGTACCGGAGCCACATGGGCGGCCTGTCACCGCCCGTCAAGCCCCGGATTACCGACCGGCCCCCTAGCCCCAGATATCATTGCTGATCGACCGGTACCAACCGTCAGCATACAGCGCTTCTTGTTGGCGGTCGAATTCCGGCGCATCCATAGGGCTAAGGCCGCCGGATCCCGCGACCTTGACGATCTTACCATCGTCATAGCCATAGACCATGGCGACGGAGATTCCATAATCGGGCGCGACCAGACTGTAGCAGGTATTGACGAACTTGGGCGTTCCCGGCTGTCCGCCGCCGACCAACGCCGCGATCGCCGCGGCGCAGACCTTGCCCTGGGTCGAGGCGGAGAACCCCGATTTGGGCATCGGCGACGCGATGCTGGCGTCGCCGATCACGTGAACGCCGGGCACCAACGTCGATTCGAACGTTCGGTGATCGACCGGGCACCAGCCTGTGTTGTCGGCCAGACCGGAAACCTGGGCGATGGCCGCGGCCTGTTGCGGCGGAATGAAGTTAATCACGTCGCCGGTGTATTCGCCGAAATCCGTGTACAGCGTCTTCGCCACCGCATCGACACGCCGGACCACGCCGTCGTTGTCCAGGTTGTGATAGTCGATCATCCCCGGATAGAGCTTTTCCCAGCCCTGCTTGAACAGGCCCTGTTTGGAAAACTTCTGTTTGGGGTCCAGCACCACGATCTTCGATTTCGGTTTGTGCTGCTTCAGATAATGGGCGACCAAGCTGATTCGCTCGCCCGGCCCCGGCGGGCAGCGGAACGGATCGAC
>DJHY01000197.1 GCA_002433335.1 Rhodospirillaceae bacterium UBA6608 | reverse complement strand
CGGCTTTCCCGCCTGGGCCGCCGATTTCACCAAAGTCTACGCCGACTTCGACCCCGCCAAGATGTCCGACCAGGTCATGAAGGCGATGAAGGGTGGCTCGATCGAAACCGTCGACGTCAACGCCATGATGGACATCCAGCGCAAGAACCTGGAAGCCCTGAACAAAGCCAGCCAGGCAACCTTCGAAGGCGCTCAGCAGATCGCCCAGAAGCAGGCCGACCTGTTCAAGGCGATGTTCGATCAGGCGACTTCCGCCGCCGACTCCCTGGGTAAAGCTTCCAGCCCGCAGGACCTTGCCGCCAAGGAAATCGACCTGTGCAAGTCCGTGTTCGAGGCTTCGCTGGCCAATTCCAAAAAGGTCGCGGACATGCTCACCAAGGTGAACGACTCCGCCGCCAAGGTCATCAACGGCCGCATCTCCGAAGCTCTGGACGAGATGAAGGGTCAGTTGGCCAAGCCGGCCAAATAACGGACCCGATCCGAATAGACGAAAAGGCCGCCCCAACCGGGCGGCCTTTTTTGTTGCGTCCTCCCCGTCCCTCGTTAAGTCTGGGCCGCCTAAACGATAGGAGAGCTCCATGACCGAGGACGCGGCATCCCGAATTACCTTTGACGATTTCCTGGCCGTCGACGTGCGCGTCGGCACCATCGTTCGCGCCGAACCCTTCCCCGAAGCGCGCCGCCCGGCGATCAAGCTATGGGTCGATTTCGGGCCGGAAATCGGTGAACGTAAAACCTCGGCGCAGATCACCCGTCACTACACACCGGAAACGTTGGTCGGGCGGCAGGTGGCCGGCGTGGTGAATTTCCCGCCGAAACAGATCGGCAAGTTCATGTCCGAAGTTCTGGTGCTGGGCCTTCCCGACGATGACGGCGAGGTCGTTTTGATTCGCCCCGACCTGACCGTGCCGAACGGCGGGCGTCTATTCTAGAAACGTAGCGTCAGGCGCGCCGTTCTTCCAATTGGCGCTGCCGCGCGGCTGCGGCATGGCGGGCATTGGTGATCGATTCCGCGACCATCAGGCGCAGCTTCTCAGGCTGGATCGGCTTGTGCATGACTTCGAAGCCACTGGCCGCGGCCTCGCGCAAGCGGTCCGGGCCGGTATCGCCGGTTAACAGAAACCCGGGCACATCGCCGCCCCAGACATGGCGGATCGCCAGGATCGCGTCGGCGCCGGTGTGGCCCAGCTTCAACCGGTAGTCCGCGACGACCAGTTCGGGGCGTTTGCGTTCCTGTTCCAACTTGGCAATTGCCTCGACCGCCGAGCCCGCGACGATGGCGTCGTACCCCCAACCGGTCAGCAGCATTTCCAAGGCTTCGCGAATATCGGCCTCGTCGTCGATCCCGACCACGATGGCACCGGCGACATCCGCCTGTTCGTCGGCGGGCAGGGTCATGACCGCCGGCGCATGCTCGCCGGCCAGCGGCAGGGTGACCGAGAACGCCGACCCCCGGCCGATCTGCGAGCGCACGTTGACCGGATGATCCAACAGGTTCGATAGACGTTGAACGATTGCCAAACCAAGGCCCAGACCTTCGCGCCGGTCGCGGGCCAGGTTCCCGACCTGGTGGAATTCTTCGAAGATCATGTCCAACTGGTCTTCGGGAATACCGACGCCCGTATCCCAGATCTCGACCCGCACTTGATCACCGATGCGGCGGCACCCGACAAGGATCTTGCCGTTTTCCGTATGGCGGACGGCATTGGTCAACAGATTGCGCAACAGGCGGTCCAAGAGGCCGGGGTCGCTATCGACCAACAGGGCGCAGGGAACCATGCGCAGCGTCAGTCCCTTTTCCTCGGCCAGCGGGCGGATTTCGGAACATAGCCGTTCCACCACCGCGCCCAGGTTGAATTCCCGCCGTTGCGGCACGAACAACCCGGCGTCCAGTTTCGAGATATCGAGGAGCGAGCCCAGCAACCGTTCCAAGGCATCCGAACAATCGCGGATACGATTGATCAGCTGCTTGGCTTTGTCGTCCAGGTCTCGTTGGGACAGGACGTTGACGAACATCGCCAGGGCTTGCAGCGGCTGACGCAAATCGTGGCTGGCGGCGGCCAGGAAGCGAGACTTGGCCGCACTTGCCTGCTCCGCCGCATCCTTAGCTTCGGCCAACATGTCTTCGGCCATCTTGGTCGCGGTCACGTCGCGCCCGACACCTTGGATTTCGACCATCCGGCCATCGTCGTCATAGACCGCACGTTCGGTCCACTGCTGCCAGCTGACCTTGCCGTCGCGCCCGACGACGCGATGCAAGTTTTCCTCAATCGGGTTCGTATGGCCGATCCGATGGATAATCTCGAGCCGGACCGCGGCCTCGCCCTCACTCAGTTCCGAGCCGACCGGCTTGCCGATCAAGTCTTCTTTGGGCACGCCGTAGTATTCGCAATAGGCCTCGTTGACGAAGGTCCGAAGACCGTCCGGGGTACAACGGCGGATCAGTTCCGTCTGATCCTCGACGATCGCGTGATAGCGTAGTTCCGAATCCCTAAGCGCCTGTTCCGCCTGTTTGCGTTCGGTGATGTCCTGGCTGACACCGAACAGGCGGCGCGGACGCCCGCTGTCGTCGAAATCGACGCTCAGGTCTTCGAACACATAGCGCACGGTGCCGTCGGGGCGGCGCACGCGGTATTCGTGCTGGCTGTTCGGTTTCGGGTTTTCATAGGCGGCGGCGATTCTGGGCCGATCTTCTGGGTGGATCATGTCCAGGAAAACCTTGCCGGTCGGCCCGACCCGTCCGGGGCGCAGCCCCCAAATCCGCCACAACACCGGCGAACAAACGGTGCGGTTGTCTTCCGGATAATGCTCCCAATAACCGACGCGCGCAGTCCGGGACGTGGCCTGCAGCTTGCTTTCGCTATCGGCCAGCGCTTCTTCCCAACGCTTGTCCTGGGTGATTTCCTTGGCCGCACCGATCACGCGGACGACTTCACCGCCGGTGCCGCGTTCGGGCCGGGAATAGACGCGCAGCCAGCGCACCCGACCATCCGCCGATAGCAGCCGGAATTCGTCGGTCGACGGAATCCCCAGCCGCAATCTCTGATCGCGCGATTCCAGGATCGGCACATCATCGGGATGGATCTGGGTCAGCCAGGCCATGGGGGTTTCGCTTTGCCCCGACTGACCGGCCAGACCGTCGATCCCGCCGACCTGCCATTTCGAGGTCACGCGCCCATCCAATCCCACGTCGTAGGCGTAAACGATATCGGAGGTCAGCTCGGAAATGATCCGGTAGTGGGCATCGGTTTCGGCGTCGCGGGCATCGGCCTGATCATCCGCCGAAGCGGTGCGCGTCGAGTTGTCGGCAGTGATGGCGTCAGGCTGAGCGGCTTGCCCGGAAGATGCCGAAGCTTGCCGACGGCCCAACCAAATCCCCCCGACGAACGCCGCGGCAGCAAGGCCCAGGCCTAAAACGGTAATGCCGCTACCGGCCATCAGATCCGGCATGGGGCGCACTCCTTATCGGCGCGATCAATCCTGTTCCAGGCCCTGCGTCAGGCCAAGGGACGCCGCCTTGATCACCGCCTGCGTCCGGTTGTTGGCATCCAACACCTTGAGCAGCCCGGTGACATGCAATTTGATGGTGCCTTCGGCAAGGCCCAGAATACGAGCGATTTCCTTGTTCGACTTCCCGCCCGCCATCAGGTTCAGAACGTCACGCTGGCGCGGCGTCAGGTGCAGACCGCCGCTTTCCGTCTTGGCCCCGCCGGGGGTCCAATCCATCAAGGTCGGCGGCAAATAGATTTCACCGGAAATGACTTGCCGGACGGCGGCGACCACGACCGAACTATCCAACGTCTTGGGGATATACCCATGCGCGCCGCAATCCATGGCCTGGCCCATTTCTTCCGCTGTTTCGGCGGCGGAAACGACCACGACCGGCACACCGTCCATGGCACGGATCAGGGCGTTCAGGCCCGCGAACCGTTCCATCCCGGGCATCCCCAGATCGACGAGGGCAAGGTCCAGATCATCGGTTTCGTTGACCGTTCGCAAGGCTTCGGGATAGCTGGCGGCTTCGACAACCTTGATGTCCGGGTCGATGATTTCCAGCAACGAGCCGAGCCCCGTGCGAAACAACGCATGGTCGTCGGCAATCAGCACCTTTGACGGCAGGGAATCAGTCAATTTTTACCCCCCGGACGCCGGAATTTTCCGCAATGGGCGCGGCGTCTCGCTTATCGGATCCGAACTCGATCAACCATCATTATAATTCCCAGTCATGGAAAAGCCATGAATTCCATGGGCCTTTCCATGCGCCCTACAACGGCAGGCGGACGCGCGCCCGCAAACCGCCGGCCGGAGAATCCGAAAGAATAATCTCGCCGCCATGGCTGCGCACCACGTCCCGGGCGATGGTCAGGCCCAAACCCACGCCCCCCGTTTCCGGATTGCGCGAGTCGTCCAGGCGGAAAAACGGACGAAAGACATCGGCCCGCTTTTCCTCGGGGATACCCGGTCCGTCGTCGTCGATCGTAATTTCGATGGCATCCCCGCGCTGCCCCGCACGCACCGATACATGCTGCCCGTACCGCGCCGCGTTCTCGACCAGGTTGGTAATGCATCGCTTGAACGCATTGGGGCGCAGCGGCAGGGTCAGATCGTCCTCCAGGTGCAGGTCGATGGGCCGACCGCGACGGCGCACCTGGGTAACGACATCTTCCAACAACGGGCTCAACTCGGTCGGGGTGGGCTTTTCCGTGCCCTCGCCCCGGGCAAAGGCGAGATAGCCTTCCAACATGTGCTCCATGTCGGAGACGTCGGCGGACAGGTCATCCACCCCATCGACGTCCCCCAACATGGCCAGTTGCAGTTTCATTCGGGTCAACGGCGTGCGCAGGTCGTGCGACACACCGGACAACATATCGGTGCGCTGCGTGATCTGACGTTGAAGCCGCTCGCGCATGGCCATGAAGGCCTGCGCCGCCTGACGCACTTCGGTGGCGCCTTCGGGTTTGAAGTTCGACACATCGCGGCCCTTGCCGAAGTTTTCGGCCGCATGGGCCAGTCGACGGATCGGCTTGACCTGATTGCGCATGAAGATCGTCGCCACCCCGAACAGGATCAGCGACGTCCCGACCATCCAGATCACAAACACATAAACAGTCGTTGAGAACAGGCGTTTTCGCACTGTCGTCACCCGCATGACCCCATCGGCAAGCTGCACATCAATGATGACGTTGCGGTCGGAGCTGTCGGAATCCAGGCGGTAGGGGCGGGTCAAATAGCCCTGCATCAGACGATCGAGCATTTCCTCTAGATCGTTGGACGGCTCAATCGATTTATTGGACAAGATCGCATCGGGCAGGAACGTCACGATCATATCCATATTGCGCCCGGCGATTTCCGCTGCCCGCTCGCGTCCGTGTTCGCTGGGGTCGTCGTTGACCAGTTGCAAGATTGCCGCGACGTCACCGGCGACGCTACGCGCCAGGCGATAGGACACTTTGTCCCAGTGGGTTTCATAGAAAATCAGGCCCGACACCACCTGGAGCAGAACCAGCGGCGTGACGATAATCAACAAGGCGCGGCCGAGCAGGCTTTTCGGCAGGGCGTTCTTGACGGTCGTTCGCAAGGACATCAGTGGCGGCTCATCGGCGTGGCGTTAATCGGGACGCAGGACATACCCCTTGCCGCGCACGGTCTGAAGGTAGCGCGGCATGCGGGGGTTGGGTTCGATCTTACGGCGAAGACGCGTGACCTGTACATCGACCGCGCGTCCCCCGCCGGCGGCGCCGGTTCGGGCGATCAGATCCTCGCGCGTCAACACGTCGCCCGGACGGGCGGCCAGGGCAGCCAGCAGGCCGGCCTCCAACTCCGTCAGGCGGATCGGGCGGCCGCCGCGCGACAACTCTCCACGGTCGGGGCGGAACAGAATATCGCCGAAATACATATCCGCGGACTGGGCCTGCGGCTGCGGCGTCCGCTTCAGAATATTCCGAATGCGCAGCAGCAGCTCCCGCGGCTCGAACGGTTTGACCACATAGTCGTCTGCCCCACCCTCCAGACCGTTGATGCGATCCTCGGCTTCGGCCATGGCGGTCAACATCAGGATCGGTATCGAAGACCGGGTCCGCAGGTCGCGCGCGAACTCCAGCCCGCTTTCGCCCGGCATCATCAGGTCCAGAACAACCGCGTCAAAATCAAAATGGCTCAGCCGTTTGCGTGCCTCGGCCGCGTCTGCGGCAGTGACCACGAAGAACCCGTTATCGGACAGGAAGCGGTTCAACAGATCGCGCAGACGACCGTCGTCATCGACCACCAGGAGATGTGGCAAATCGGCGTTCACAGGCGGTACGGCTCCAATCCCAGACGTCCATGCCCCCGACAACGCGAGGGGCGATGCGAGACTAACATGCTTTTAGCATTTGCAGGCAGCCCGAGGGCGACGGGAGAGATGCTCAGGAATAGCCCGGCGCGGGGCCGGTGCTGACACGGTGGCGGTCTTCTTTGTCGATCATGCCCAGCAACACGCGCTGAAACCCCTCGACCGCGTCCAGGCCAGCATCGTGGAACGCCCGCGACAACCGCGCCGTCTGGCGCTCCGCCAACAGATGTTCCAGTTCCCGGCCCTTAGGCGTTAGCTGCATCAGGCGGCGCCGGCGGTCGCCGTCATCCGTTTCCTGCACGACGTAGCCTTCGTCGATCAACGTCGAGAGCACGCGATTAAGCGATTGCTTGGTGATCTTCAAAATCGCCAGCAGTTCCGACACGCTGATGCCTTCGTTGACGCCGATGAAGTAGATCGCCCGGTGATGGGCCCGGCCCATGCCGTAATCGGCCAGGATGGCATCGGCCTCGCCCGTGAAATCACGATAGGCGAAGAACAACAGCTCCATGACGTGGCGCATATCGTCTTCGCGCGGCGCCGGAGCCTGGTCTTGCGGCTGGGC
>DJHY01000249.1 GCA_002433335.1 Rhodospirillaceae bacterium UBA6608 | reverse complement strand
CAAGCTGGGCATCTGCGGCGAACACGGCGGCGATCCGGCTTCGGTCGCGTTCTGCCACCGGGTTGGTTTGACCTATGTGTCCTGCTCGCCGTACCGGGTGCCGATCGCGCGCCTGGCTGCCGCGCAGGCGGCCCTGGCCGACAAGAAGTAAGCGTTCGGTCTACGAGCTTTGTTGAAAGCGCCGGCGGGGAAATGCTCCGCCGGCGTTTTTATTTGCCCTGATCTTTTGGGCGCAGGCCGTAGGTCGCCGCGATCTTATGGACAGCGGCGACGTCCGCTTTGTGGGCTTTGCGATAGGCCGCTTGGGCGCGG
This sequence comes from Rhodospirillaceae bacterium UBA6608, assembly GCA_002433335.1. The sequence goes on along the minus strand of DJHY01000249.1, from coordinate 18,482 downwards.
CGTATGGCGCGCAAGTGATCGGTGATCACGACCGGGGTCAGGCGTCGGCCGAAACCTGGGGCATCGGAACTGTCCGCGATCCGTTTCAGCATCCGCTGGCCAAGCGACGGCTGGAAGTGGCTGGCGTCGCCGAAGTTGCGGGGCGGCGGGCTTAGGTTCTCGGTCGTCTCGGGGAAATATCCGGCGAAATCCCAACAGTGAACTTCGGCGACGGCGCAGGCGGCGGTCAGGCCGCGTTTCCAATTTTCGAACATCGACCAAAGGCCGGCTTCGGCGATGGCTTCCAATTGGACGGCATGGATCGCCGGGACGACCACGGTCAGCTCGATGCCCGCGGCGCGCAGGTCCTTGAACAGCGGCGGCAGCTCCGCGAGCTTCGCCTGCGTGCCGGGAAAGTCGCGATAGGCCCCGCCGGGAGACAGGAACGAAGCAACCGGCGTGATCATCCCACCGTTTTTGTCGCGTGGCTCGAACGGGCGGAACCCGTCCGATCGGTAGCGGTTCGGTTTGCCGCGCAGGGAATCGCGCAGGGTGTTGCGGCTGCGCTTCAATGCGGCATAGGAGAACACGGTGCGCGGCACCGACCGCCATAATCCCCAGGGCCCCAGAACCTCGTCGTAGAACCCAGCCCGTTGGCTGCGGGCGTCATTGAACGAGACGAAGTCCAGGCACAGGATCAGGCGGTGGGCGGTGGTCGCCGTGGCGACATGGCGGGACAGGGCGGCCAGCTCGTCGGCCAGGGCGCCGGGCACCGACAGGTTATAGACTTTCCGTCCGGGGGCGTCCTTGGGGTCTAGGCCATGCAGACAGCGCGAAGTGCCCAGGATGATCGTCTCCGGTCGGCGGACGACGGCCTGCAGCGGCTTGGTCAGCCGGTCCGAGCCCAAGGATTTTCGGGTGTTCAGGCGCTCGACCTGCGGCGTGCCGAAAATGTCGAACGGGTCGATCAGCAGGTTCAACCCGCCGCCGAGAACGGTCAGGGCCAGAATTCCGAGGATCAGTTGCTTCACATAGGTCATGTCAGAACCGGAAATACAGGAATTCGCTGATTTCGTTCATGTTGAACAGAGCCGCCACGGCGACACAGGCCAGGGCGACGGCCCATTTGCCCGACGGGCGCCATTTTACGGCCAAGCGCGCCAAGGTGTGATCGGGCAAGGGGCGCTCGGGCGGCAACGTCGGTTGATGCAGGCGGAACAACTGCGCCGTGTTGGGGGCCAGCCAAACGAAGGCCAGCAACAGGGCGAACTGCCGATAGGCCTCGGCCCATTTGATCTCGGCCAGTTCCGGGGGCAGGGCGGTGCCCCCAAGGCCCGCCATGCCACTCAGGACCAATCCGGCCCCGGCCATGCTTTCAGCGCGGAACAGCACCCAGGCGACGATCACCGCGAGCAGGGTCAGCACCCGCCCGGCCCATCGTGCGGTCGGGGTGTCGGCGGCGGGGCCGCGCTGGCCGCGCCACAGGTTGTTGATGACCAGATAAAGGCCGTGCAACGCCCCCCAGGCGACGAAGGTCCATCCAGCGCCATGCCACAGCCCGCCCAGTACCATGGTCGCCAGCAGGTTGCTATAGCGCCGCACCGGGCCGCGCCGGTTGCCGCCCAGCGGGATGTAAAGGTAATCCCGCAGGAACCGCGACAGGGTCATGTGCCAGCGGTGCCAGAAATCGATGATGCTGACGGCCTTATAGGGCGAATAGAAATTGACCGGTAGGCGGATGCCGAACATCAGGGCCAACCCCGTCGCCATGTCCGTGTAGCCGGAAAAATCGAAATAGAGCTGGAAGGTATAGGCCAGCGCCCCGCCCCAGCCGTCGATCAGGCCGATGGGGGCACCTACCTCGGCGGCGCTGAACACCGGCGTGGCGAAGGCCGCCATGCCGTCGGCGATGATGATTTTCTTGAACAGGCCGACGAAGAACACCGACAGCCCCATCCCCAGATCGTCCCACGAAAAGCGGAACCGCCCGACGTCGTTGAACTGCGGCATCATTTCCTTGTGATGGACGATCGGTCCCGCGATCAATTGCGGAAAGAAGGTGACGAACAGGCAATATTCGAGAAAGCCGTGCGGGGCGACGCGGGCGTGGCGCATGTCGACCAGATAGGTGATCTGCTGAAACGTGAAAAAGGAGATGGCTAGGGGCAGGATAATGTCCGGCATCTGCCAGCCCAGCCCGAACAGGTCTGACAGGTTGCGCGCGAAGAACCCGGCGTATTTGAAATAGCCCAAAAGCCCCAGGTTGAAGGCGATCCCAACCCACATCCAGGCGACGACCCGACCAAGTTGCATCAATCGCCCGAAGCCGTAGTTGACGGCGATCGACAGGGCGATCAGGGCCAGGAACTTGGGATTCCACCAGCCGTAAAAGAACAGCGAGGCGAAAACGAGAAAGGCGAGCAAGGGCGTGCGGCTGCCGCGCCGGGCCAGAAAATAGAAACCGGTCAGGACGACCGGCAGGAACAGCAGAACGAATTCGTATGAATTGAACAGCATCGCCCGGCGCGCCGATGCTTAGCTGGCGGCGGTGCGCGGGCGGGCGACGACCCAGCGCATGGTCTGGGGCCGGAATTCGCACATCGCCAACCAACGGTCCAGATTGTCGCGCCCGCGCAGGATTTCATATCGGTTGGGGTCGCGCGCACCCTCGCTGATGATCTCGACGTCGTGTGTTTTCGACAGCACGGCGGCCAGGTCTTCGGTCACCGGCTTGCCGATGAAGTCGTGACATTCGATCAGGAAATGGGCCTGCGCTCCTGTGGCGGCGGTCTCGGGCGTGATCAACTCGACCTCGTAGCCTTCGCAGTCGCAGATCACGAGGCTCCGGGGGAATTCTTCCAGCAGCGCCTTGAAGCCATCGGTATCCACGGCCCCCCGGCATTCGATCTTGTCGGCGACGCCGTTGCGTTCGCCATTGCGGCGCGTTGCGTCCAGGGCCGCCGGGTCGATGTCGATGGCGACGACGCGCGGCGTGTTCAAAAGCATGGCCGCGCCGATGCTGTAATAGCCTTCGGCCGAGCCGATGTTGATGGCGGCGTCGAACGGAGTGTCGCGCAGGGCGTTCATGCAGTCGGCGATTTCCTGTTCGTAGCAACCGAGCAGCTTCGGCGTGACCGAGCCGTCGCCCCATGAGACCTGAGGGTCGATCTTCATTCCCTTGAACGGCCCGTCGGCGACGATCCCGCCGGTCGCGGTGACGACGTCCTGTTCGATCACGGCGATGCGTTCCAAGGCCGCGACGCGCAGAATGTCGGCGGCGTATTTGCGGGCCTTCCGGTCGGCCTTGGCCTCGGCGCTCGCATACTTGACCCAATTGCGGAACAAGCGACGGGCGGCGATCAGGACAAACCGACTGAACATGGGCGGACCTTTATGGGAATGCGGCATAGGATGGCCGGAACCTTACGCATTTTCAGCCGGATAGGGAACTGCGTTGAACGCACATGGCCCGGCTGTAAAGCCTATAAGACTTCGATCTTGCGCCCGACTGCGGGGCAGGCGCAAAAATGGTGTAAGGTCGGCAGCCGAAGCAGAGGAGCATTCGCCGGTGAAACTGACGTTCTTGGGTGCCACGGGCACGGTCACGGGGTCGAAGTATCTGGTCGAGGCCGCGGGCGCGAAAATTCTCGTTGATTGCGGCCTGTTCCAGGGGTTGAAGGATTTGCGCCGGCGCAACTGGGCGCCGCTGCCGGTCGATCCGACCAGTATCGACGCGGTGATCCTGACCCATGCCCATCTGGACCATAGCGGCTACATTCCGCTGTTGGTGCGGAATGGTTTCAAGGGGCAGATTTTCTGTTCGCGGGCGACCCAGGACCTATGCGGTATTCTTCTGCCGGACAGCGGATACCTGCAGGAGGCAGATGCTGAGCGGGCGAACCGTTATTCCTATTCCAAGCATAAGCCGGCGCAGCCGCTTTATACCCAGTCCGACGCGGAACGATCCTTGCGGTCGTTCAAGGCCGTATCCTTCGGTGAGGAACATCGTCTGGCAGACGGTGTGACCTTCAGCATGGCGCGCTCGGGTCATATCCTGGGCTCGGCCTTCATCACGATTTCCGACGGAGCGACCAAGCTGGTGTTCTCGGGCGACCTGGGCCGGGCGGACGACCCGGTGATGAAGACCCCAGCGGAAATTCAGGATGCCGACTATCTGGTGGTCGAATCGACCTATGGCGACCGCCTGCACCGAGATTCGGACCCCGAGGCTAAATTGGGCCGCATCATCCGCGAAACCGCGGCGCGCGGCGGTACGGTGGTGATCCCGGCTTTCGCCGTCGGGCGGACGCAAAGCATCCTCTATCACATCTTTCAATTACAGCAGACTGGGGCAATTCCGGACCTGCCCGTGTTCCTCGACAGCCCCATGGCGATCAACGTCACCAAGCTGATGCAGCGTCACCAGGCAGACCACCGGCTGGACCCCAGCCTGTGCGCGGCGGTCTGTAACGCGGCGCGCTATGTGACGACGCCGGAGGAATCGCGCTCGCTGGACGACGGGCCGGGCGTGCCGCAGGTCATCATTTCGGCCAGCGGCATGGCCACGGGCGGGCGGGTTCTGCATCACCTGAAGCATTTCGTCGGTGACCCCCGCAATACCATCCTGTTCACCGGCTTTCAGGCGGCGGGGACGCGCGGCTCGCGCCTGGTCCATGGCGAGGACGAGATCAAGATCCATGGTCATATGTGGCCGGTCCGCGCGCAGGTCGACATCCTGCACAACATGTCCGCCCACGCCGACTACAACGAAACCCTGGATTGGCTCGGCCATTTCAAGGCACCGCCGAAGCGGACCTTCGTCACCCATGGCGAGCCAGAAGCGGCATCGTCCCTGCGGATGAAGATCGAGGATCGCCTGGGCTGGGACGTCATTGTGCCCGAGTACCTGGACGAGGTCGATCTGGGCGCCTGACCGCATCCGGATGGCTTTGCCCGGATGAATGCGGTCAAAGGTCCGTAACCGGGCGGTAAACCGGTTGTCATTTCAGACTTTTATAACGGGTGCCGTATGCAACCTGCGGCGGTACCGGCATGGCGCCCCGCATAACGAGGGCATCCCATGCACCAAGACGTCTACCGCGTGTTGTTTGTCGGGCGCGAAAACGCAGCCCGATCCTTGATGGCCGAAGCGCTGTTGCGTGACCTGTCGGGCGGCCGTTTCGAAGCCTTCAGCGCCGGGGTCGACCCGGCAGGTGCGATCGATCCTTTGGCCGTCCGAACCTTGGAGTTGGCGCAAATTCCGACCGATGGCCTGAGGGTCAAGCAGATCGGCGAGTATCTGAACGGCGGGGGTATGAACATCGATTTCGTTATCGTCGTATCCGACCGTGTCGGCGCGGACGATCTGCCGCCCTTTCCGGGTAACCCGATGGTCGTGAATTGGGGAACGGACGATCCTCGTGCCGCCGATGGGACTGAACCGGAACGCCAGGTGGTCTATGGCCGGGCCCTGCGACAGCTTCGCAACCGGATCGAGGTCTTCGCCAATCTATCGATCGAACGATTGGACCGGCTGGTGCTGCAGGCCAAGCTGGATGTCCTGGGTGACGTTCGCCCCCGGGATTGAGGGGAAGATTTTGAAATATTTTGCGTGACACATTGTCTCGGTTTTTGTTCACTGTGAGTCAGCCCGAAAAACAGGGGGGACCACAGTGGACGATAAGCCGGAAACCAATTCAGCCATTCAAAAGGCGGTCTCTATTCTGGAATTGGTGACCCAGGAAATTCGTCCCCTCGGGATCGTCGATATCTCCCGCGACCTGGACCTGCCCCGCCAGACCATCCATCGGGTCATCCGTCAGTTGGAAGATTTGAACCTGCTCCGCAAGGAGCCGGGCACCGACCGCTACACCACCGGGGCGCGGCTGCGGGCTTTGGCGCTGAACACGATTTCGTCGTCCCATTCGACCCGGGCCAGCCACGCCATCCTGCAGACCCTGGTCGACGAGGTGAAGGAAACCTGTAACGTCGGCATGCTGGACGGGCATGAAATCATCTACATCGACCGTGTGGAATGTGATTGGCCGCTTCGCGTGCAGTTGAAGGCAGGAAGCCACGTTCCGGCCCATTGCACGGCCATCGGTAAGCTGTTGCTGGCTTATCAGCCGAAGGAAATCCGCGACCGGGTGCTGCGCGCGGCCCCATTGCAGAAGTTCACCAAATACACCCTGACCGATCCGGATCAGCTCGAGGCAAATCTGGAGCAGGTCGCGGCCCAGGGCTATTCGATCAACAATCAGGAAGACGCGATCGGCCTGATCGCCCTGGCGGTGCCCGTGCGCGACCCCCAGGGCGAGGTCATCGCCGGGCTGGCCGTGCACGCCCCTGAACCCCGCTTTCCCATCGCCAAGGCCGTTGAATTGTTGGACACATTCCGCGATGCCGCCGACCGGATCGGTCGGTCGATGTTCGAGGGTGATCAATAAATCGTGACCTGATGTCACGATTTTTCATTGACACTGTTCTCTCCTAACGCAATCCTGATGTCAGTTGGTCATCCAAGGGCGGATGTCGATTGCGGCCGTGCCGGCAACAAGACACCGATGAACCTTGCCCGGCGGCGGTCGTTCACCTTTCACCTGACAGGGAGAGCGTAATGCTGCACAAATTCCTCAAGAGCATGACCGTGGCGGGCGCTGTCGCCGCCGCCGCGGTTACGGCGGGATCGCCGAGCAAGGCCCTTGCGACCGATACCATCAACTTCGGCACCCAACCGGCGACCATGCCGATCTACATCGCCAAGGCGATGGGGCTGTTGGACGCGGTCGAGAAAAAGCACGACGTCAAAATCGAATTCAAAGTGTTCTCGTATGGCGCGCCAGAAAACCAGGCGTTGGCCGCGGGCGAAATCCAGATCGCTTCGGCGGGCATGGGCCCGGCTATCGTCGCCGCCGCACGACTGCCTGCGAAGCTGTTGGCCATTTCGATCCTGGAGCAGGCCGCGATCATCGTTCCCGCCGACTCGCCGATCAAATCCGTCGCCGAGCTGAAGGGCAAGCGGATCGCCTTCCCGGGCAAGGGCTCGCAGCAATATCCGCTGCTGGTCAAGGCCTTGGCCGACGCCGGGCTGAAGGTCGGCGACGTCGAACTGTTCAAGACGAAGGGCTCGGACGTGCCGACGCTGCTGGCCAACAAAAGCGTCGACGCCGGCATCACCTGGGACCCGCATGTTTCCAACGCCCTGGCGTCGGGTCATTCCAAGGTTCTGCTGAAGGCCGAGAAAATCCTGCCGATCAAAGCCGGTCACTACATCGGCAACGGCGTCTATGCGCGTGAGGACTTCATCGCCGCCAAGCCGGCCCTGGTTCAGGACCTGATCTCGTCCATCGTCAAGGCCGTGGACTTCATCCTCAAGAACGAAGACCAGGCGATCAAGATGTGGGCCGAACAGATCAAGTTCCCGGAGAAGGTGATCTCGTTCGCCCTCAAGGAAAAGATCTCGGTCTACAACCTGGACGTGGCGCCCGAGGCGTCGACGGTCGAGGCCTATACCAAGTTCCTCAAGGACGCGGGCATCCTCAAGCCTGAGGACAATCCGAAATTCGATCCGAGCTTCGCCAAAAAAGCCCTGGCCGAATTCAAATAAGATCGCGACCGGCGGCGGGGCGGTTTACCGCTTCCGTCGCCGGGCCGCCGAACGCAGAAATTTCCTGTTCCAAAGCGAGGAACCGTCGTGAAACTTCCGGCAAAGACCGCCGCTTCCGTTCTGCCATACCTCTGGGCCGCGATGTTCATCATCGTCGTCTGGCAGTTGGCCGTTATCTTCACCAACGCTCATGTCGCCCTGCTGCCGCCGCCGGCGCTGGCCGCCAAGACCTTCGCTGAAATGGTGATGAGCGGCGCCCTTTTCGTTCACGCCGGGGCCAGCCTGGGGCGTGTCGTCGCGGCCTGGTTGATCTCTGCCTGCATCGCGGTGCCTCTGGGCTTGGCCATGGGGCGCTCGCGCCGGCTCGAGCGCTTGGTCGATCCCGTGATCGAGCTGTTCCGACCGATCTCGCCGTTGGCCTGGATCCCGCTTGCCATCCTGTGGTTCGGGATCGGCGAAAGCGGCAAGATCTTCATCATCTTCATCGCCACCTTCTTTCCCATCCTGTTGAACACCGTTTCCGGGGTGAAGGGGGTGGACCCGGTCTTGATCCGCGCCGGACAGGTGTTGGGCTGCGAGACCGACCGCGCCTTGTTCTCGCGGGTTATTCTGCCGGCCGCCATGCCGACGATCATCGTCGGCCTGCGCATTTCCTTCGGCACCGGTTGGGCGGCGATTATCGCGGCCGAACTGGTTGCGGCCCAGGTCGGCCTTGGTTACCTGATCGCCGACGGGATGGAGGTTCTGCGCTCCGACATGGTTCTGGTCGGTATGGTCGCCATTGGCATTCTGGGGGTCTTGATCGATTCGGTCTTCCGAATTTTGAACGAACGCTTTTCGTGGGGAGGCCGCTGAGATGTCCGATCAAACCAAAACCAGCGGCGGCACCAAGGGGATTTCGATCCGCGAGGTTTCCGTCACCTTCCATCCCGAAAATTCCGATCCGGTCGAAGCCCTTCGCCCGACCAGCCTGGAGTTCGAAGCGGGAGAGTTCATCGCCCTGGTCGGCCCCTCGGGCTGCGGCAAGTCGACCCTGCTGAACGTCCTGGCCGGTTTCATCAAGCCGTCGGCCGGGCAGGCTCTGGTCGGCGGCCAGCCGATCACCAAGCCGGACATCGACCACGGCATGGTGTTTCAGGACTACGCCCTATTCCCCTGGTTGAACGTTATCGACAACGTTGCCTTTGGTTTGGAACGGCAGGGCATGGGCCGGGATGAACGCTATGCCCGGGCCCGTGAATACCTGGACATGGTCGGGTTGAAGGATTTCGCCGAAAAGCGGGTGACGGAACTGTCGGGGGGGATGAAACAACGCGTCGCCATCGCCCGCGTGTTCGCGACCGACCCGTCGATCATCCTGATGGACGAACCCTTCGGGGCGCTGGATGCGCTGACCCGTCGGTTCCTGCAGCATCAGTTGCTGGAAATCTGGCAACGCAACCGCAAGACCGTGGTGTTCGTGACCCATTCGGTGCAGGAAGCGGTCTATCTGGCCAGCCGGGTGATCGTCATGACGGCCCGTCCGGGCCGGGTCAAGCTGGATCAGGAAATCGACCTGCCGCACCCGCGCGATTTTTCGACCGAGCCGTTCCGTCGACTGGAAAAAATCATCTACGACCAGTTGGACGAGGAATTGGCCAAGACTTTCAAGCTCGAAGGCGGCGGAGGGATGTTCCATGACTGAGGCTCTTTCGACATCCGATGCCGACATCGGCGGGCAGGCGACGGCGGCGGTCGAGGGTTTCCTCGCCCGTGTCGATCAGACCGAGCCGACCTTGCGGGCTTTCCGCCAGATCGACGCAAACCGCCTGCGGTCCGAGGCCGCGGCGCTGGATACCGTGCCCGCCCATCGGCGGGGACCGCTTTACGGCATGCTGGTCGCGGTCAAGGAAGTGTTCGATGTCGCCGGATATGAATGCGGTTGGGGAACGCCGATCCATGATGGGCGACAGCCGTTTTCGGACGCCTGGGCGGTTGCGCGGCTGCGCGACGCAGGGGCGTTGATCGCCGGAATCACCGTGTCCTCGGAATACGCGATGTCACGCGTGGGACCAACCTCCAACCCCTTCGATGCGGCGCGCAGTCCCGGCGCTTCGTCCCAGGGGTCTGCTGCCGCCGTCGGCGCCGGATTGGCGCCGGCGGCGTTAGGCACGCAAACCATCGGATCGATCATTCGTCCAGCGGCCTATTGCGGCTGTATCGGCGCCAAGCCGACCTGGGGCGCCATTCCGGCGACGGGGGCGATGGTTCTGTCGGAACTGTTGGATCATGTCGGCTTCATGGCCGCCGACCCGGATACGGCGGCGGCGGTTCTGGATGCCTTGATGCCGATGGCAGATGGCGACGGCGATGCGCTGGCGGCGCAATGCGGCGTTCTGTTGCCGTGGTATGCGGAGGGGATGATGCCCGAGGTGTCGGGCGCCTTGACCCTGGCGGCCCGGAAACTGACGGACGCGGGGCTCGACGTTCGTGACGACGTCTTGCCGCAATGGATCGCCGATCGCGAGGCCGAGGTCCTGGACCGGCTGCTGTCTCATGACATGGCGGCGCACCACGGCGGCGACTACGACCGGCACGGCGAGATGATGAGCGAACGCGTGCGGAGCTATATCGAACGGGGCCGCCGGGTTTCGGCGGCGGAATACGACGCAGCGATGAAGCAACGGTCCGAGATGGCCGACGCCCTGGACGAGTGGATCGGTGATCGGGTTCTGTTGATGCCGGCGACGGTGGGGCTTGCCCCTCTGTTGGTCGATGGAACCGGCCCGCGCGAGCCGCAGCGATTGTGGAGCCTGACGGGCCAACCGGCGATGACCGTTCCGGTCAATCGGGTGCAGGGGCTTCCGGTCGGGGTGCAGGTCGTCGCCCGGCGGGGTGCCGATCGGCGCGTCTTAGCCGTCGTCCGGAGCTTGTACGAGGCGACGCGCTCCAAGTCCTAACGCCGAACCACGAAGGTGAAGTCGGGCAGGGGGGCGTCGTCGGTCATGACGGTATCGGCAGAAAGTTCGCGGCGGCAGAAATCAAGGAATTCCCCGCCATCGACATAGTACAGGCCCTGATAACGTTCGGTTGCGTCGCCCCGCAACAGGTTGAAGGCCAAGGCCTTGCCGGTGCGGGTCCACAGCCCGCGCAGGCTTTCCTTGATGTAGTCGGCCCAGTCCTCGGGGTCGGCCCCCAGGTGCATGTTGTAGGTGCCGCAGGCGAAGACGTAGTCCGCTGGCTCGGTCACGGTCAGTTGCTGCAGGAAGCGGGCGCGCGGATCGCGGGTTCGGGCGCGGGCGGCGTCGATCATCTTTCGCGACATGTCGTAGCCGACGAAGCTGCCGCCTCGCAGCACCGGCGTCTCTCTTAGAAAATCGAAGAACGCGCCGTAGCCGCAGCCGAAATCTGCGACCGATACGCCGCCCGCCCGCTCGTCGGCGGGGTCGAACACTTCGTACAGACGCTCGAACCGGACGTATTGGTGATCCTCGCTTTTCCAGAACACGGCGCGGGCGTCCGGGCCCAGCTCGGCCAGGCGGCGTTCATAGCTGCGGGCCACAGGCTTGAGCATTCGTGCCGCCTTGCGAAAGAAAAACAGGGTCATGGGCGGGGATTATGATGATCCGCCGCCCATCCGGCCAGAATGAAGATTGTTGGTTAGAACGTCGCCCAACCCGGTTTGCGCGGGGTGACCTGCGCCCCCGCCGCGTCGAGCGTGGGAATGCCGTCTTCCAATACTTCCAGCCGCACCAGGGCCAGGCCCAGGCCGCCACCGTCCGTTGCGGCGGTCGAGCGGATTTCGCCCACGTCCTTGCCGTCCAGAATCAGTGGGGTGCCCGGTTCGGGCAGGGGGCCCGCGATTTCGACCGGCATCAGGCGCTTTTTGATCAGGCCGCGATACTTGGTGCGGGCGGTCAATTCCTGCCCCATGTAGCAGCCCTTGTTCCAATCGACGCCGTGCAGTTCGTCGAACCCGCTTTCGAGCAGGATCGATTTATCGACGATCATGTCGCGGGTGCCGTCGGGTACGCCCAGGGACAGGCGCAACAGGTCGTAGGCGGGCCGCTCGCCCGCCGTGGCGCCATCCTGACCCAAGGCCTGTTCGGCGGTGGCCGATGGAAGGATCGCGCGGGCGCCCAGTTCCTCCAACCGGGGGTCGATGAAATAAACGCCGCCGTCCGCCGCCCGGGCATCGCCGGGACTGGCCACTTTGATCCGCGCCAAGGTCGGAGAAAAGCCGGGCAGGGCGGCGACGGTCCAGTCCTCGGACACGTCCGCCAGGTCGACCTTGGCCCGCAGTTTGTACATTTTCAGCCGCTTCAACAGATCCGGCAGGCGTTCGCGTTCGCAGTCGATCAACAGGCGACCGTCCGCCGCTTGGGCGATGAAGAAATCGTGCAGGTATTTCCCCTGGGGCGTCAGCAAGGCGGCGTGGATTGCGTGGTCCGCCGTTACCTTGTTGATATCGTTGGAAATTAAGCCCTGAAGGAAGCTCCGCGCTTCGTCGCCGCCGACGGCCAGGACGCCGCGATCTTCCAGAATTACGTAGATGTTCTTGGTCATGATTCTATCCCAGGTTCGGATCGGAACGGTTGCCCTGAATATGGGAGCCGCCAGCGCCCTAGGCAACAGGGGATACCCGCCCTATAAGTGCCCTATTATGACGGGGGCATGTCGTTTCAATCAGCGGCGAAACAGCGGTTTCGTCCGGGCATGTCCGCTACCGGCCCGCGCAACGGACACGAAATCGATCGGTCATGGCTAAACATATCCTGTTCGTCACGGCGACCCGCATCGGCGATGCGGTTCTGTCCACGGGGATTTTGGGCCGTCTGGTCGCCGACAATCCCGGGGCGCGGATTACCGTTGCCTGCGGTCCCGTGGCCGCGCCGCTGTTCGAAGCGGTGCCGGGCCTGGAACGCATCATCGTCTTGGACAAAAAGCGTTGGTCGCTGCATTGGCTGGGCCTGTGGTCGCAATGCTTCGGGCGGATGTGGTCGATCCTGGTCGATCTGCGCAATACGCCCATGACCTATCTGATTCCGACCTGGCATCGCTACCGAATGGGGCGCAAAGGTGCCGGCCATCGGTTGGAGCGGTATGCCCAGGTGATGCGGATCACCGACGACGTTCCGGCCCCCAAAATCTGGATCAACGACGCCCATCGCGCCGTGGCCGAACGCCTGATCCCCGGCGACAAGCCGGTCCTGGCGATTGGCCCCACCGCCAATTGGCGGGGCAAGACCTGGCCGCAGGATCGGTTCGCCGAGCTGGTGCGCCGTTTGACGGGTGCCGGCGGCATTCTGGCAGGGGCTTCCGTCGCCGTGTTCGGCCATGAGTCGGAGCGTGCCTCGGTCGAGGAATTTTTGGCCAGCATTCCCGAGGACCGGCGTATCGATCTGGTCGGCAATCTGTCGTTGCTGGAAGTCTATGCCTGCTTGGAGCGGGCTTCTTTTTATGTCGGTAATGATTCCGGCCTGATGCACCTGGCATCGGCGGCGGAGGTGCCGACGCTGGGCCTGTTCGGGCCGACGCCGGATGAACTATACGCCCCCTGGGGGGCGCATTGCCGCGTGGTGCGCGGGGCCGGATTCCTGGAAAGTTTCCCGGAAAATTACGATTGGGAAAACTCGCCGAGCCTGATGGACAAGCTGTCCGTCGATGCGGCCGAAGCCGCGGCCTGTGACCTGTGGACCGGGTTCAAGGAAGCCGCGTCATGACCGGCGGCCCGAAGCTGTCCATCGCCATTTGCGTCCACAACGAAGCGGCGCAATTGGAAGACTGCCTGAAGACCCTGACCTTTGGGGACGAGCTGGTGGTTCTGTTGGACAAATGTACGGATGCGTCCGGCGAGATCGCTCGCCGCTTCACCGACCGGATCGTCGAAGGTTCCTGGGATATCGAAGGCGACCGGCGCAATGCTGCGATCGATGCCTGCACCGGCGACTGGGTGTTGGAAGTCGATGCCGACGAGCGCGTGCCCGAGGCCCTGGCCGGTGAAATCCGCGCCGTGATCGGGTCGACCCCGCACGATTGGCACGAAATTCTGGTCGATAACTATATCGGCGAGCGTCTGGTCCGCTGGGGCTGGGGGGCGAGCTTCGGCAAGGCTGCGTATCCAGGCCTGTTCCGCCGTGGGGTCAAGCGCTGGGGACCGCAGCGGGTCCATCCGTCCCTGGATTGGAGCGGGGCCAAGGGTCCGATGCTGACCAATCGGCTGGACCATTACGTCGACCGCAACCTGTCGGACATGCTGCGGCGGCTGGACAGCTACACCACGGCGCGGGCCCGCGACCTGCGCGAAACCGGACAGGCCGGTTCCTTCGCCAACAATCTGCGTCGCCTGTTCACCCGGTTCTTCAAATGTTACATCCGGCGCAAGGGTTACCGCGAAGGCGGCTACGGCTTCATGATCGCGCTATGCGCCGGGCTGTATCCCCTGATTTCGCACCTCAAGGCGACACTCGAAGACGCCGACGGCAACCCCCGGAAAGAGATTTAGATGGCCCGTATCGTCCTGGCCGATGACGGCATCGAATTCGATGGCCGCACGCCCGAACAAGGCCCCCTGGGCGGGGCCGAAACCTCGCTGGTGTTCCTGATGGAGGAACTGGCCGCGCGCGGGCACGAGGTCTCGGTCCATAACAATTGCGCCGGACCGTTGGTGCACAAGGGCGTGCGCTGGGTGCCGCTCAAGGACGGCATGCCGGACAAGGCCGACCTGTTCATCGCCAACCGGGGGGACAAGGTGCTGCCCCTGATGCCGCAGGCCGGGCGGACCGTGTTCTGGACCCATAATCCCGCGACCTACATGGTCAAATGGCGCTATCTGTCGAAGTTGTGGAAATACGCCGACGCCATCGTGTTCATCGGCGATTACCACGCCGAGACCTATCCCGGCTGGTGCCCGGTGCGCAATCGGGTGGTCATTCCTTACGGTCTGCCCGATGCATTCTGCGCGGCAGAGCCCGCCTCATCCCCGCCGGGGCCGCGCGCGGTCTTTACCTCGAACCCTTTGCGCGGATTGGATTGGCTGCTCGACCGTTGGGCCTTGGACATCCAGCCCCAGGTGCCGGGGGCGGAACTGCACCTGTTCACGGGGGCGGCGGTCTACGGCGTTGCCGGGGATCGCAAGGCCGACCCGATGGCGAAAGTTCTCGACAAGGCTAAGGGCTTGGCGGAAAAAGGAGTTCGTCTGCAAGGGCCGGTGCCCAAGCAGCGCCTAATCGAGGAATTTAGACAGGCCCGATGCATGCTCTATCGCGGGGACATCAATGAAACCTTCTGCATGTCCGTGGCCGAGGCCCAATGCATGGGCCTGCCCACCGTGGTGACGGATCTGGGTTCCATGAAGGAGCGGGTGATCGACGGTGAAACGGGTTTTGTCGCCCGTGACGATGCGTCGTTCGCCGCATCCGCCGTGCGGCTTTTGACGGATGATGCCCTGTGGTCGGCGCAACAGGCGGCGGCCCTGGAAAAGCAGCGTTCCTGGCGCTGGCCCGAAGCGGCCGCGGCCTGGGAACGGCTGTTGCCATGACGAAAGGTTTTTCCAGATGAGAGTTCTTCAGGCCATGGCCGGGGCGGAATTCGGCGGCGCCGAAACGTTCTTCGTGCGGCTGGTCCGCGCCCTGCACCGCGCCGGGTTGGAACAGCGTGTGCTGATCCGTGAAAATAAGGCCCGCGCCCAGGTGCTGCGCGATGCGGGGATCGAGCCGTTGGAACTGCCGTTCGGCGGCATGCTCGACCGTCGCACCCCGCGCGCGATCAAGCACGAGATCAAATCCTTTCAGCCGCAGATCGTCATGACCTGGATGAACCGGGCGACCAAGATGTGCCCCAAGCCGAACGGCGATTTCGTCCATGTCGCGCGCCTGGGTGGGTACTACGACCTGAAGTACTATCAGAACTGCGACCATCTGATCGGCAATACGGAAGACATCGTCAAACACATCGTCACCGAGGGTTGGGTCACCGACCGGGCCCATTACCTGCCGAACTTCGTCAGCGAAGAACGGGCCGAGCCGATCAATCGCCGCTCGCTCTACACCCCGGAAAATGCCTCGTTGATCCTGGCCCTGGGCCGGTTGCACGAGAACAAGGGCTTCGACGTGTTGTTGCGCGCCATGGCCCGCGTGCCCAATACCTATCTGTGGTTGGCGGGCGAGGGGCCGCTGCGTGAAAGCCTGGAAAAGCAGGCCGAAGACCTGGGAATCAAGCCGCGCGTGCGGTTCCTGGGATGGCGCGAGGATACGCCCGCGCTGTTCGCGTCCTGCGATCTGTTCGTTTGTCCGTCCCGGCACGAGCCGCTGGGCAACGTGATTTTGGAAGCCTGGGCGCAGGGCGTGCCGACCATCGCCGCCGACAGCATGGGGCCGGGTACGCTGATCGAACACATGGATTCCGGCATTCTGGTGCCGGTCGACGATTCCGATGCCCTGGCCCGCGCGATCCGCGCCGTGACCGAGGACTACGAGCTGGCCGACAACATCGCCCGCCGTGGTCACGAGGTTTACCAGGAGAACTTTACCGAAGCCCAAGTGGTGAAGCGCTACATGGAATTTTTTCAATCCATCGTCACGAAATCGCAAAACTGACGTAAGATCGCTCCCATGTGCGGTATTGCAGGTATCATGACGCGAGACGGCTCCGCCCCGGCGGCGGAGATTCTCGACGCGCTGGCCGACGCCCTGGGCCATCGGGGGCCGGACGGGCGCGGCCGCCATGTAGACGGCGACGTCGGCCTGATCCAAACCCGCCTTGCGATCATCGATCTGGAAACCGGGGACCAGCCCATCGCCGCCAAGGGACCGGACGGCGGCGAGGCCGTGTTGGTCGCCAACGGCGAAATCTACAATTACGTCGAGGTCAAACTCGACCTGGGCCGTGTGCCGTTCAAGACCCGCTCCGATTGTGAGGTCCCGCTGCAACTGTACCTGCGCGAGGAACTGGCCTTTACCGACCATCTGCGCGGCATGTACGCCATCGCCATTCATGATCAGACGCGGGGGCGGCTTGTCCTGACCCGCGATCCGTTCGGTATCAAGCCGCTGTATTTCTCCCAGTCGGGGGCGGGCTTCGCCTTCGCGTCCGAGCCCCAGGCCCTGATTAGGGCTGGATTGGCCATGGCCCGCCTGAACCCGACGGCGCGGGACGAGATGCTGCAGACGCAGTTTTCCTGTGGCCGGGAAACGCCTTTCGCCGGGATCGAGCGGGTCATGCCCGGCGAGACCCTGATCGTCGAAAAGGGACGGGTGATCGGACATAACCGGACCTCCCCCCTGCCTGAGGGCGCGCCCAAGGACATCAGCCGCTCCGAGGCGCTGATGCGCCTGGACGATCTGTTGGACGATGCGGTCGGCGTGCATCAGCGCTCGGACGTTCCCTATGGCATGTTCTTTTCGGGCGGGATCGATTCCACGGTCCTGCTGGCCATGATGTCGCGTTTGAACGAGCGACCGGTCAAAGCCTTTACCGCCGGGTTCTCGGGCACAGCCGTGCATGACGAGCGGGCCCTGGCGCGCGAGATCGCGGCCCATCTGGGCGCGGATCATCACGAGGTTGAATTCGGCGCCGCCGACTTTTGGGACATGCTGCCGGAGATCGCCGCCGCCATGGACGATCCGGCGGCGGATTACGCCGTGCTGCCGACCTACAAGCTGGCGCAGACCGCGCGCGAGTCCGGGACCAAGGTGATCCTGTCGGGCGAGGGCGGGGACGAGGTCTTCGCCGGGTACGGGCGGTATCGCCGGGCGACCCGCTGGCGGATCCTGGGCGGGCGCGCGATGCGCGACCGGGGTGCTTTGGAAGGATTGGGCCTGTTGCGCGACGAAAACCGCAATTGGCGGGGCGGCATGGCCGCCGCCGAAGAGGATACGCGCGGCCATGGCTGGACGGCCCTGCAGCGGGCCCAGGCCGTGGACATGGCCGATTGGCTGCCCAACGATCTTTTGACCAAGCTCGACCGTTGCCTGATGGTTCATGGGGTCGAGGGCCGGGTGCCGTTCCTGGATACCAAGCTGGCGTCGTTCGGCTTCGGCCTGCCCGATGCGCTGAAGGTCCGGCGCGGGCGCGGCAAATGGATTTTGCGGCAATGGCTGGAAAAGGTCGCGCCGATGGCCCGCCCGTTCGCGGCCAAGCGCGGCTTTACCGTGCCGGTGGGCGAATGGATCGCCGCCGAGGGCCAACGCCTGGGGCCCCTGGTCGCGGCTCAGGCCGGCGTCGCCGAAATTTGCCGGCCCGACGCCGTGACGGCGTTGTTCCGCAGCGCCGGCAAGCGCGAGATGCAGGCCGCCTGGAGCCTGCTGTTCTATGCCGTCTGGCATCAACACCACATCCTGGGCGGCGCACAGCGCGGCGGCGTCCTGGAAGTTCTTGGAGAGGCCGTCTGAGCCTTTAAATACCGATGACCGATACCCTGACGATCCGCCGTCCCGACGACTGGCATGTGCATTTCCGCGACGGCGCGATGATGGCCGCCGTCGTGCCCTATACCGCGCGGCAGATGGCCCGCGCCGTGGTCATGCCGAACCTGGTGCCGCCGGTGACCACCTCGGCCCTGGCCGCGGCCTATCGCGAGCGCATTCTGGCGGCAGTGCCGGAAGGGATCGAATTCACGCCGCTGATGACGGCCTATCTGACCGACAACACGGACCCGGACGATCTGGCCGCCGGTCATGGCGACGGTGTGCTGACGGCGGTGAAGTATTATCCCGCCGGGGCGACGACCAATTCCGACAGCGGCGTCACCGACATCGCCAAGGTTCAGGGCGTGTTGGAAAAAGTGGCCGAGATCGGGATGCCGCTGCTATTGCATGGTGAAGTCACGGACGCCGATATCGACATCTTCGACCGCGAGGCCGTGTTCATCGAACGCATCCTGGGCCCCCTGGTCGCGCGGATTCCGGACCTCAAGATC
>DJHY01000266.1 GCA_002433335.1 Rhodospirillaceae bacterium UBA6608 | reverse complement strand
GCGTGACCGCGATCGAGAAAGTTTATCCGGTGCTGGAGCGCATGGCCGCGATCGGCATGCCCTTGCTGCTGCATGGCGAGGTCACCAATGCCGAGATCGATATCTTCGACCGTGAAGCCGTGTTCATCGACCGCATCCTGACGCCGCTGACCGAACGCCTGCCGGAATTGAAGATCGTGCTGGAGCACATCACCACCGCCGACGCCGCGTCCTTCGTCGCGGGGGCGGGGGCCAATGTCGCGGCCACGGTGACGGCCCATCACCTGATCATCAATCGCACGGATATCTTCAAGGGCGGCATCCGCCCGCATTTGTATTGCCTGCCCATCGCCAAGCGGGAAGTGCACCGTCAGGCCCTGGTCAAGGCCGCGACCTCGGGCAGCGCCAAGTTCTTCCTGGGCACCGACACAGCTCCCCATGCTCGCCATGCCAAGGAAGCGGCCTGCGGCTGCGCCGGGATATTCTCGGCCCCGGCGGCGATCGAGGTCTATGCCGAAGCCTTCGATCAGGCGGGGGCGCTGGACAAGCTCGAAGCCTTTGCCTCGCTGAACGGTCCGGCGTTCTACGGCCTGCCGGTGAACGAGACGACCATCACCCTGGAGCGCGCCGACTGGACCCAGCCGGAAGCGGTCGATGTGTCGACCCCCGACGTCGACGGCGGACGCGAACGCGTCGTTGCCTTCAAGGGCGGGGAAACGCTGTCCTGGCGGATTGCCGGCTAACTTCCCTTAATCGTTGTGCTGCGATACCCTGCGTCGGTTCTCATGGGGACGGCTCTCGGGGGAGGCAGGGCATGCGTTGCATTCTATTGGTCTGTTTGCTGGCGCTCGCCTTGGGCGGATGCTCGGCGCTTGCCCCGCCGCAGACCTATGCGGAATGTATCCAGCGTACGCAAGGGACGCGCTATCACTACAATACCGGAGGGGTGATCGGGGCGGTCGTCATCGGAATAGCCGATGCCGTGGGCCGGGTGATCGAAAGAAGTCGCTGCAAGGACCAATTCGCTGTCGGGACGGCGCGGCGGCTCGACGATAAGCCGTCTGAAGCCGCTGATACTTCCAAAATCCCTGTCCTGACCGATGACCGAAAAACGGCCAAGGCAGAAGCCGCAGGCAGTGTTGGCGGGGCGGAACGCTATGCGGGCTCCACCGTCAAAGGTTCGGCCTTTTCCGCGATTTCAGATGTCGAATATGGCCAGCCGGTATGCCGCACGATGAATGGGGCGGTTCATCCGTCTTGTTGACCTAGGGGAAACGCCTAGGCGTTGACCCCGGCGCGGGGCTTCTCTACACCGTTTGAAAACCGTTCACGACACAACCGATTGCGGGAGGCTCTCTCATGTCCACGTTCAAGGCCCTTATGCTGGAAGAAACCGACGGCAAGGTTTCCGCATCCTTTCAGGATGTCGACGAGGCCCGCCTGCCCGAGGGCGACGTGACCGTCGCGGTCAAATATTCCACCATCAACTACAAGGACGGCATGGTCATCAACGGCCTGGGCCGTCTGGTCCGCGATTACCCGCATATTCCCGGCATCGATTTTTCCGGCGTGGTCGAGGCTTCTGACAACCCGAACTTCAAACCCGGCGACGAGGTCATTTTGACCGGCTGGCGCGTGGGTGAAGTTCACTGGGGCGGTCATGCCCAGAAAGCCCGGGTCAAGGGTGACTGGCTGGTTCCCATGCCCAAGGGCCTGGACCTTAAGCGCGCCATGGCCATCGGCACGGCGGGCTTCACCGCCATGCTGGCGATCATGACCCTGGAAGACCATGGCCTGACCCCCGATGCCGACGGCGAGGTGCTGATCACCGGGGCCTCCGGCGGCGTCGGGTCTGTCGCGACCTCGATCCTGTCGAACCTGGGCTATCGGGTCGCCGGGTCCACCGGGCGGCAGGAATCCCACGCCTATCTGAAGGAATTGGGGGCGACGACCATCGTCGACCGGGCCGATCTGGAAACCCCGCCGAAGGGGCCGCTTGGTCGTGAAAACTGGCTCGCCGCCATCGACAACGTCGGCGGGCCGACCCTGCATTCCGTGCTGGCGACGCTGAAATACTGGGGCACCTGCGCCTCGGTCGGCAACGCCGGGTCGTTCAAGCTGGAAACCACGGTGCTGCCGTTCCTGCTGCGCGGCATCAACCTGTGCGGGATCGATTCCGCGACCTGCCCGACGTCACGCCGGATCGAGGCCTGGACCCGCATCGCCAAGGACCTGCCGCTGGACAAGCTGGACGCCCTGACCGAAACGGCGAGCCTTTCCGACCTGCCGGACCTGGCCGGGAAAATCCTCAAGGGTCAGCTTCGCGGCCGCACGGTGGTCGACGTCAACAGCTAGTCGCAGGCCCGGCTTGAGCAATGCGAAAGAGGGGCGGCCCCGTGCGGGGCCGTTAACCGCTTGCTAACCATGGGGTGTCATCCTGACGTCGGACGAGTTTTGACGCAGGATGGGATAGAACCCCCATGAAAAAGGTAATCGCAACGATCGCCTTCGTTGCCGCGCTTTCCGCATGCAGTTACGTGGACAAGTACGAAGAAGGCGTCGCCGACTATGAACCCACCTATTGCTACGCCGCGCTCGGCGGGGCCGTGGAATGCTTCCGCGAGCCCGTGCCGGGCCAGGATCGCCGCTTGGTGAACTATTACGGCAAGCATCCGTCGCGCTATAACGCGCCGGAAAAACCGGCCCCGGCGGAATATCAGGCCCCGCCCATGGTCAATGCCTGGGTCAAGGACCCGGAGCCGGTGGTCCGCGCCATGCCCAAGGGCGATATCTCGGACCGCCCGTGGCTCGCCGCCGACTATGAAGAGCCGGTGGCGGTGCAGGCCTCGACCGCGGCAACGCAGGCGCTGATCCGCAAGACCCATGAATTCCTGAGCGGGTCGATCCAGCGGGATACGCAAAAGCGCCTGAACAGCCTGGGCCTCACGACCTCTGACGACACCGAAACACCGCCCTCCCGATAAGGGGCGCAATACAACGTTTCGGCGTTCCGCGTGGGCATTTTCACCTTTTGTGACGCGGGTCACATGATTCGCCGCGCCCCTTTGATACGACTCGCTTATGGTTAACAAAGCCATGGACGGACACGGTTAAGGGGGCGAGACGGTGAACGACGATATGCGCGACGACAGAGTCAAACAGACGGAACTTCAGCGCCTGCAGAACGAACGGGTCGGCGGAACGCGGAAAAGGGCCAAAAAGCCCCAATCCGAGGCGAAATCCCGCATGCTCGAAGGGGCCCGCAATGCCCGCGGCCCGTTCAACGGCCGCGATTGGCGCTGGTACGGGGCCTGATCCAAGCCCAACTCCATGATCCTGAATTCCGGGCCGGGGCGGCGTCAATCCCGCCGTCCGCCCAGCCCGCCGCATGGGCGTTTGCATGATTGCGGCAGGTCTTTCTTGACACCCGGGCGACAGGGCCTTAAATCCCACCTCTCCGGCGCACACCCGGGATGCCTTTCGGGCCCCTAGGCCCATGATGGCGGAGTAGCTCAGCTGGTTAGAGCAGCGGAATCATAATCCGCGCGTCGGGGGTTCAAGTCCCTCCTCCGCTACCAAAAATCTCTTTATTTACAATAATTTATT
>DJHY01000208.1 GCA_002433335.1 Rhodospirillaceae bacterium UBA6608 | reverse complement strand
CGGGGCGGCACGGTGCATTACGGCGGGGCGGGGCAGGTGGTCGGGGCAGAGATTGCCCAAGCCACGGGCGCGGATGTGCGGGTCACCGTGTTGGGCCATGTGCAGCGCGGCGGCATGCCGACCAGCGTCGATCGGATGCTGGCCTCGGCCTTTGGCGTGCATGCGGTCGATCTGGCCGCTGCCGGACGCACCGGTCGTATGGTCGGTTGGCGCGACGGGGACACCACGGATACGGCCCTGGAAGACCTGGGCGACGGTCCGCGTTGTGTCGATTTGAACGGATCGCAGGCCCGAACCGCGCGCGGATTGGGCATTTGCCTGGGCGACCGCTAGGCCGGCTTTCACACATTCACAGCGTCGGTCGCTCCAGCCGTCATTTTTGCACGGTTATCCCTAGGAATATCCGCCGAAAGTGACGGAAATCTAATAAAAACAGCTGGTTGTTGGTGGGTAATATTCTTTCGTTTTCCAGACCCAGGATTTCTTTTTGTTCCAATTTCAGCTAGCATGACAGTGTTGTGACAATCGTGCTTATGAGGGCCGTCTAGGTCCGGCGGCCCACCATCGAGGAAGGAGTTCGTCACCATGAGTCTTGAAGAACGGTTGGTAGCCCTTAAGGCGCGTCATTCATCGCTGGAAGACATGATCGACCAGGAACTCTCAAGACCCCTCCCCGACGAGATCGAGTTACTCGCACTCAAAAAGCAGAAGCTTAAGATCAAAGATGAAATGGCAGGTATCGCCACCCGACATTAGGGATGGCGGCGCTTCAGCGCGAACGGCCCGCAGGCGTTAGGGCGTCGGGCCGCGGTCGCTGCGAAGCGACTTGAAAACTCGGGGAAACAAAGACGCGGCAGCCTGCGAGGGCTGCCGCGTTTTTTGTTTAAATTGCGTGGGGTTGAAATGCGGTGCGAAGGGATGGCCGGGCTGGCCCCGCGCCGCCCCCTAGCTCAGCCGTCGTTCGCCATTTCCCGCAGCCGGAACTTCTGGATTTTGCCCGTGCTGGTCTTCGGCAGGTCGCAGAACACCACGTGTTTCGGGCATTTGTAGTGGGCCAGGTTGTCGCGGCAGAACTTGATGATGTCTTCCGCCGTGGGCGCGGGGACGCCGGATTTCAGCTCGATGAACGCGCAGGGGGTTTCGCCCCATTTGTCGTCTGGCTTGGCGACGACGGCGGCGGTCAGGACCGCCGGGTGTTTGTACAAAACGCCCTCGACCTCGATCGACGAGATGTTCTCGCCGCCCGAGATGATGATGTCCTTCGACCGGTCCTTGAGCTGGATATAGCCGTCGGGATGCATGACCCCCAGGTCACCCGAATGGAACCAGCCGTCGGATAGCGATTTGGCCGAGGTGTCCGGGTTCTTCAGGTAACCCTTCATGACGATATTGCCCTGGAACATGGCCTCGCCCATGGTTTCGCCGTCGGCGGGCACGGGCTGCATGGTTTCCGGGTCGATGATCTGCAGGTCGTTGAGCACGTGATAGGGCACGCCCTGGCGCGATTTCAGGCGCGCCTGTTCCTCGATCGGCAGGTCGTTCCATTCCGGATGCCAGGCGCACATCACCGCCGGGCCGTAGGTTTCCGTCAGGCCGTAGACATGGGTCACGTCGAAGCCCTGGCGCTGCATCGCTTCCAGGGTCGCGGCGGGCGGCGGGGCAGCGGCGACCATGGCATGAACCTTGTGGTCGAAGGGTTTGCGTTCTTCGTCGGTGGCGTTGACCACGAAGTTAAGGACGATCGGCGCGCCGCAGAAATGGGTCGCCTTGTGATTGGCGATGGCGTCGTAGATCGTCGCCGCGTTGACCCGGCGCAGGCAGATGTTGGTTCCGGCCAGGGCGGCGATGGTCCAGGGGAAGCACCAGCCGTTGCAATGGAACATCGGCAGGGTCCAGAGATAGACCGGGTGATGCGGCATGCTCCAGCCGACGGCGTTTCCCAGCGCGTTCAGATAGGCCCCGCGATGGTGGTAGACCACGCCCTTCGGATCGCCCGTGGTGCCCGAGGTATAGTTGAGCGAGATCGCCTGCCATTCGTCCTTGGGCAGTTCCCATTCGAAATCGGGATCGCCCTCGGCCAACAGGCTTTCGTAATGGGTTTCACCCAGACGGACGTGTTCGTGGTCGGCCTCGGAATCGACGATGTCGATCACCGTGATGTCCCGGCGCCCGGTCATGGCCAAGGCGGCGCGCACGGTCGGCGCGAATTCCGTATCGGTCAGCAGCAGCTTGGCTTCGCCATGATTGAGGCAGAAGGCGATGGCCTCGGCGTCCAGGCGCACGTTCAGGGTGTTGATCACCGCGCCCATCATCGGCACGGCGAAGGTCGCCTCGTACATCTCGGGCGTGTTGGAGCCCATGATCGCGACCGTTTCCATGCGCTTGACGCCGCGTTTGCGCAGGGCCGACGCCAATTGCCGCGCCCGGGTATAGGTCTCTTTCCAGGTAAATCGCTTGCTGCCGTGGATCACCGACGGATGGTCGGGGTAAACCAGGGCCGCGCGCTTCAGAAAGGTGCTCGGCGTCAGGGGGGTGTAGTTGGCGCGCACCGCTTCGAGCGCAAGGTCATACATATTGATTTCGCTCAAATCAGCCTCCGGCGAAAACCGTTACGATCGGCCTATTCGTTGACCGCGGGAATACCTGCAGCTTGCCACAAAGCACCTTGGCAAAAAACGCCGTTTTGGACCAAACTGCCTTTTAACGGCCCGACCCTGGAATTAGCCTTCGGGTGGGTAACGAAAACGGCGGAAACGCCGAGAAGTTGGGAGATTCAACCGATATGACCAATCCATACGATATCGCCTATGCGCGCTCGATCGACGACCCGGAGGGCTTTTGGGGAGAAGCTGCCGAGGCCATCGTTTGGACCAAGAAATGGGACAAGGTGCTGGATGACAGCGCCGCCCCGGTTTATCGCTGGTTTTCCGGCGGTGAAATGAACACCTGCTACAACTGCCTGGATCGCCATGTGGACGAAGGCAATGGCGGTCGTACGGCGCTGATTTACGACAGCCCGGTCACCGGCGGGACCAAGCGCTCCTACACCTATGAGCAGCTGCGCGACGAGGTCGCCAAATTCGCCGGCGTGCTGGCCGCGCGGGGCGTGGGCAAGGGCGACCGGGTCATCATCTACATGCCGATGGTGCCGGAAGCGGCGGTCGCCATGCTGGCCTGCGCGCGCTTGGGCGCCATTCATTCCGTGGTGTTCGGCGGCTTCGCTTCGCACGAGTTGGCGGTTCGTATCGACGATGCCACGCCCAAAGCCATCGTCAGCGCGACCTGCGGGATCGAAGTCAACCGCGTGATCGAATACCTGCCGCTGCTCAAGGGGGCCATCGATGCCGCCAAGCACAAGCCGGAAACGGTCGTCGTACTGGGCCGCCCGGAATGCGAGGCCGATGTCGCGTCCATGGGCTATTTGGATTGGGCGGCGGAAATGGCCTCGGCCCAGGCGCACGACTGCGTGCCCGTGGCGGCGACCGATCCGCTTTATATCCTCTATACCTCGGGCACGACCGGCCAGCCCAAGGGCGTGGTTCGCGACAACGGCGGCCATGCGGTCGCCCTGAAATGGTCGATGAAAAACATCTACGACGCCGATCCGGGCGACGTCTATTGGGCGGCCTCGGACGTCGGCTGGGTGGTCGGCCATTCCTACATCGTCTATGCGCCGCTGCTGCACGGCTGCACGACCCTGATGTACGAAGGCAAGCCGGTCGGAACCCCCGACGCCGGGGCGTTCTGGCGGGTGATCGCCGAACATGGCGTGAAAATCCTGTTCACGGCGCCGACGGCGTTCCGCGCGATCAAAAAGGAAGACCCGGGCGCCGACCTGCTCAAGAACTATGATATGAGCAAGTTCGAGTTGTTGTTCCTGGCCGGGGAGCGGACCGATCCGGACACCCTGAACTGGGCGCAGAAAATCCTGGGCGTGCCGGTCATCGACCACTGGTGGCAGACCGAAACCGGCTGGGCCATCGCCGCCAACTGCATGGGGCTCCATCGCTTCCCGGTCAAACCCGGGTCGCCGACCAAGCCGTGCCCCGGCTGGAACGTGCAAATCCTGGATGCCGAAACGCACGAGCCGGTGGCCCCGGGTACGGTGGGCGCGATCTGCATCAAACTGCCGATGCCGCCGTCCAGCCTGCCGACCCTGTGGAATGCCGCCGACCGCTTCCGCCAGGCCTATCTGACGGAATTCCCCGGATATTATTCGACCTCGGACGCCGGTTTGTTCGACGAAGACGGTTATGTCTCGATCATGGGTCGCACCGACGACATCATCAACGTCGCCGGGCACCGCCTGTCGACCGGCGGGATGGAAGAAGTTCTGGCGTCGCACCCCGATGTCGCGGAATGCGCGGTGATCGGCGTCGCCGATCAGATGAAGGGGCAGTTGCCCGTCGGCTTCGTGGTCCTCAAGGCCGGGGTGACCAAGGAACAGGACGACGTCGTCAACGAGATCGTGCAATTGGTCAGAAATCAGATCGGCCCGGTCGCGGCGTTCAAACAGGCGACGGTGGTGCCGCGCCTGCCGAAAACACGGTCGGGTAAGATCCTGCGCGGCACGATGCAGAAGATTGCCGACAATCAGGAATGGAAGATGCCGGCGACCATTGATGATCCGCTGATTCTCGACGAGATCGAAGGCGCCTTGGAAGGCATCGGCTACGCCAAGGCGCGCAAGGACTGATCCACCTTGGCACGGGTCTTGTGACCGCACTGGTGCTTGAGCCACGTGCGATCCTGGGGCTAAAGTGCGCGCCAGTTGATATGTCGGGGCAGGGCGGCGCCCCAGCGGTTCCGCCGACGTGTGCGGGGAGGAGTTTTCAAGACCGTCCCATCCGGGCGGAACCTGCCGTTCCGGCATATAGATCAAGTTCACGGCCAAGCGCGTGGCTGAACCGGAAATACCGGTGCGTGCCGCTTGGCTACCCAAGACCATGTGAGGAAACCAATAATGTATCCTGATGTTTTGTTGTTCATTGACGGCGAGTGGACCAAGGCGGCTTCGGGCCGGACGATCCCGGTCGAAAACCCCGCCACCGACGAAGTCGTCGGCACCGTCGCCCACGCCGACAAGGGCGATCTGGACCGCGCGCTTGAAGCCGCTGAAAAAGGTTTCCGGACTTGGCGTAAGGTTTCGGCCTTCGATCGTTCCAAGATCCTGCGCAAGGCCGCGGACCTGATTCGCGAACGCGCCGACAAGATCGCGCCTCTGATGACCCTGGAACAGGGTAAGACCCTGCCGGAAGCCA
The DNA here is from genome assembly GCA_002433335.1 of Rhodospirillaceae bacterium UBA6608. Next base: position 1,938 of record DJHY01000208.1, on the reverse strand, counting down.
AGGGCGAAACCCTGGCCGCCGCCGACGTCACCGATTGGTGCGCCGAAGAAGCCCGCCGCACCTATGGCCGTGTGATCCCGGCTCGTGCCGAGGGCGTCTATCAGTTGGTTATCAAAGAGCCGGTTGGTCCGGTCGCGGCCTTCACGCCGTGGAACTTCCCGATCAACCAGATCGTCCGTAAGCTGGCCTGCGCCCTGGCGGCCGGTTGCTCGATCATCGTCAAGGCCCCGGAAGAAACCCCGGCTTCGCCGGCGGAACTGATCCGCTGCTTCGCCGACGCGGGCGTGCCCAACGGCGTGATCAACCTGGTTTATGGCGTTCCGGCCGAGATTTCCGAATACCTGATCCCGCACCCGGTGATCCGCAAAATCTCGTTCACCGGTTCGACCGTGGTCGGCAAGCACCTGGCGGCCCTGGCCGGTCAGCACATGAAGCGCGCCACCATGGAATTGGGTGGTCATGCGCCTTCGATGGTGTTTGATGACGCCGACGTCGATCTGGCCGTCAAGATTTTGTCCGCCAACAAGATGCGCAATGCCGGTCAGGTCTGCGTGTCGCCGACCCGCTTCCTGATCCAGGAAGGCGTGTATGAAGACTTCGTCGGTAAGTTCACCGAAGTTCTGAAGAACACCAAGGTCGGTAACGGCATGGAAGCCGACAGCAAGATGGGCCCGATGGCCAACGCCCGCCGCATCACCGCGATGGAGGAATTCATCGGCGACGCGACGAAGAAGGGCGCCAAGCTGCGCACCGGCGGCAACCGCATCGGCAACAAGGGCAACTTCTTCGAGCCGACGGTCCTGACCGACGTGCCGATGGACGCCCGCATCATGAACGAAGAGCCGTTCGGCCCGGTCGCCGTGATCTCGCCGTTCAGCACCCTGGACGATGTGATCGCCGAAGCCAACCGCCTGCCGTTCGGTCTGGCGTCCTATGCCTATACCGGCTCGGGCAAGACGGCGCAGACGCTGGCCGCTTCGGTGGAATCGGGCATGCTGTCCATCAACCACCACGGCATCGCCCTGCCGGAAACGCCGTTCGGCGGCATCAAGGACTCGGGCTACGGTTCGGAAGGCGGCACGGAAGCCATCGAAGCCTATCTGAACCCGAAGTTCGTGACCCAGGCGAACCTGTAAGAAGACCCGTGGCGGCGGGCTTTCGGGCCCGCCGTCCTTCTTTCTCCGAACGGAGCGCAGCATGACTGATCTGACCCAGGCGGGGGCCGAAGCCGTCGCCCAATCCCTCGGTACGGCAAAAACCCGTTACGACGACATCCGTGGCCGCAACCTTGCCCTCGACATGACCCGGGGTAAGCCGTCCGCCGCGCAGTTGGACCTGTCCGACGAGATGCTGACCAACGTCTCTCATGAAGACGTCGCCAATTTCGAAGGCACGGACCTGCGCAACTACGGCGGTCTGTCGGGCATTCCGGCGGCTTGCAAACTGTTCGGCGAATATCTGGGCGTTCCGGCCGAGCAGGTCGTGATCGGCGGCAATTCATCGCTGCAAATGATGTATGGCGCGTTGGCCCGGGCCATGACCTTCGGTGTCGTCGGCGGCACGGGCCCGTGGCGCGATCAGGCGCCGACGGTGATCTGCCCCGTGCCGGGATATGACCGGCATTTCGCGATCTGCGAGGAACTGGGCCTGAAAATGGTCAACGTGGACATGACGGACGAAGGTCCGGACATGGACGCGGTCGAAAAGCTGGTGGCGTCGGACCCGTCGATCAAGGCGATCTGGTGCGTGCCCAAATATTCCAACCCGACCGGCGTGACCTATACCGACGCGGTGGTCGAGCGGCTGGCCAAGATGAAGACGGCGGCGCCCGATTTCCGCATCCTGTGGGACAACGCCTATGCCGTCCATCACCTGGGTCAGGGACTGGACGACGTCGCCGATATCCTCACGGTTTGCGAGGCCGCTGGCTGTCCGGAC
>DJHY01000203.1 GCA_002433335.1 Rhodospirillaceae bacterium UBA6608 | reverse complement strand
CAGGCCTTTCCCGGCAACCCCAGCGGATACGATTTCGCGGGCGGGCAATCGACCAATGATGTCGCCCTTGGCGATTGGGCCACCCCGGTGCGCACGGCCTATGCCATTGCCGAAGACGGAACCCTGGAGACCGTCCGGCAACGCACGATCACCGGGTTCGGTCACGGCACCGGCGGCGCGGGCGACGACAACTACAATTGCTATTCCAACTGCAATTGCAATTGCGCCTGCGCCTGCGACTGTAACTGCGATTGCGACTGCGACTGCTTCCCGGCTGGCACGCCCGTAACCCTGGCCGATGGCACGCAGCAAACGATCGAGAAGCTGCAACCCGGCGATCTTATCCGGGGCGCCTTTGGGCGGACCAATCGCATCGATGAAATGTTCACCGGGCCGATCGGTCAGCGCAGCGCCTTTATGATCAACGGACGCTATTTCGTCACCGGCGGGCATCGCATCTGGTCGCTCTCCCGAGGATGGGTGGCGGCGGAGCCCGCCGATTGGTACGCGGCGATGAAGCAACCGGGCAACCTAGAGCGGTTTGCGAAAATCCAGGGCCATGCCACCCCACCGGCGGACGGCATCTACGCGCCCGACAGCGAGCGCCCGAAGCAAATGCGCATCGGCGACCGCCTCGCCTGGGGAAGCACCGACAGCTTCCTTTCGGTCGAGAGCATCGAGCGCATTCATCATGACGGCACGCTCATTCTGTACGAGCCGATCTGCCACAACGGATCTGGAAGCTACGAAGTCCACGGCGGTCTGTGGGCTGTCGCCGGTCCCGACTATGCCTTCCCGTTTTACAACTACATCAAAGAGGAGCCCGGCCATGACCTTCGACCGGCTGTTCAACTGGGACCGTGACACGGCCCTTGCCGTTGCGCCGCAATTCATTCGCCTGCATCCGAACTGGATCACGACGGGTAGCTTGATTCTGGCGGCCGTCGGCTTGGCGACGTTGTCTATCGACCACAGTTTTATCGGCGGCGTCCTGGGCGCAGCCTTGATCTTCGCATCCCGCTGGGTCGATTGGATCGACGGCTATGTCGCCCGCGCGACGAACCGCTGCAGCACCCTGGGCGGGCTGTACGACATCGCCGTCGGCTACCTCACCATGGTCACGGTGATGATCGTGATTGGGCTGCGCGAAGGCGATGTCCTCCTGGCCTGCACTGGCGCCGTGGCCGCGATCCTTCTTCGCCTCGTCTTGATGGGATCGGGTTGGGCCTTGGCCTGTCGACAGCGCCTGGCTGTCGTTCCGTGGAATCCGCAGAAGCTTTTGCTCACCCGACAACGCCCCTTCATGCGCCGCGCAAAGTGGGCGCTCGATCTTTGCCGCAACGACTACTGGATTGTCGCCTTCTCTTTGATCGGCGGCGGCCTGCGCACTTGGGGCTGGGCCTACACGGCGGCGGTGATCGTCTTGACCGCTTGGGTGATCTTGGCGACGGGACGGTTTGTCCGACGCGTGCCGCCGGCGGCTCCGAAATTTTCACCCCCTCCCTGCAAAGATGGGACAGACCGATGTTGAAACGCGCGCGAAGAACCTGGACCACGCCCGGCACCACGGCCGAGGACCTGTTGCATCGATGCATCGTGGCCACGGATCATTTGATCCTTCGCACTTGGTACCGCCAAGGCGAAGGCGTCAACCGGCCCGGTGACGGCAATGCGGGCGACAACCTGCTTGGCGAAGATTTGGATGAACGACTGACCGGCATGCTGTTGACACCGGTCGGCGAACTCGTCGTTCCGTGGAACGCAACGACCATGCAGGGCGGGTCTGTTCATTACGTCAGCACGCTGTTTGACGGCAGCCCCGCCCCAACGGGATACGACATGATGGAACTGGACGACATGGCGGCGCTGGCCACTGCGTCGCAACGGCAGGCCGCGCTTTATCATCACTGGGATCACAAGCAATACGTCTTCATCTTCGGCTTCATCAGCCGAATTTTCGACACCACGGGCATCGGCTTGATTCCTGCCTTGAAGATCATCACCGACGGCCAACCGGCGAACTTTTTAGATGACGGCGTGATCATCGAAGCCCGCCTGGGGCCGCTCGGTTTCATCGGCGATTTCGACCACACCAAGCCGGCGAACGACGTGACCTATCGAGACATTCGCGAGACCCTGCCTAATGGCGATCCGAACCCGGCCTTCGGCCGGTTTTCGATCCCGCCCGCCATGCCCCAAGGATGGGAGTTCGGATAATGCCTTATTGCCTGACCCTGACCCGACCGCCACATGACCAAACGGACGAACCGGTGATTCGCCAGCTGATCTACGACCCGGCGGTTTCGACCCTTGTCGATGAATGCGATAACGGCACGCGGATCGTGCATCCGTCTTTTGTCGGGGGAGCCCCCGCCTCGTGGCCCGTGCCCCGCCGCGTCTCACCGGACAACCCGGGCATCAAACGCGACGTACGCACCTTGAAAATTCAGATGGGGTTTCGTTGCAACTACGCTTGCGCCTACTGCAACCAGGCCAGTTGGAACAGCTTTCTGGGGGGTGCCGTCGAAGACGCCCGATTGTTCCTTCGGAACCTGGATAGTTGGTTCCATCCAGCCCCGGATGACGATGTGCGCATCGAATTCTGGGGCGGCGAGCCGTTCGTTTATTGGGCCAAGTTGAAGATTCTCGGCGACGAACTCCGCCAACGCTTTCCCGCCGCGCATCTGAATGTCATCACCAACGGATCGTTGCTCGATGACGAAAAGGTCGATTGGCTAATCGACCGGCGGATCGCCGTACAGATCAGCCACGACGGCCCGGCGCAAACGCACCGCAATCCAGAGGACATTCTGGACGATCCGGAAAAGCGTCGCCTGATCCGTCGTCTGATGATGGCGGCGGGACAGCTTGAACCGCGTCAAGAAGAGGATATCCAAGAGCCTCGATTCGGGTTCGGCTTCGGCACGGTGCTGACACGGTGGAACTATTCCCTCGCCGCCGTGCGCCGTCATATCGAAGATAAACTCGGCGTGCCCCCAGGCAGCATTTCATCCAACACCGAGGAAATCCTGCTGCCCTATGACGACGACGCCTTGGCCTGCGTCCCCCAGGATGAAACGGAGCATCGCGAAGCCCTGCACGTCCTGTTCAGCGAGGCCGCCAATGGCGAGACCGTCCCCGGCTGCAATTCCGTGCGCAACAAGATCGAGGACTTTCTTCAGTCTCTCGGTCGGGGCCGACCGCTTGCCGCGCTTGGCCAAAAATGCGGCATGGATCGCGACCACGCCATCGCCGTCAATTTGATGGGCGAGGTCACGACCTGTCATAACGTCTCGGCCGCCGACGCCCGGCATAACATCGGCAACGTCCACGACCTGGATGCGGTCCGCCTGACCAGCGCGCGCCATCATCAAACGCGCGACGAATGTCGGCACTGTCCCTTGGTCCAACTGTGCAAGGGCTCGTGCATGTTTCTCGAAGGCCGCCATTGGCAGGCCGCCTGCGACGTCAGCTTCACCTACAACACCGCGATGCTGGCCGCTGCCCTTTACTACCTGACCGGCATGACCCTGACCCGGATCGAAGCCTTGGACGGGGGCTTCATCCGCCGCCCGGGCATCACGTCGGTCGAGGCGATCCGCCTGTCCGCCGCCGCATAACCACAACCCGAAATCGCCATGAGGATGCCATGCAAAACGTCGCCTTCGACGTCTTCGTCGCCCTGTGGAACAACCAGCAGGATCTAAAGACCCCGGCCCTGCACATCCGTATGGCGCGATGGCTTCAGGGCGAATGGGAGGCGGGCCGCCGCGAACTGCTGCTGATGGCGTTCCGCAATTCCGGCAAATCGACCCTGGTCGGTTTGTTCAGCGCCTGGATGCTATGGCGCGAACCGAACCTGCGCATCCTCGTTCTCGCGGCGGACCTGGCCCTGGCCCGCAAGATGGTGCGCAACGTCAAACGCATCATCGAACGCCACCCGCTGACATGTGACCTAAAACCCGCCAGGGCCGATCAATGGGCGTCGGAGCAATTTACCGTCAATCGCCAGGCCGAGCTGCGCGATCCCTCGATGCTGGCGCGCGGCATCGGCGCCAACCTGACCGGCAGTCGCGCCGACGTGGTGATCTGCGACGACGTCGAGGTTCCCAACACCTGCGACACCCCGCCCAAGCGCGCCGACCTGCGCGCCCGGCTGAGCGAGATCGAATACGTCCTCGTCCCGGGCGGGTTGCAGCTTTACGTCGGCACGCCCCATGCCTACGACACGATCTACGCCGCGACCGCCCGCGCCGATAGCGAAGACGGCAAACCGTTCCTCGCCGGCTTTCGCCGGTTGGAGGTTCCGTTGATCGGGCCGGACGGCGCGTCGCGCTGGCCCGAACGTTTTCCCGCCGCGCGGATCGACGCCATCCGCGAGCGCAGCGGCCCCAACAAATTCAAAAGTCAGATGCTGCTGGAGCCGGTCAACATCCTGGACAGCCGCCTCGACCCCGGTCGCCTGCTGCCTTATCGCCATGCCCTCGACTATGCCGAGCGCAACGGCAGGGCCGAGTTG
>DJHY01000025.1 GCA_002433335.1 Rhodospirillaceae bacterium UBA6608 | reverse complement strand
GACGCCATCGCCGGTCTGTTGATCACCATGATCAACGTTCTGGGCGGCATGATCATCGGTGTCGCGCAGAACGACCTGACCTTCGTCGAAGCCGCCGACACCTATACCCGCCTGACCGTCGGCGACGGCCTGGTCAGCCAGATCCCGGCGCTGATCGTCTCGACCGCCGCCGGTATGATGGTCACCAAGGGCGGCATCACCGGCCCGACCGAACAGACTCTGTTCCGCCAGGTCGGCGGCCAGCCCCGGACCCTGGGCCTGTCCAGCTTCCTTCTGTTGGCCCTGGCGACCATGCCCGGCATCCCGGCCCTGCCCTTCCTTTTGCTTTCGGGTCTGACCGGCGGTATGGCCTTCATCATCACGGCCCGCAGGAAGCGCGAGGCCGAAGAAGAAATCCAGGCGATGGAGGAAACCACCCCGGCCCCGACCAAGGCCGCGGAAGAACCCATCGCCACGGCCCTGCGGATCGACTATCTGCGCCTGGAGCTGGGTTATGGCCTGCTGTCGCTGATCAATTCCCCGGCCGACAACAGCCAGCGCCTGACCGACCAGATCAAGGCCCTGCGCCGACAGTTGGCATCGGAAATGGGCTTCGTCATGCCATCCGTCCGCATTCAGGACAACATGCAGCTCCCGGCCAACACCTACGTCATCCGGGTCAAGGAAATCGAAAGCGGGCGCGGCGACCTACGGCCCAACATGCTGTTGGTGATGGATCCGCGCGGCGAGGAAATCACCCTGCCGGGCGAAAAGACGGTCGAGCCGACCTTCGGCCTGCCCGCCATGTGGATCGAGGAATCCAACCGCGAAGAAGCCCTGTTCCGCGGCTATACGGTTGTCGATCCGGCGACGGTGGTGACCACCCACCTGACCGAGATCATCAAGGACAACATGGACGACCTGTTGAGCTACGCCGAGACGCAGAAGCTCCTGGATGAGTTGGACAAGGAACAGCAGAAGCTCGTTGAATCGATCGTTCCCAGCACCATCTCTTTGGGAGGGCTTCAACGCGTCCTGCAGAACCTGTTGTCCGAGCGCGTGTCGATCCGCGATCTGCCGACGATTTTGGAAGGCGTCGCCGAAGCCTGCGCCGGCACGCGCAACGTGATGCTGATTACCGAGCACGTCCGGGCCCGCTTGGCGAGGCAGATTTCCGACGCCAACGTCAACGACCAGGGCTTCATTCCGCTGATCACCCTGTCCCCGGTGTGGGAACAGGCTTTCGCGGAATCGATCATCGGTCCCGACGACGACAAGCAACTGTCGATGGCGCCCAGCAAACTGCAGGAATTCATCGGTGCGCTGCGTACCAACTTCGAACGCCAGGCCATGATGGGTGAAAGCCCGGTCCTGCTGACCAGCCCGGCCATTCGACCGTTCGTTCGCTCCATCGTCGAACGCTTCCGACCGATGACCGTGGTGATGTCGCAGAACGAAATTCATCCCAAGGCCAAGATCAAAACCGTGGGTCAGGTTTAACCTGCGGCAGAGGGCTAGAGGAGACCGCCAATGAACCTTACGACGTTCAAAGCCGCGACGCTCCGCCAGGCAATGGGGCTCGTGCGCCGCGAATTGGGCGACGACGCGACCATCGTCTCGACCCAGACCAATCCGGAAACCGGCGAAGCCAAGATCGTCGCCGCCCGCCATCAGGACGAAAACGACCCGCGTTTGGGCCGTGTCGCCATGGGCTCGGAACAACGTTTCGACCAAGTTCTGGAAACCCTGTTGCTGCATGGCGTGCCGATGCGTCTGGCTGAACGCTTGGCGCGGACGGCGGCGGATATGGAGCCGCGCACGCCGATCGCCGCCCTTGCCGGGGCCATGGCGCTGGACTTCACCTTCGCACCGGTCGACATGACCGCCGACAATCAGCGCCTGATTCTGATCGGGCCGCCGGGCACGGGGAAAACCCTATCCCTGGTCAAATTGGCGGCGCGGGCCCTGATGGCCAAACGGTCGGTGCAAATTTTGACGACCGACCTGAAGCGGGCCGGCGCCGTCGAACAGCTTTCCGCCTTCGCCAAGATCATGGGCCAGGAACTGTTCATCACCGAAACCGCCGACGAGTTGGCGCAATTCATGGCCCGCATTCCCAAGCGGACGGTCGTGCTGGTCGACTCACCCGGCGTCAATCACCGCTCGCAGACCGAATTGGACAGCCTGTTCGATTTCGTCAATGCCGCGCCTGTCGAACCGGTGTTGGTCATGAACGCGGGCCTGGACGCCCTGGAAGCCGCCGAAATGGGAATGGCCTTCGGCGCGCTTGGCTGCAAACGGATGCTGGTCACCCGCACGGACACCACCGGTCGCCTCGGCTCGATCCTGGCCGCGATGGAAGCCGCCGGCCTGACCCTGGCCGGAACGACAGGCTCGCCCGATCCGATTGACGGGTTCCTTGCCGTCGAGGCACCGAACCTGTCGGAAATGCTGTTCGGCGAGGCCCTTAGCCTGAACGCCGACCTGCCGGATAGAGACGCCGAGGGTGACGATCTTGATTCGCTGGCCGACGGACATGAACGCATGATCAACGTCGCCTTGCCGGCGGAAGGTTAGGCGCGCCGCCCAAGCGGCGCTGCGCAAAAGCACGGGGGCGCAAAGATGTCGGAAATATCCGTACCGCCGCCGACACCCGCGGCAGCAACCGCCGTGGCCTTGCAACAAGCCGCGTTGAAGGCGGTGACCCTGCCGGCGACGCAATCCGCGCCCCCCCTGCCCCAAACCATTCAGGACGCGGCCATCGGCGCCAAGTTCGATCTGCAATTGATCAACCTGACGCAACAGGGCGTGGCCACGCTCGACGGTGCGGCGGGCAAGCTTCAGGTCCAGCTTCAGGCGCTGTTGAACCTGAACCCCGGCGATAAGATAACGCTGCAACTGACCGCCAAGGGTCCACAGCTTCAATTCACCATCGCCGCGATCAACGGCCAGCCGCCGAGCACGGCCCTGCGCCCCGCCACACCAGGCCCATTGGCGACCGCTCCTCTGGCCCAGGCCCTGCCGTTTGAACCGGGTAACAATTTGACCGCGACCTTGTTGCGCCCCGCCCCGGGCTTGTTCAATCCGCTGCAATCCGGAACCGGGCAACCAGGCGTGCTATCGCCCGGCGGCCCTGCCATCGGAGCCGGTACGCCGGCCGCGACACCGAATGCCGGCGCGTCACCTGCGCCTTTACTTGGCGGATCACCGTCCTCCATAGGTCCGTCGACACCTGCGGGCGTTCCCCAACCGACCGGAAGCATCGCGCCGAGCACACCCGGCGTCCCCACGCCGACAGCGCTACCCACCGGCACGCAATTCACGGTTCAGGTCGTATCCGTTCAACCGCCGCCGCCCGGTGGGGCCGCAGCCGTGACCCAAACACCCGGGGCTACGCCCACGGTAATTGCGCAGGGCCAATCGTTGATCGGGGTGGTCAACAGTGCGCAAACCGGCGGCCAGACAATCGTCGACACGCCATTGGGGCCCATCGCGATTGCCACCAAAACCCCGCCGCCGGCCGGAACACGTGTGGTCCTGAACATCGTCAGCCCGCCGCAACTTCCGGAAGCGCCCGCCCCCTTGGTCAACGGCCCGGAACTGACGTTGCGCCAAGCCTTGTTCGTCGACCGCGAATGGCCCGCCATGAAGGAAGCGATCACCACCTTGGAGCAGAGCGCCCCCAATATGGCCCAACACATGCTGCAAACGGCGCTGCCGCGCGCCGACGGCAACCTGACGACCAACGTTCTGTTCTTCCTGGCGGCGGTTCGGGGCGGGGACCTGCGGTCCTGGTTGGGTGATGGTCCGACCCGCGCCCTCAGCCGCGCCAACCCGGGCGTCGTTCAGAAAATCCGCGAGGATCTGGGGCAGTTGTCCCGCTTGGCCGATGATCCGACGACAGGCGATTGGCGGGTTATGATGCTGCCTTTCATGAACGGCCCGCAGTTGGAGCAGATCCGCATCCT
>DJHY01000324.1 GCA_002433335.1 Rhodospirillaceae bacterium UBA6608 | reverse complement strand
TCAGTCGTTCTCGGAACGGCAGATCTACGAAGCCGCCCGCGACCGTTTGGCCGCTGAATTGGCTGCGGTTGACAAGACCGACGTCGAAAAAGCGACTGAAAAGTTGGAAAAGGTTCTGCGCGCCGCCTGATCGACGTGCTCCCCCCGGGCATATCGTCCGGTGTGACCTTTTTGTGATCGGCCGGTCCTTCCAAATGGAAGGCCGGCCGTTCTCCGTTTCGGTATTTCTCTGATATTTCAGTGTATTGGTCGAATGTTGCGACCAATTAGAGTCTGTCCTTGGCCACATTCCCGGGTATGCTCTTCGCTGCCTTGGGGAGGGCAAGACGATGAGGGAACTACCACGGGACAGCTGTGGACTTTCCGGCGTTCGCGAACAAGTTGCCGAAGCAACGGACGCGCCGGTCATCCTCGGCTTCTGCGATTTCATCTTGGATGGGCTCGGGGACCTTCCGCTGCCCGACTACGCCGCCATTGATCTGATGCGCGTCCCGCGCCTGACGCCGCACGTGTTCGTGCACGATTATCGGGCCGGTTGGGACCGGGGCATGCTGGTCAAGTTTTCCGGCACCGTTCTGGATGAACATTACGGCAAGGTCCTGCAGGGTCATGTGGTCGAGGACTATTATGGCGGCGATGATGCGGACCGGCTGTTCCCCCTGCACTATTCGGCACTGAAGGCGCGGCGTCCGTTTCTGGCCAAACGATCGATCCTGTTCGATGCCGGGGGACCGGCCGAACGTTTCAAGCAGTCGACAACGCTGTTCTTTCCCTGCTCGTCGGACGGGGGGGATACGATCGATTTCGGCATCGGGGCGACGGTCTACGACAGCGCGCAAGAAGACGAAGAGCCGATTTACAAGCTGTTGTGAGCGGCGGGCGGGCCGTCAGGGGGTGACGACCTTGACCTTTTGCCCGGGCGTCAGCTTCTCGCCTTCGTTCAGGCCGTTCAGCGCCATGAACCAATCGAGCTTGAAAGATTCCAGCGGCATCATATTGGCGAGTTTTTCCGGCGTGTCGCCCGGATTGACAGTCAATACACGCAACTTAAGTGCCTTGACGGCATTTGCTTCGGCGTCACTGAGCGCGCGGAAGCTGTAGGTCACGCGGCGCAAGTCTTCGTTACGGCGCGACGTTGCCTCGGGCGGGGTCAGGAACAGGAAGCGATAGACACGGTCGGGCGCGAAGCGGATCGCGATCAGGCGCACATCCCGCGTGCCTTCGGATGTATTGATGCGCGCACCGCCTGTGGCGGCTTCCAGCCCGTTGATGGTAATCCGTTCAACCTGCTTCAGTCGTCCGCCGCCCCAGGACGCGACGTAAGAGCGCATATCCCGGACGTTTTGGGTTTCTTTCTTGGCGAGTTGGTTGAACAGGATGATGGTCTTGTCCGGACCGTGGGCCGTGACCTGCGTGGGTGAATTGGTCAGGTAGAAACCAGGCGGTACCTCGAAACGAAAGCGCAGGTCGGGGTGCTCGAACACCCGGCCATGAATAATTCCCTGATCGGCGGAATCGCCCCATAGCATGCCGTCGATCCGCGTCAGATAGTCGTCCCGACCGATCCGAGGGTTGGCGTTCGGCGCCACGCGGGCCAGACGGATCGCCTGGGCGATGCGGTCGGCGGTGCGGGGGTGGGTCGACATGATATTGTCGGCCGGGTCCTTGTCGGCGTTGCCGCGGACCCGCTGGGTGATCGAGGTATGCTGGCGCATCTTCCGGAAGAAGCTTTCCAGCGTGCGCGGATCGTAGCCGGCGCGGGTCATGTAGCGCACGGCCAGCATGTCGGCTTCCAATTCCTGCTCGCGCGAATAGGACTGCAGGTACAATTGCCCGACCTGTCCGGCGACGCGATTAAGGTCGCTCGGCAATCCGAACACCGAACCCAGAATGCTGGCCCCGATCAGGCCGATGTTGGTCGCCATAGCGGTCGAATAGCGCTGCGCCGTATGGCGCGCGGTGACGTGGCCGATTTCGTGGGCCAGGACGCCCGCCATCTCGGCCTCGTTATCGGCCAGGGCGATCAGCCCCCGCGTGATGTAGACATATCCGCCCGGCAGGGCGAAGGCGTTGATGTTGGAATCGTTCAGCACCGTGAAATGAAACTTCAGGTCCGGCAGGTCCGATACCTTGGCCAGTTTCTCGCCGACCCAATCGACGTAGGTTTGAATGGTCGGGTACTGATAGGTCCCGCCCATTTCCTTAAGGATTTTGGGGTGCTCCTCGGCCCCGACCCGCAGTTCGTCCTGTTCGGACATGAATGCGGTGAAGCTTTGTTCCCCCGTCGCCGGATTGGTCGAACAGGCCGCCGCGAACAGCAGGGGCGTCAACAGAACCAGCAGGGAAATAATACGGCGCATGACCGCAATATAGGGACGAACGGCCCTACTTTTCCAGAACCTCGATTTGTTCGGGGTGGTTGGCTTCGATCGTCGGACCGTTCCAGTTCTTCAGCCAACCGCGGACACGCACCTGTCGTCCGTCGTAGCTGTCCGCCGTCAGACCGGCGCGGCGGAATTGGCGAGCGATCCTGCGGTCCAGGCGGATGGTGAAATCGGTTCGCCAGTTGTCGCCGAAGTTCAGGAACACCACACCCTTGACCTCGGCAGCGCTGGTAACGCGGCCCTCGATCACCTGAAAGGTATCAATGTCCGCGGCCAGCACGCCCGGGTCAGGCGGGCGGATGGCATAGAACGGATGGGCCCAGATGCCCCGGCGGGCATCGCGGGCGGCGGTTTCGCGGGCGAACATGTCGTCGGCGCGGGCGCGGTTGTCGGCGAAGGTATAGACACGGGCCATGCCCAGCGACAGCATCTCCCCCTGAACCCACAGGCCGTCCGGACCTTCCAGATGGGCGAGCAGGCGGCCATGCCGATCCATGCGCGCGCCGCCGTAAAACAATCGAACCGGCTTGCCCAGGATCATTTTTTCCAGGGCAGCTTTGGATTCCTTGGCCAATGGCCATTCCCTGAATCCGGCGCGGCCCAGCGGCAGCTTCGGTGCTTGCAGGCCGGTCAAGCGAACCTGCGTCGCCCCGGCGATGGTTCGGTCCAGAACCACCGTATCGCCATCGACGACCGAGGCGACGACGGCGTCTTCACCAAGGATCAGGCCTTCCAACGCGGCGGCGGGCCGGGCGAAGGCAAACGCCAGGATCAGGATGGCGATCGTGCGGACTGTCATAATCATGGCCGTTCCTCCGCCGGGACACCCGCCAGGGCCCAGGCTTCGTTTGGTGATACCCCCCGGTCGCGCAGGCTGGCGATGGTTTCGGCCTTGTCCCGCTTGGCCAAGCGCTTGCCGTCCGGGCCGGTCAACAGGCCGTGGTGGCGATACACCGGGATGTCCAGGTTCAATAGGGCCTGTAACAGCCGATGCAGATGCGTGGCTTCGAACAGGTCCTGTCCCCGGGTCACGCAGGTCACGCCCTGTAGGTCGTCGTCGACCGTGACCGACAGGTGATAGCTGGTGGGCGTATCCTTCCGCGCCAGGACGACATCGCCGAAAATCTCCGGGGTCGCGATCTGCTCGCCCCGGTCCAGGTCGGTCCAGGCGAGCGGCCCCGTTTGCGCCATGGCAAGGTCGGTCTTAAGGCGCAGGGCATGGGCCTCGCCGGCGTCGATGCGGGCCTGCGCTTCCGCGCCGTCCAGATGGCGGCAGGTGCCGGGGTAAGGCGGGCCGTCCGGACCCATGGCGATGTTATGCGGCGCATGGCCGGCGTCCTCGATCTCGCGGGCGATCTCGGCACGGGTGCAGAAACAGGGGTAGATCAGGCCGCGCCCGGTCAGCACGTCCAGCGCCTGGGCGTAATCGGCCATGTGATCCGACTGGCGGCGCACCGGCGTTTCCCAGGTCAGGCCCAGCCAGGCGAGGTCTTCCAGGATGCCGTCCTCGAATTCCGGGCGGCAGCGGCCCCGGTCGATGTCTTCGATCCGCAACAGGAACCGGCCGCCCGGTCCCGCCGCCTGTACCTGCCGCCAGGCGAACCAGGCCGAATAGGCATGGCCCAGGTGCAATCGGCCCGTGGGGCTGGGTGCAAAGCGGGTCACGATCGGGGCGGGGGTGGCGTCGGCCATGCGGTCTTTGAATTCCTGTCGTGCGGTTTCAGCCATTCGTTAACCATTCTGGGATAATGAAGATGACTGGCGCCAGCGATATCGCGGCCCTCATTTCAATAGACGAGCAGCAGCCATGAGCAAAGCCAAGAAGCCCGATCTTTTCGGACCCGACCTGCCCAACGAAGCGGAAATCCCGCATCTGACCGGGCCGATGGTCATTCCCGCCGACGGCTCCAAGCCGGAACAGGTGGTGTTGCTGCTGCACGGTGTCGGCTCCGACGGGGACGACCTGATCAACCTCGCGACCTATTTCGGCAAGGTCCTGCCCAAGGCGATCTTCATCGCCCCCAACGCGCCGTTCCGGTTCGACGGTGGGCCGATGGGCCATCAGTGGTTTTCCCTGGCCGATCCGTCGAACGAGAAAAAGCTGGAAGGCGTGCAAATGTCCGCGCCGATCCTGAACGCGCTGATCAATCACTTGCTGGCCGAACTGGGCCTGGACGAAAGCAAGATGGCCCTGGTCGGATTTTCCCAGGGGGCGATGATGGCCCTGCATGTCGGCCTGCGCCGGGTTAAGCCGCTGGCCGGGATCATCGGTTATTCCGGCGCGCTGGTTGGGGGCGAGAAACTGGCCGACGAAATCAAATCCAAACCGCCGGTTCTGTTGATGCATGGCGATGCCGATCCGGTCGTGCCGCCCGACATGATGCATCATGCCGAAGACACGATGAAGGCGGCGGGGGTGCCGGTCGCGGCCTATCTATGCCCCGGTCTGGCCCATGGCCTGGACGACATGTGCATTCAATTGGGCATGGAGTTCCTGGCGGAAATGTTCGGCGTCGACGTGCTGAGCGTGGCCGGGCTCAAACCCTGAACACAGCGCTCCGCCGGATTTTGCCGCCGCAAAACCGTAACCGGGCCGTCCGGGTTCCTGTAAAGAAAACTTCATCGCCGGAACATTTGGCGCTGAATCGCAAGATGTAGTATCCTCCCCGCCAGCAGGTAGGAGATATGAGGGTACGCCGCCCGTGAGCGCTTCCGCCGAAAGCTGTCCCGCGCTTGTTCTCAACGCCGACTTCCGGCCGTTGAGCTACTTCCCCCTTTCCCTATGGTCTTGGCAAGACTCTCTGAAAGCCGTGTTTCTGGACCGGGTCAATGTGATCTCGGAATACGACAAGGTCGTGCATTCCCCCAATTGGGAATTCCGCCTGCCCAGCGTCATCGCGCTGAAGGAATATGTCTCGATGGGGCGGCGCCCGGCTTTTACCCGGTTCAACGTGTTCCTGCGCGACGCCTTTCATTGCCAATATTGCGGCGAACATTTCCCGGCGGACCTGCTGACCTTCGATCACGTCATTCCCCGCGCGCGGGGCGGGCGCACGTCCTGGACCAACGTGGTGACGGCCTGTTCGCCCTGCAATTTGCAGAAGGGGCATCGCTTGCCGCATGTTTGCGGCATGGTTCCGCTGCGCGAGCCGGAACAACCGACCAACTTTCTTTTGCAGGAAAATGGTCGGGCTTTTCCGCCCAATTATCTGCACGAAAGCTGGCGCGACTTCTTGTACTGGGATACCGAGCTGGAGCCCTAAGGCCCACCGGCCATCGTCGGCGTTACGATCGCGGCCCGTTGATCAGGTCGTGGTTGCGTCGGATATCGGCGGGCCAGGTGCTTTTGATGAACGACAGGACGGCGATGATCTCGTCGTCGGTGAGCACGCCGCCGTATCCCTGCATGTCGCTTTTATAATTGCCGCCGATCACCGCCTCGGGGCCGCGCTTGGTCACGTCGAATAACTGTGCGTCCGTATGATGCCAGGTGTGGCCCGAGGCATCGTGCGGCGGCGCGGGCAAGCGCCCGGACGGATGGCGTTGCCGCCAATCGGGCTGGCCCTGCAACTGTTCGCCATGGCAGCTGGCGCATTGCGCCATGTAGATCGCCTTGCCTTGTGTGACGACGGCGGGATCGTCGGGGTGCAGGCGGACCGAGGCCCCGGCGCTGCCGGACGGCAGCGCCCACCAAGCGACCCAACCCAGGACGACGATCA
>DJHY01000194.1:10740-10903 GCA_002433335.1 Rhodospirillaceae bacterium UBA6608 | reverse complement strand
AGTTGCGGAACGGATCCTCGGCGTAGATGCGGGCTTCGATCGACCACCCTTTGAGCGGCACCTCGGCCTGGGTGAACGGCAGCTTTTCGCCCGCGGCGACGCGGATCATCAGTTCGACCAGATCCAGACCGGTGATGTATTCGGTCACCGGGTGTTCGACCTG
>DJHY01000194.1:0-10387 GCA_002433335.1 Rhodospirillaceae bacterium UBA6608 | reverse complement strand
GTGTTCATTTCCAGGAAGTAGAAGTTCTTGTCCTTGTCGACGATGAACTCCACCGTCCCGGCGGAGCAGTAATCCACGGCCTTGGACAGGGCCACAGCCTGTTCGCCCATGGCTTTGCGGGTCGCCTCATCGAGGAACGGCGACGGCGCTTCTTCCAGAACCTTCTGATGACGGCGCTGGATCGAGCATTCGCGCTCGTTCAGATAAACGCAGTTGCCGTGCTTGTCGGCCAGCACCTGAATTTCGATATGGCGCGGCTCAACAATGAATTTTTCAACGAACACGCGGTCGTCGCCGAAGCTGGACGCGGCCTCGGACCGGGCGCGTTCCAGGCCGTCGCGGCATTCGGCGTCGTTATGGGCGATACGCATGCCCTTGCCGCCGCCGCCCGCCGATGCCTTGAGCATCACGGGATAGCCGATCTTGTTCGCGATCTCGACCGCCATATCCGGGTCGGACACGGCTTCCGTATGGCCGGGAACGACGCTGACGTTGGCCTTTTCGGCCAGCTTCTTGGATTCGATCTTGTCGCCCATGGCGTTGATCGCGCCGACCGGCGGGCCGATGAAGGCCACGCCCTTCTTGGCCAGGGCCTCGGCGAATTTGGCGTTTTCCGACAGGAAGCCGTAACCGGGGTGCACCGCATCCGCGCCGGTCTTCTCGATCGCTTCCAAAATCTTGTCGATGACCAGATAGCTCTCCGACGACGGCGACGCACCGATGTAAACGGCTTCGTCGGCCATTTCCGTATGCAGGGCCATCTTGTCGGCATCGGAATAGACGGCAACCGTCTGGATGCCCATCTTCTTCGCGGTTTTCATGACGCGGCAGGCGATTTCGCCGCGGTTGGCTATCAGGATTTTTTTAAACATGTTGGCCGGCCTCGGCTGTTTTCCTTGTGACCTTGAAGCGGTCGTTCTTCAGATTCCGCCACTGGTGTAACCGATATTAAATCGCATTGCAGCGCAAAATTCGGGGAATTCTACTAGTGGCGATCGGCTTCCCCTTCGAAGCCCTTGATGCCGTAACGGCAGGTCTTTACCCGCGCCCCTGCCCGCCCTTGGTCAATCCGTCGAACAAGCCCATCACGAATGCCGCATGCAGGGCCAAGGGCGCGCCCCAAGCCACCATCGGGTAGATAAACCACAGGTCGTTCGGCGTCTTCAGATAGTTCAGGACGGCGCAACCGACGACGACGAGAAAGTAGATCATCAAATGCAGGGCGAAACCCTTGAGGCGGCGGGTGCCAACGGCGGCTTCGGAGGTGTCCGGTTGCTCGGCTGTCATCTGGATTTCCTGTTTTCGGAATAGGCTTCTAAACTTAAGCCTCCCCGCGCCGCAGGCAAACCCCGGAGTTTCGATGCCCCAACCGCCCAGTGAAGACCCGTCGACCGCCCATGCCGCCCATCGCAAGCAACGCTGGACCAGCGGTCTTGGTCCGGCGGGATTGGTGCTCGGCCCGGTCCTGTTCATCGCCCTTAGCATCCAGGCCCCGCCCGAGGGCCTCAGCGCCGGGGGCTGGACCGTGGCCGCCGTCGCAGCCTGGATGGCGGTGTGGTGGCTGACCCAGGCAGTTCCCCTGCCCGCCACCGCCCTGCTGCCCGCGATCCTGTTTCCGATTTTCGGTGTCGGCACCGTCAAAGCCACCACAGCGGCCTATGCCCATCCGCTGATTTTCCTGTTCCTGGGCGGGTTCGTGATCGCCCTGACGATGGAACGGTGGAACCTGCACAAGCGCATCGCGATCCGCATCATCACCGTGGCCGGAAGCGAACCCGCACGCCTAACCGCGGGCTTCATGGCGGCGACGGCCCTGCTGAGCATGTGGGTCAGCAATACCGCGACGACCCTGATGATGGTTCCCATCGCGCTCAGCGTCATCGCCTTCATCGACGACGGGCAGGTTTCCGCCGTAACCACGACCGACGAATTCGACGACGACCGCGCCCCCGGCGCCAACGAACGGTTCGCCCGCTGTCTGTTGCTGGCCATCGCCTATGCCGCAAGCATCGGCGGCGTGGCGACGTTGATCGGCACCCCGCCTAACGCCTTCCTGGCCGGATACATGGCCCAGAACCATGGGGTCGAGATCGGTTTCGTCCATTGGATGGCCCTGGGCCTGCCGGTCGCGCTGGTTCTACTGGTCGTGGCATGGTTCCTGTTGGCGCGGGTGCTGTACCGGGCCGACGACCTGCCCCTGGCGCCGGTCCGCCACGGCATCGCCCGCGCCCGCGGCGAATTGGGCCCGATCAGCCGGGGCGAGGCCCTGACCGCCGTGTTGTTCACCGCCGTCGCCTTGGCCTGGATGTTCCGCCCGTTGATCGACAATCTGGTGCCGGTCGGCGACACCGGGATCGCCCTGATCGGCGCGGTTCTGGCCTTCGCCATTCCGGTCGACCTCAAAACCCGCACGTTCCTGTTGGATTGGGACCATGCGGCGCGGCTGCCCTGGGGCATTTTGATTCTGTTCGGCGGCGGGCTGAGCCTTGCCGGGGCGATCCAATCGACCGGACTGGCGCAATGGCTGGGGGATCTGGTGGCGACCGGCGGCGCGCTGCCGTTGGTCGTGCTGCTGCTGGCGATCACGGGCTTGGTCGTGTTCCTGACCGAGATCACCAGCAATACCGCCACCGCGGCGGTGTTCATACCCGTCGCCGCCAGCCTGGCCGGAAGCCTGGGTTTCGATCCGATGGTATTCGCCGTGCCCGTGGCCCTGGCCGCCAGTTGCGCCTTCATGATGCCGGTCGCGACACCGCCCAACGCCATCGTCTTCGCCGCGGGGCGGTTGGCGGTGGTCCACATGTGCACGGCGGGGGTTTTCCTGAACATCGCGGCAACGGCGGCGATCGCCTTGGCGGCGCTCTATCTGGTGCCGCTTCTGTTCTGATCTTGCCGACCGGGACCTGGCTTCCTAGTCTCTCCCGTCACGATTCTTTCCACCGGAGACCATCATCCATGCCCCGTATCGTCCGCGTCGCCGCCGCTCAGCAAGGCCCCAACCTGGAATCCGACAGCCGCCAGGTCATCGTCGCCCGCCTGTTGGAGATGATGAAAAAGGCCAAGTCCGAGGGCGCGGACCTGGTGGTGTTCACGGAAACGGCGCTGACCACCTTCTTCCCCCGGTTCTATGCCGAGGACCGCGCGGAAATGGATGAATGGTTCGAGCGCGAGATGCCCAATGACGCAACGCGCCCGCTGTTCGATTACGCCGCCGACAACAAGATCGGCTTTTCCCTGGGTTATGCGGAGCTGACGCCCGACGGCCATCACTTCAACACCCAGATCCTGGTCGACAAAGACGGCAAGACGGTCGGCAAGTACCGCAAGGTCCACTTGCCGGGGCATGTCGAGTTGGAGCCGGAGCGCAGCTTCCAGCACCTGGAAAAACGCTACTTCGAGCCCGGCAACCTGGGCTTTCCCGTGTGGCGCACCATGGGCGGCGTAATGGGCATGTGTATCTGCAACGACCGCCGCTGGCCGGAGACCTACCGTGTCATGGGCCTGCAAGGGGTCGAGCTGATCATGCTGGGTTACAACACGCCGTCGTGGAACGGCCTGGGCGGGCCGGACACCCCGGAACTACGCATGCACCATTCCCGCCTATCGATGCAGGCCGGGGCCTATCAGAACGCGACCTGGGTGGTCGGCGTGGCCAAGGCGGGCGAGGAAGAGCCCGGCTATCACATGATGGGCGGCAGCTGCATCATCAATCCAGACGGCCAGGTCGTGGCCGAAGCCGAGACCGAGGACGACGAGGTGATCGTCCACGATTGCGATCTGGACGCCTGCGCCTTCCTGAAAAACTCGACCTTCAAGTTCGAAGCCCACCGCCGCACCGAGCACTACGGCCTGATCGTCGAGCGCACCGGCGCGGTGCCGCCGCCGGAATGAGGCGCAATACTATTTTTGCTCGCACGAATTATCTATCTCTACTAATAATTACCTAAATATTGTGATTTTTAATTTTGTTTAATTGGCTAACGAATGACTCAAGACCCTTTGAGTGAAGAAAATTGTAAGAAAGCAAAACCGCTCAGTGGAAGGGAGGCGTTAGAACTAGCACGCAAAGGCTCGGCCGCTTGGAACGAATGGGCTAGCAGCAATCCAGATAGGACCGTGGATTTTTCGAACGTAGATTTTTCTCAGCCAGATACGAAGAGCATTCAATTCTCAGATTTTATTTTTCCTGGTCTAACATTATTCAAAAACGCAAAATTTAATTATATTTCTTTTAAAAATTCAAAATTTAAGGGAAAAGTGAAGTTCTCAGGATCTATCTTCACAAACGATTGCGATTTTTCATCTTGTTATTTTTATAAAGATGCAGAATTTAATCACATCTTATTCAAAGGGATATCGCGTTTTATTTCATCTAAATTTTATAATCGGACAGTGTTCACCGGGACAAAATTCCAATCCCATGCTTTATTTATGTTCGCTCAATTTGATGGATATTCTGCGTTTCTAGGGTGCCATTCAATTGGCGCATTCGTTTTAGATGAGTGCATTTTCAAAACGCCGCCTGACTTTAACAACAGTTATTTTCAAAGCCACATCTCCTTACATGGCCTTGAGGTGCCTTACACATCACCTAGCGATGAAAAAGACGTCGTCCGATATCGTCGGCTAAAAGAAATGGCTGCAAATTCTAGGGATTATGATCGAGAAAGTTATTTTTTCGCGTGTGAATTAAAATCGAAAAGAGGAAATGAAACAAAAGGATTATCGTTAATACCAAATTATCTCTATGAGTGGACCAGCGGATTCGGACAAAGCATCCTAAGACCATCTATATTTATTATTATTACATGGATTTTTTTTGGAACAACATATACGCAACTTTCTATTTCACGAGAACCGTGGCTTAAAGGCCTCCTTTACTCTGCCAATCATGTTCTACCCTTTATTCCCGGCTCGATGAAACGTATTGCGGGCTTGGAAAAATCATTATTTGGGTCATCGACCCCCGATCTCGTTCATTTCCTGACATTAGTCCAAGGATCACTGAGTGTTGTATTTGCGTTCCTGGTAGGGCTCGCCCTGCGAAACCGGTTTCGTATATGAACGTCCTGATCGTCCACGCCCATCCGGAGCCGAAGTCGTTCAACACGGCGTTGCGCGATCATTCCGTCAGGATTCTTAACGAGCTTGGATATGGGGTACAGGTCTCGGACCTTTACGCCATGGGCTTCGACCCTGTCTCCGGTCCGGACGACTTCACCGACCGCGCCGATCCGGACTATCTGACCTATGCCCTGGAACAGCGCCAAGGGTGGGAAAACAAGACCCTGTCCCCGGACATCCTGGCCGAAGTCGAAAAGCTCCTGTGGTGCGATCTGTTGATCCTGCATTTCCCGCTGTACTGGTTTTCCGTTCCGGCGATCCTCAAGGGCTGGATCGACCGAGTCCTGATCTCCGGCCTGGTCTATGGCGGGCGGCGGGTCTACGACCGGGGCGGCCTGGCCGGAAAGCGCGCTATGTTGACCCTCACCCTGGGCGGGCGCGAACATATGTTCGACGGCCCGGACAGCATCCACGGCCCGTTGAACGAGATGCTGAAGCCGCTGCTGCGGGGCACTTTGGCCTATACGGGCGCCACGGTCCTGCCGCCGTTCGTGGCCTGGCACGTGCCTTACGTGGACGATGCGACCCGGGCGGGATATCTGGACGACTACGCGGCGCGACTGCGCAACCTGGACAGCCTGACGCCCCTGACCTTTCCGTCGCTGGACGATTTCGACGACCGCATGCGCCCCATCACCCCGAACGGCGATAACGGCTAGAATGACACGCCCGGCTGCGATAAACCCGTAGCCGCCCCTGGCCCCATACGAACCTAGGATGGATCACTTGGTTTCGCTGCAAGACGCTTTCGCCGCCCATCAATCCGGCCGCCTGCCGCAAGCCGTGCAGATGTATGGCGAATTCATTCGCCACAATCCCCAGCACCCCGAGGCCCATCACTTGCTGGGTATCGCCTTGCTGCAGTCCGGCAACCTGCCGGCGGCGATCGAGGCGTTACAGCAGGCAACCCGACTGAACGACAAGAACCCGAATTATTTCAATAATCTGGGTTTGGCCTTGTTCTACCAGGGCAATATCGTCGCCGCGCGTACGAGCTACGAGCGCGCCTTGGCCCTGGCCCCCAACAATGCCGACATGATGAACAACCTGGGCATGGCCCTGCAGCGCCTGGACGATCTGGACGGCGCGATTGCGAATTTCCGGGCGGCGTTGCGCATCACTCCGGACGAGCCGCAGGTTCTGCACAACTACGGCATCGCCTTGCGCGACTATGGCGATCTTAAAGGCGCCGTCGCCAGCCTTCAGAAAGCCAACGCCGTTTCCGGCGGGATTCCCGATAGCCACGCAGCCCTGGCATCGATCCAGTTCATGCTCGAGCAATATGACGACGCGGTCGAAAACTGTTGGGCGGCGGTCAAACTCGATCCCTTGCACGGCGAGGCGCATAAGACATTCAAGGGCATCAAACTTGCCTTGGGCCAGGACGCCGAAAGCTACGACACCTTTCGCTGGGCCATCGAAACCCTGCCCGACGTCGGTCAAGCCTATGAACAATACGGCTGGGAGTTGGCGCAGGACGAAAAATTCGCCCAGGCGGAACCGCTTCTCCGCCGCGCCTTGGAAATCGACCCGAACCTGCCGACGGCGCGGGCCTGCCTTGGCTGGTCGCTGTCCATGCTGGGCAAGCACGATGAGGCCATGAGCCATTACGCCCTGGCCGTGGAGTTGACGCCGGACGATCCGATGGTTCTGGAAAGCTTCGGGCAGAGCTTGATCCGCGCCGGTCGCCCGGCGGAAGCCGTGCCGGTGCTTCAAAAAGCCCACCAACAGCAACCCCGGATGAGCAGCATCCTCGGGACGATGACCATCGCGATGGTCGAAGCCGACGACCCCACCGTCGATGCCTTCGTCGATTACGACAAAGACGTCGTAGCCATACAGCTACAAACCCCGCCCGGATATGCCGACATGGCGGCCTTCAACGACGCCCTGCACGCCGAGTTGGAGCCGCGACACGAACAAGGCTCCCTGCCCCTCGATCAAACGATGCGCGGCGGCACGCAGATTCCCAACAACTTGTTCCGCAACGCCACGGGCGCGGTCAAGGTTGTCGAAGGTATGATCACGGAAGCGATCCAGAAGTTCATCAGCACGCTGCGCGAAGACCCGAACCATCCGTTCCTGCGCTATATCAACCCGAATTTCCGGTTCTCCGGCGCTTGGTCGACGATCCTGTACGGTGCCGGATACGACGCCAGCCACATTCATAACGAAGGATGGCTGTCGGGCGTCTACTACGTGAAGGTCCCGGACCTGCCCGAGGAAATCTGGGCAACGGGCGAAGGCTGTATCCAGTTCGGCGCACCGCCGGACGCCTTCGTCAGCGAAAAGAACCGGACCAGGCGCCTGATCCGGCCCCAATCGGGAACCTTGGTTCTTTTCCCATCCTACGTCTGGCATGGAGTTAAGCCGTTCACTCAGGAAGGCTTGCGCCACTCCATCGCCTTCGACATCAGGTAACGGTTTCCGTCAGCTGATTTATTTCCGGCCGTAGAACTTCTGCACCGTGTCATGCGCGACGGTTTGCAGAAACTTGGCCATCTCTTTGTCAACCTTGCCGAAGTAATCGTAGGAATTTCCGACGGGGGAAACGCCGTACAGGCTTTCGAACACCACGCAGGCGGCGAGATAGGTTCCGTCCAACACCGGATGAGAGCCGTCATAGCTCTGCTGCAATTGCAGGTCCGGCTTACGCTTCAAGGCTTCCTCGAACGCCAAGCCCACGGGAATGACCAAAGCACCGGTCGCGTTGCCCGTTTCCACGTACAGTTTCTCGATCGCCCGGATCATCTCCGGGTCGTACTTCTTGTGGTTCTTGGCATAGGCGTGGGTCATGTACAGCGCCGGCTCACCGCCCGCCGCCGTGATCTTCTTAGCGAATTCGGCGACCGTCTTGGCGAACTTGGGCGGATGGCCTTTTTTCGTCGCGGCGGCGCTGAAGCCCTGCATAACGACGACTTGGAACGGATCCTTGACCCGCAGCTTGCCCGGCGTCAGGTAGCTATCGATGTCATGATCGAACAGCATGCCGCCGCTGATCGTCGCCGATTTGTACTTCAGGTCCTTCATGCCGTAGATGCCCGACGCCGCGACCATACGGCGGACGTGATTGTGCAGGCTGTCGTTGTAGTAGAGATAGCTGTTGCCCATGAACAGCACGCGCTGCGGCTTTTCGACCTTCAGATGTTTGACCGTCGGCTGCAGGCCGTCGGCCCGGACCGCGGCACCCGACAGGGCCAGCCCGGCAAAGGCCGCGACCACAACCACTGCTGTCAGGATTTTCGAAGTAAGGGGGGAACGACGGAAACGCATCATTGATCTCCTCGTCTTGGATGTTTCGTAGGTTTTGATTGCTCCCATAGGTCGCGGTGACCGCGACGGCACCAAATCTGCACAAAGAGATTTCAAAAGAAAATTCGAAACTAATGAAGCACTCTTCAGTATTTTCGATTTATTGAGTAAACTTCATGAAATTTCAGATGATTACGACTCATTCTTGAATCGGAGATTCAATGAATTTCAAGGCTCTGCGGGCCTTTCGGCTGATCGTTTCCCAGGGTTCCCTGGCCGCCGCGGCCGAGGCGATGAACCTCAGTCAGCCGGCGGTGAGTCGCTTGATCTCTCTACTAGAAGCAGAGACAGGATTGCGGCTGTTCGACCGCTCCCGGCGCAGTTTGATCGTCTCCGCCGCGGGCGAACAGTTCCACCGCGAAACCCGCCATATCCTGGATGGGATCGAGGAACTGCCCCATATCGCCGCCAACATCCGAACCGGCACCGATAATCCCTTACGTCTCGTCACCGGGCCCCGCGTCGGCGCGGCCCTGGTCGCCCCCGCCCTGGCCCTGATGCGGCGCGAAAACCCGGATGTGAAATGCGTGGTCGACGTCCTGTCCCGGTTCGAGTTGGAAAACAGATCCGGCATCGCCCGCTATGACCTGGGCATCGCCAGCCTGCCGGTCACGCATTCCTTGTTGCCGATCGAGAACACGCCCGTCTGCAACGTCCGGATGGAAGCCGTGTTGGCGACGGATCATCCCCACGCCCGCAAAGCCGCCCTGACGGCGGACGATCTGGCCCAGGAACCGATCATCGGTATGCAGCCGAACCATTTCGGGCGGCAACAAACGGATGAATTCTTCCGATCCGGTGGGGTCTCTCCCCGCTATGCCATCGAGACGACATCGTCCTACCTGGCGGCGCAGATGGCCCGCGACGGCGCCGGGATCGCACTGATGGACCGATTGTCCGTGGCGGCGCTGGACCCGCGCGGCATGGCGGTGCGACCGCTAGACCCGCCCCATTGGCTGCTCTACGGCTATATCGCGCCGAAAGGCCAGATCATGACTAAGGACGCCGAAACGTTCCTGAACTGCCTGCACCGTTATATCGAGGATTTCCGGGCCTCTAGCGACGACAATGCAGCCTGCGTGCAGCCCCATTAGACGACCTCGCCGCAGGCATGGCCCGAAGCCCAGGCCCATTGGAAATTGAACCCGCCCAAATGGCCGGTCACATCCACGGCCTCGCCGATGAAATACAGGCCCGGGACCTCGCGCGCCTCCATGGTTTTCGACGACAAATCGCGGGTATCGACGCCGCCGACGGTGACTTCCGCCGTGCGCTCGCCTTCGGTTCCGTTCGGCGTAACGGCCCAGGCGTTGACCTGCTCGCCCAGGGCGCGGAGCTTCTTGTCCGGAATGTCCGCCAGCCGCCCCGACAGGCCGGTCCACTCGCACAGCCGCTGCGCCAGGCTTTTCGGCAACAGATCGGAAAGGAGCGCCTGAACCTCGCGCTTCGGCTGGCTGTGTTTGGTTTCCTTCAACATCTCGAACAAGTCCAAATCGGGCAATAGGTTCAGCACCACCGCTTGCCCCGCCTGCCAATAGGACGAGATTTGCAGAATCACTGGGCCGCTCAGCCCCCGATGGGTGAACAAAAACGCCTCGCGGAAGCGGGTCTTTCCCAGGGTCGCCGTCGCCTCGACCGCCACGCCGGACAAGCCCTTCAGCCGTTCCAACATGGCAGGCTCGAACGTCAGCGGAACCAGCCCCGGACGCGGCGGCACAACCCGCAAACCGAACCGCTGGGCAACGCCGTAAGCGAAGCGGCTGGCCCCCATCTTGGGGATCGACGGGCCGCCGGTCGCGATGACTACCGCTTCTGCGGTGAAATCGCCCTTGTCGGTTTTGACGGCAAAGCCCTCGCCGTCCCGGGAAACCTCCGTCACGGCGACGGCGGTACGGATGTCGGCACCCCGCGCCTCGGCCAACAGCATGTCGATGATCTGCTGCGCGCTGTC
>DJHY01000106.1 GCA_002433335.1 Rhodospirillaceae bacterium UBA6608 | reverse complement strand
GAGCCAGGGGCAGCAACGCCGCCGCCGTGGCCAGGGTCGACCAAAACATCAATGTCCCCGTGCCGACCCGCGCGACTTGGCGCAGGCGACCGACGGTGATCATGTATCCGGCCAGGAACAAGCCCGTGATCAGGCCATAGACATCGCCTGCCAGACGATCGGGGCGAAAGGCGAAACTGTCCCCCATCAACAAGGCCGCCCCGGCCACGGCCAAAGCCGTCCCGCCCAGAAACAGGAGGCTCACGCGCTCCCGAAACAAAACGAACAACACCGCCGTGACATAAACCGGGGATAGGGTCGCCAGCAGGGTCGCGTTGGCGACCGCCGTGTTCATGATCGCCAAATGCCAGAAGAAAAGATCCCCGGCAAAGAACAACCCTGCCAAGATCATCAAGCCGTATTCCCGCCCCGTAAACACGCGGCCGGGTCGACCGGCGCGGGCCGCCGTTTCCCACCGCATGGCGGGCCATAACAGCGGCAGCGCCAGACAGGCGCGGTAGAATGCCGAGGCCACAGGCCCCAAATCGTTCAACCGCACGAACAAGGTCGAGGCGCCGGCGAACAACGCACCGACGACCAGCGCCGCCAGAATCCAGCTACGCCCGGCACCGCCCTGCGACGTGATGAAATGCGTGTCCCCCATCGTGCGGCACCTCAGCCCATCGCCGAACCTAGGCCGGAAACAGGCCGCGACCTTGCGTCAAAAACCATGGAACATCCCCCATATTCGTCGAATCGGTTGCGCCTGTTCGCCTCGCACGACGCGAAATGGCGGCGCGTGACCGCTTCGATGCGCTGCAACGATGGCGTGTTTTCCTAATCATTGTCGAGCCTTATCCCCCAGCCGGCGGACTTCCCGCGTTGGGACTCCCCCCGTATGGGTCGCGCGCTATATTGAAAGGTATGGATGATTCTTTCTTACCGAGCACCGACCACGGGCTGCTCGCCGCCGACGAAGCCCCTGTTGCCCGTCGCATCAATGCGGACGCCGGCTCGGCGCTGATTCTGACCTGCGACCATGCCAGCCGCCGCGTGCCCCGCGCCATGGGCGACCTGGGGCTGGAGCCGAAACATTTCGACCGCCATATCGCCTATGACATCGGCGCCGAGGCGGTGACGGAAATTCTGTCCGCGAACCTGGATGCGACGGCGGTCCTGGCCGGGTATTCGCGCCTTGTGGTCGACTTGAACCGCCCCCCGGCCCATCCCGGCGGCATGCCCGAGGTTTCGGATGAAACTCTGATCCCGGCCAACCAGAACCTGACGCCCGCCCAAGTGACGGCGCGGCTGGAAACGTTCTTCGAGCCCTATCACCGCATGGTCCAACGCACGGTCACCGATGTCTGGCTGCGCAACAAGCCGCCGGTGTTGTTCTCGGTCCATAGCTTTTCCCCTCGCTTCGGCGGCAGCCCCCGCCCTTGGGACGTCGGCGTGCTATGGAACCACGACCCGCGCCTGGCCAAACCGCTGATCCGGCTGTTGCACGATCGCGGATTGGACGTGGGCGACAACCTGCCGTACTCGGGCAAGGACGTGGCCTATACCATCGACGCCCATGCCGGGTCTTGCGGGCTGGCGAACTGCGTTATCGAGATCAATCAGGATCAGGTCGCCGATGACGACGGCGTCGCCCGTTGGGCCGGAATCCTAAGCGAAGTCCTGACCGAAGTTCTGCGGGACGAAACGCTGTTCAAGGTGGAGTTCTACTGACGTGGCATTGCGCGAACCGCCATTTACCCTGGGTATCGAAGAGGAATACCTCCTTGTCGACCAGGAAACGCGGGCGGTCGCCGACAAAGCTCCCGAAGCCCTGTTCAACGCCTGCGAGAAGCGCCTGTCCGGACGGGTCGCCCACGAGTTTTTATCGTCGCAGATCGAGGTCAACACCAACGTCTGCCAGAATATCGGCGATGCCCGCGCGCAATTGACGGAACTGCGCGCCGCGGTGTCCGAGATTGCCGAGCAATTCGGCCTGGCGCCCATCGCCGCCTCGACCCATCCGTTTTCCTTGTGGGAATCCCAGCACCATACGGACAAGGCGCGGTACAATGAGATTGCCCGCGATATCCAAGCCCCCGTCCGGCGGCTGATGATCTGCGGCATGCATGTTCATGTCGGTCTGGGCGAAGACGACGAACTGCGGATCGATCTGTTGAATCAGATCAGCTATTTCCTGCCGCACCTTTTGGCGTTGTCGACCTCGTCGCCGTTCTGGCGCAGCCAAGATACGGGGCTGAAGTCCTATCGCCTGAGCATCTTCGATGAGATGCCGCGCACCGGCATTCCCCATCGCTTTCAATCGTTCAGTGAATACGAACGCCATGTCGATGTGCTGGTCCGCGCCGGATTGATCGAAGATGCAACCAAGCTGTGGTGGGACGTCCGGCCCAGCGCGCGTTTCCAAACCCTGGAGATGCGGGTTACCGATGTCTGCACCCTGGCCGAGGACGCGCTGTCGGTGGCCGCCTTGCTGGCCTGCCTGCTTCGCATGCTTTATCGCCTGAAGATGGACAACCAGCGCTGGCGCATCTACTCGCCGATGTTGTTGGAGGAAAACCGCTGGCGGGCACAGCGCTATGGCCTGGACGAAGGGCTGGTCGATTTCGGCAAGGGGCAGGTGATTGCTTTCGACCAATTGCTGACCGAATTGATCGAACTGATCGCCGAAGACGCCGATGCCTTGGGTTGCGCGCCTGAAATCGCCCACTTGCAGACGATCCGCGAACGCGGTACCAGCGCCCATCGGCAAATTGCCACCTATGCGGCGGCGCAAGCCGCGGGCGCGGACCATGACGAAGCCCTGACCGCAGTTGTCGACCGACTGATTACGGAAACAGCCACCCTTCCGGGGGAACCTTGAAGATGAAACAGGCTCCGGTGCACCAATCCTGCGTTGTCCCCTATCGCGAAGGGAAGAACGGCGTGGAATTCGCCTTGATCACGTCACGCAACACCCGGCGCTGGATCGTGCCCAAAGGAACGGTCGAGCCGAACATGACCGCCTATGCCTCGGCCGCCAAGGAGGCCTTGGAAGAAGCAGGCCTTTTGGGCGAGCCCGGCAATACCGCGCTGGGGGAATATTTCTATACCAAGTTCGCCCGCGTCCACCGGGTCGAAATCTTTCCCCTGCTGGTCACCCGCGCCTTGGACGATTGGGACGAGAAACATTTCCGCCACCGCGAATGGGTGGACGGCAAGGAAGCGATCAGCCGCATTTCCGAATACGCGGTCCAATCGGCCATCCGCCGGGTTATCGATCTGGCGAAATAAGCTTCGGCAGGCAATCCGGGAAGGCGCGGCCTCAGCCGCCGCCTGCCTGTTGCTTCATTTCCTCGATTGCCGCCTTGCGGGCCTTTTCCTGCTTTTCGATGCCTTCCTTCAACGCGGCGATCAACGCCTTGCCGATTTCGCCGCCATCGCCGGAAATCTTCTCGCGAAGAACCGCCCGCATCGCATCGACGTGCGCCTTGACGATTTCCACCTGGGCGTCGTCTTCGCGGCAGCCGTCGCGCGTGGAATCAAACAGCATCTTGCCGAAAATCGAAATCAGCGGATAACCGAAGGTCCCGCCCTGACCACGTAGTTCCAACGCGACCTGGTTGATCTCGACGAACTGCTGCGTTCGCCGGCCCGGCTCCAACAGGGCCTGCGTGCACAGGTCCGACAATCGGCCCAGGTAGTCCTGCGCCCATTTGGTGAAGTCCAGGGCCGCGCGTTCCAGTTTCTTTTCCGCCTGTTCGATCAGGTCCGTCGGCATCTCGCCCCTTTCCAAGGGATTGAGCTTTCCGCCCGCGCATTTTTCCCGCAGGTAGTTCGTCGGTTTGAACAGGTAGACGTCGCTTTCCGATTTCGGCTTGGTCATTTTTTCCGCCGAATAGACGACCGTGCAGTCGGACTCCGCCTTTTCACGACGATCGACGTCATCCGGCGGCGGCTCCTTGCGGCGGCGGCGGTCCGGCCCGAAATAGGTCTGGTTCATGACGAACTGACGGGGGAAGTCGATGACTTCCAGAATCTTTTTGTAGACCGTCTCACCCGAAAACGGCTTGGCCAGAAACTCCGTCGCGCCCAGATCCCGCGCCGAAGACACGTAGTCCTGATCGGCCGCACCCGAGAGCATGATGAACGGCACCATACGGTTGGGCGTTTCCTTGGCCGAGCGGCACCAACGGCACAACAACAACCCGTTGATCGGCGCCATCACCAGATCGGCAATAATCAAATCCGGCCCAGCGCTTCGGCCCTGTTTCATCAATTTCAGGGACTCGATGGCTTCCTGGCCGTTTTTAAGCAGCGTAATCCGTTCGAAACCGAATTGCCGCAGAACGTCCTCCAGAGTGCGGCGGACAAATGCATTGTCCTCGCAAACCATGACGGAGACGCGGTCAAATTTGTATACGGCCATTTTCGTTAACCTTTACTTGGATAGCCTGACAATCATACATGGGTGGGCATAAAATTGAATATTTCCGGTATAAAAAAACATTCAGCCCTTATCCCCGCGTTTCAACCACTTGCCGCGATGATGCAGGGTACTTATGGTGCGCCCAAGCCTGCATAATCCCCTGTTTCTAGGACAGCCCAAGGACATATAAGCATGAGTGAAATTGGCGGCGCCGCCAGCGAGCGGCTGAAGGCCTTGATCGAACGGATCGAGCGTCTGGAAGAAGAGAAAAAGGCCCTGGCCGAAGATATCAAAGAAGTCTTTGCCGAAGCGAAATCCGCCGGTTTCGACGTTAAGGTCATGCGCCAACTGATCCGTCTGCGGAAAATGGACCCCGCCGACCGCAACGAGATGGAAGAAATCCTGACCATCTACATGCGCGCCGTCGGCATGTAAGTCCGGCATTTGACGGCCTTGATCCGGCTCAAAATCCGCGGATCAGGGTCGTCACGCATTCCAGGTGATGGGAATAAGGGAACTGGTCGACCGGCAGGACCGGCCCCGGTTTGAACCCAGCCGTGACCAAGATCCGCATATCGCGGGCAAAGGTCTGCGGGTTGCAAGACACCATCACCACCCGGCGCACCCCCGGCGTGGCGACGATCTGCTCCACTTGACGTAGCGCGCCAGCCCGCGGCGGATCCAGAACCACCGTATCGAACCCTTCCAATTCGCCCGGCAGCAGGGGCCGCGCCGCGAGGTCGCGGGTTTCCACCGTCACCCGGCCGCCCATGCGCGAACGCCCCGCCCCGGTGGACAAGGCGCGGCTCAGGGCCGGGTCGCCGTCCACGGCATAAACATGGGCGATTTTGGCCAGGGCCATGGTGAAGGTCCCGGCACCGGAATACAGTTCGGCAATCCGCTCCGCCCCCTTGGCACCGGCGACAACTGCGTCCCGCAGGATTTCCTCGCCCTCGGCGGTCGGCTGCATAAAGCCGCCGGGCGGCAATTCCACCACCGCTGGCTCGAACGACGCCGCAACCGAAGCGATATGTGCGACCGGTTCAACCGCGCCATCAGCGCCCCGCCAGGAAATGCGCGCCGCGCCCGAGGTCTGGGCGAAGTCCGCCAAGGCTTCGCGCGTCGCCAAATCCGGTTCGCGGTCCCGCTCGACCACCAGGTCCAAGGCCGGGCCATCCGGGCCAACCACGCGGGCCAGGGCCATGCGCGCCGTCTCGGTCGGCTGCAGCATCTTGGCGGCCAGTTCGCGCAAGGATGGCACCAAGGCATTCAGTTCCGGGACCAGCAGCGGACAGGACGCGATATCGACAATTCGGTTTTCCCGGCGCTCCTTGAAGCCCAGCAAAATCTTATTGCCACCCCGGCGTTCGACCTGAAAGGTCACCCGACGACGGGTGTCGTTGGGCACTGTTGCCAGGTCCAAGACTTCGGGCGTCAGTCCTCGTCGCGATAGGGCCTGAACCAGGATATCCCGTTTCCATTCCCGATAATCGGCAATGGGAACGTGCTGTACCGAACATCCGCCGCAGGCCTGGAAATAGGGGCAAAAGGCGGGTTCGCGCGGGGCCTGTTCGATGAATTTCTCGACCCGGGCCTCGAACCCGTCGCCCCGGGCGGGACCGACTGCGACCTCCACCACATCACCCGGCAGGGTCAGGGGGATGAACAGCCGCCGACCGTCCGGCGCCTCGGCAACGCCGTCGCCCTGCGCCGCCAGGGCGGTGACCGTCGTCTGCAGCGTTTCGGTAAAGCTCTGCGCGGCTGAGCGCCGGCGCGCGCCGCCATGCCGCCCACGCCGACCATGCCGCCCCTTGGCGGAATCAGATTTGCGCGGCAATGTCGGTCACGAAGGTCTTGAAGATATCGCGGGTGGCCGTGCTGAAGCCTTTGATCAGCGAGGTCAGATCGTCGTCCTTGGGCGTAAAGGTACGGCTATAGGTCTTGGCGACCAGAACCTTACCGTCCTGAACGCGGCGCAGAACGAGGTTCATCTCGATAACGCCGGCGTTCTTGCCGCCGACGACGCGTTCCAGCTTTTCGACGCGGCCAGTGATCGAGAAATCGGGCTGAGCCCGCATTTCAGGCGTCAGAACCTTGTCGGCAACACCCGATGCGCGCAGGTAGCTGACCAATTCGGCCTGCAGCAGCACGCCCGGCGGCTCGTTCCAGAAATGATAGTGATAGACCTTCAACTGCAGCGGGTTGTCATCGTGCCGATAGACGATCGCGCGCTGGGTCAATTCACCCGCCGCCAGAAGGCGGTCGACTTCCAGCACGCCTGGAATAATCCGCTTGCCCGGCGTTTCCGGCCCGGCGACTTCCAAACGGTAGAAATGATTTTCCGGCACAGTGGCGTTTCCGCCGCAAGCCGCCAGACCGGCGACAAGCACGAGCGCACAGATGCGAGAGATCAGAATATTCTTCATTTCGGCTGGGCCTCGTCGGTAACCGGCTTACTGTTCAACAGCAGGCCGGGGCTTTGCCTGATCTGCCGCGAGAATTCCAACATATTCCGCGACATGCCTTCCAGGTTTTCATTGATGGCATCGATCCGCCGGGCAAGGCTGCCGACCACGTAACGGGCGTCTTTCAACGTCCGGCGCAGATCGCCGTCGTCTTTGCTGACCATCCCGTTCAGGCTGACCATCAGCTTCTCGCCATTGGCCATGGCGCTGCGGGCATCCTTGGTCGCACCGTTCAGGCTCGCCAAGGTATCTTCCACCAGCTTGCGGTTTTCCGGCGTGCCCGCGGCCTTGAGCTCGTTGCTGAACGACTTCACGTCGGCCCCGATCAATTCCATATTGTCGATCACTGCCGGAATGCGGCGGCTGACGTCGGCGACCAGTAGCGAAACGTCGCCGATCACCTGTTTCAAATCACCGGCCAAGGCTGCGCCATGATCGTCGAGCAGACGGTTGGCGCTTTCGACGGCCTTTTGCACGCTGGCCAAAAGCGGCTGAATGCTGTTGTCGCTGAGCCCGCCGAGTTTCTCCGCGACAGATGAGACGACGGCGAAGATATCGCCGCCTTCGACCGCGGTAAGCTCCGCGCCGGGGGCCAAGGCATCGGGGCTTGCGCCTGCGGAGATGCTCAAGGTCACCGCCGCCAACAGGCCCGGCGCGGCGATCGCGACCTTGCTGTCCTTGGGAATTTTCCAGCCTTCCTGAACCTCGAAATCGACGCGGAACCGCATGCCGCCCTTGCTGGGTTCCGGCGTAACCGTTTCGACTTGGCCGATCGGATAGCCTTCGTAGACGACCTGGGTTCCGAACTTCACCCCGGTGACGTTGCTGTAATAGGCGTGATAGGCGTCGGTCGATCCCGTGCGCCCGGTCAGGACCGACAGGGCTACGATCAACCCCGCGAGCATCAGGATCACGAAGGTTCCGACCATCAGGTAATTAATCTTGTTGCTTCTCACGTCTCGACTCTCGCGTCTTGGCTTTACAGCGGCCGATAGGCGGGCGTTTCGCCCGTCAGCCGGTTCAAATAGGTATCGGCATCCATGGCGTCGTCTTCCGCCACACGGTTCAACAGGTTCTGAATTCGTTGATTGTCACTGGCACGCAGTTCATCCGGCGTGCCGATGAACAGGATGTGCCCCCGGTCCAGCACGGTGATGCGGTCGGCGATCTTGAACGCACTTTCAAGTTCATGGGTCACGACGACCACGGTCATGCCCAGGGCATCGCGCAGGAGCAGGATCAAATCGTCCAACTGCGAGGCCACGACCGGATCCAGGCCCGCCGACGGCTCGTCGCAGAACAGGATTTTGGGGTCCATTACGATGGCCCGGGCGAAGGCCGCGCGCTTGATCATCCCGCCCGACAGCTCCGACGGCATCAGGTTTTCGAACCCGCCCAGCTCCACCACCTGAAGCTTCATGCGGGTCATGATTTCCATGGTCTTGCGGTCGAGCTTGGTATGCTCGAACAGCGGCAGCATGACGTTTTCACCCACGGTCATGGATGAAAACAACGCCCCGCCCTGAAACGCAACGCCCAGCTTTTGGCGCAGTTCGACCAGTTCGACCCCCGACAGCTCGTCGATGTCCTGACCCAGGATACGCATCGTGCCCGAGGTATGATGCTCCAACGCCATCAGATGGCGCAGCAGGGTCGATTTACCGGACCCGGAGCCGCCCATGATGACCATGATCTCGTCGGCCCGGACGTCCATCGAAATCCCTTTCAGGATCATCCGGTCGCCGTAGTGGGTGACCAGATCGCGGACCTCGATCACATTGCGGTGGCCGTCGGCGTCGGGTGCGGTGTTATCGGTGTCGCTCATTCCCCTCCCCCTTCGATCAACGCGTCACCACGAAGGCGAACAGCATGTCGGTGACGATGATCGCCGAGATCGATTGCACCACCGCCCGGGTCGTGGCTTTACCCACGCCTTCGGCACCGCCCTGGACCGAGGCCCCGTTGACGACGCCGATCACGGCAATGAGGAACGAAAAGATCACGCTTTTACCCAGGCCATGCATCAGGTCGTCGACGCTAAGCAGTTCGATGGTTTCGTCCGCGTAGGCGGCCAGGGAAATGCCCAGGTCCAGGTTGACGTAGACCCCGGCGAAGAACAGGCCGACGAAATCGGAAAACAGGGTCAGCGCCGGCAACATGATCAACATCGCGACCAGCGACGGCACGACCAGGAACCGCACCGGGTTGATGCCCATCACGTACAGGGCATCGACTTCCTGATTGATCTTCATGGTGCCGATCCGCGCGGCCAGGGCCGAACCGGAGCGCCCGGCGATCACGATCCCGGTGATCAGCGGCGCGAATTCACGAACCACGGAAAAGGAAATACCGATCGTCACACGACTTTCGGCGCCGAAGATCCGCAGGGTGTGAATGCCCTGAATCGCCAGCATCATGCCGATGGTCGCCGCCAACAGGGCGATGATCGGCACGGCTTGGATGCCGATCGCCATGCATTGTTCAGCGATCGCGCCGAAGCGCACGGCCTGTTTCTCGCGCCGCCCGAAGATCAGCCAATAGAAGCTTTCGATCACCATCATCGCGCCCAGGCCGATTTCCTCGACCCCCGCGACAACGGCGCGGCCAATCCGTTCGGTCATGACGACGATTGGGTTTCGGGTATCGGTCGGGGTCACGCGCGGTGTCTCCGGCTAACGGGCGGCGTCCTTACAAGGCGTCGGCCACGGTGGCATGAATGGTGAACACGGCGTCGAGACGGGCCAATTTCAAAACCCGCATGGCGCCCTCGCTGACCGCGGCCAAGGCCAGGGTTTGCCCCCCTTTCTTGGCGGTCTGCAAGGCTTCGACGAGAGACGCAACGCCGGACGAGTCGATGTAGCCGACCCCGGCAAGGTTGACCACCACCGGCTGTCCCCGGCCGACGGCGTCCAACAGCGCGTCCCGCGCCTTGGGCGATGTCTGTAAGTCGATATCGCCCTCAAAGGCGATCACGACGGATCCGCCCTCATCGGTAACTTCGTGCTTCATGTCCGGTCCCCTCAAGAAGCATCGGCTTTTATTAGTAGCCTCTTTCGCAGTTGTAACAGATTACCCACCCCGGCGGGAGGCGTCACGAACTGAACCTCATCCATGATGGTTCTGATCAGATGCACCCCCAGCCCCCCGGGGCGGATATCGTCCAAATCTCGACCTTTAAGGGCCGATTCATCCACTGGCGCCGCGAAATCCTGAATCTCGACGACCAAGTCGTCACCTTCACGCCGCAAGTTCAGGGCGATTTCCCCATCGTCGCGCCCGCCATAGGCATGGCGGACCACGTTCTGACAGGCTTCGTCCACGGCCAGGATAACCTGTTCGGTCATCTCGTCGTCGCAGGTCAGGAAGTCCAAGGCCGCGCGCACCGATTGGCGAATCACCCGCAGGCGATCCGCCCGTGCCGGCAGACGCATGGCCAAGACAATCTCTTCCGAACTCAGCCCCTTGGTCGGGCCATTGTCTTCCGCCGCATCGTGTTCCTTAACGTCGGCGATACCCAACAGCGTCACATCGTCGCGCATCCCGCCGTCGCTTGGCTTCAACGTGCCGACCACGGCCTCCAAACGATCCGCCAAAGACTGCCCGTCCGTTTCCAACAACAAGCGCTTGACCCCATCGACGCCAAGCTCCGTTCCCGCGTCGTCGATGTATCCCTCGGTCACCCCGTCGGTGAACACCCAGAGGCTTCCACCCTTCAGGTCGATGGCCGTTTCCGGATAGCCGTCCTTTGTCGGCGGCTCGGCCAGAATGCCAAGCGGCGGGCCCTCTGCTTCGAACGCCTCGAACGAACCGTCGGGCAACAACAGCAAAGGCGGCTCGTGCCCCGCATTGGACAGGGTCACGACCCCGGTGCGGGGATCGTAAATGCCCCCGACCATGGTCACGAACATGCCGCGGGCCGCCGTTTCGCAAATTTCACGATTGACCATGGCCAACAACCGGCCCGGCGACAAAACCGCCTTGCCCAAACAGCGATAAAGGCTGGCCGTCTTGGCCATCAACAGGGCCGCGTTCATGCCCTTGCCCGAGACATCGCCCAGACAGAAACAAATTCGCCCATCGGACAGCGGAAAATAATCGAAGAAGTCGCCGGAAACTTCGCGCGCGGGCAGGTTCACACCGGCGATTGCGCCGTCTCCGTCCGCGGCCTGGGGCAGCAGCGAGCTCTGAATTTCGCGCGCCAGCTCCAGCTCGCGCTTGATCCGTTCCTGCTCCAACAGGGCGTCGGCCTGCCGGGCATTGAGGATCGCCAGCGCCGCCGAGGCCGCCAAGGCTTCCAGGAAATTTAGGTCATCGGGGCTGAACAGGCCGTCGCCGCCCCGCTTATTGATCAGCTCGATCGCGCCGATCCGCTCATCCTTGACCGTCAGGGGTGCGCAGAGGATCGATTTGGTGGTGTAGCCGGTTTTCTCATCGACCCCGCCGAAGAAATTGGGGTCTTTCGAAACGTCGCGGACGATCTCGCCCAGGTCGTTCTGCACCACGCGCCCGACGATCCCCTTGTCGGCGGCGATCACCAGGCCGGTGATCTCGGTCGCGCCGACGCAGGCATGACAGGTCAGGTTTTCCTGCGCCTCGTCCAACAGGAACAAAGCGCCACCCTCGGCATCGACGGAACAGGTGATATGCCCAACGGCCTTCAGCAGGGTCGCTTCCAAATCGCGCGACATCGCGAAATCGCGGGACATATCCGCCAGCAGCTCCAGATTGGCCTGGAACCGACGGGCATCCTCGGTCGCGCTAACTTCAGGGGTCACGGCGGGTGCATTAGACATGGCCGAACTATGCCCGGAACGAAGCTGGAATTCGACAATTAATAGAAGGGGATGTGCCTTGTTTTTGTTTTCGCGGCTACGCCCGGCGATATGAAGTTTTCATGTCATCCCGCGATTGGCGTGGACATTTGCCAAGTCCTGCCGAGAATCGTCAACAAATCCGCGGATATTTGATCGTATGCAGGCCCACCCCGAACCCCACATCCCAATCTGATTTCGGTAGGCAACATGGACACGGCCGTCACCCCAGCCGCCCACACTTTGGACACCACCCCCGACCGCGCATCCCCGCCCCCAGGCGATCCCGTCTTGCGGTTCCTGACCTGGGCCCGCGACGACGCCCGCTTTGCCTTTCAGCCGATTATCGATCCGTACACAGGCACATTGTACGGCGTCGAGGCGCTGTTGCGCGGCCATGAGGATTTGGACTTCGTATCGATCCACGCCTTCTTCGACTTTTGCTTCCGCATGGGCATCCTGCAGCAGATCGAAGTCTTGCTGCGCGGGCGGGCCATGAAGCTGTTCGCGCAGATGGGCCTGCCGCCGTCGGCGCGTCTGTTTCTGAACATCGACAACCGCGTCCTTCAGGCCGAGGATCACCGCACGACGGACACCGTCGAGGCGGCGCATGCCGCGGGCCTGCAACCGTCCAGGATCAGCCTGGAGATTTCCGAGCGGCACCAGATCGACCGCGACACCACAAATACGGAAACCCTGGCGCAAATCTATCGCCGGGAACTGTTCCGCGTCGCCATCGACGATTTCGGCACCGGTTTCGCGGGCTTGAAGCTGCTGTACGAACAGAACCCCGACTACATCAAGATCGACCGCTTCTTCATTTCCGGGATCGAACAGGATCGGATGAAAAAGCTGTTCGTGTCGCAGATCGTCGGCCTTGCCCAAACCATCGGCATCACCGTCATCGCCGAAGGGGTCGAGACGGAAAAGGAAATGCTGACCTGCAAGGAAATGGGCTGCAACCTGATCCAGGGCTATTTCGTCGAGCGCCCCCTGACCGATACCGGCGGCCTGAAATCGGTCTATCCCCGCGCCCGCGATCTGCGCAAGGACGATACGGACCGCCGTTTCATCGATCAGGAGCTGTCGGTTCCGCCCGCCGTGCGCAGCAGCTCGAACCTGATGGAAACGTTCGAGCATTTCCGCGAGCACAAGAACATGACGTTCTTTCCCGTGGTCGACGACATGGACGAGCCGATGGGCATCATCCGCGAGGAAGACCTGAAGGACTTCACCTATTCCCGCTACGGCAAGGACCTGTTGGCCAACGTTTCCTACAAACGCCACCTTAACGAATTCGTCCGCCCCTGCCCCGTCGCCGACATTCACGACAACGCCGAACGAGTGCTGGAGAAATACTCCCTGTCGGGGACCAAGGAAGGCATCATCGTGGTCGAGAACCTACGCTACGTCGGGTTCCTGACCGCGTCGTCATTGCTTCAGGTCGTCAACGAAAAGCATCTGGCCATCGCCCGCGACGCCAACCCCCTGACCAAGCTGCCGGGCAACCACATGGTGGTCGAGTACGTAACCGACATCGTCGCCGACGCCGGGGCGGAAGCGGTGATCGCCTATTTCGATTTCGACAACTTCAAGCCGTTCAACGACGCCTACGGCTTCCGCCAGGGCGACCGGGCGATCCTGTTGTTCGCCGAACTGATGAAAAAAGCTTTCGTTTCGGACGGCGCGTTCCTGGGCCATATCGGCGGGGATGACTTCTTCGCTGGATGGCGGGACATGAACTTGGACCGCGTGGGCGAGCGCATCGCCGAGCTTCGCGAAGCCTTTCGCGATCAGGTCGAAACCTTCTATGACAAGGACGCCCGCGAAGCGGGCGGCATCGTCGCCAAGGACCGCGCCGGGGTGGAGCGCACGTTCCCCCTGTTGTCCGTCTCGATCGCCGCCCTGCACCTGACGCCCGGACGCGGCGACGTCACGCCGGACGACCTGGCGCGGCAGATCGCGGATTTGAAGAAGAAAGCCAAAGCGGCCGAGAACGGCATCGCCGAAGGAACCGTCGGCTAAACCGTCAACTCAGCCCCGGCGGACCTTGACGTAACTGCCGGGGGCGTCCTCGATCGGCTTCAGCTTGCCGTCGCCCGGCACGCGGGCGGGAACCTGCCCGTCGGACTTTTCGCTGATCCATTCCTGCCAATCCGGCCACCACGAACCTTCGTGCCGTTCGGCCCCGTCGATCCACTGATCCGGGTCCGTGGGCGTCTTGTCGTTGGTCCAATAGCAATACTTGTTGGCCACCGGCGGATTGATGACGCCCGCGATATGGCCCGAGGCCGACAGCACGAAGCGAACCGGCCCGGAATAAAGCTGCGTCGCCGCATAGGTCGATTTCCACGGCGCGATATGGTCGTCGTGGGTCGACAGCATATAGATCGGCGTCTTGATCTTGGTCAGGTCGATGGGCGTCCCGGCCAGGGTGATGCCGCCCGGCTCCACCAGCTTGTTCTCGTGATACATCTTGCGCAGGTACAGGCCGTGCATCATCGCGGGCATGCGCGTGTTGTCGGCGTTCCAGAACAACAGGTCGAACGCCATCGGCTCGCGGCCCAACAGGTAATTGTTGACCACGAACGACCAGATCAGGTCGTTGTCGCGCATCATGTTGAACACCTGGCTCATATGCGCGCCTTCCAGGTAGCCCTTGTCCGTCATGTGACGTTCCAAAAGCTCCAGCTGTTCCTCGTCGATGAACACGCCCAGTTCCCCCGGATCGGAAAAATCGGTCATGGTCGTGAAGAACGTGGCCGAGGCGACGCGATGGGCGCCGTGCTTCGCGCCCTTGGGCTGGGCCGCCATATAGGCCAGGGTCGAGGCCGTCAGCGTACCGCCGATGCAATAGCCGATGATATTGACACTATCGACGCCGGTGGCGTCTTCGATCGCGTCCATGGCCGCCAGGGGGCCCTGCAGCATGTAGTCGTCGAACGACTTCTGGGCCAGCTTCTCATCCGGATTGACCCAGGAAATCACGAACACCGTATGGCCCTGGTCGGTCGCCCATTTGATCAGCGAGTTCTTGGGTTGCAGGTCGAGGATGTAGAACTTGTTGATCCACGGCGGCACGATCAGCAGCGGACGCTTGGCGACCTTTTCCGTCGTCGGCGCGTACTGGATCAACTGCATCAGGTCGTTCTGGAACACGACCTTGCCCGGCGTGGTCGCGACGTTCTTGCCCAGGGTAAAGGCCTTGTCGTCGGTCATGGTGATGCGCAGGCGGCCCTCGCCCCGCTCCAGATCCTCCAACAGATTGTCCAGTCCCTTGACCA
Source organism: Rhodospirillaceae bacterium UBA6608 (assembly GCA_002433335.1). Next base: position 6,873 of record DJHY01000106.1, on the reverse strand, counting down.
AGTTCTCGCCCTTGGTTTCCAGCGTGTGCTCAAGAACCTTGGGGTTGGTCGCGGCGAAATTGGTCGGCGACAGGGCGTTGACCCACTGCCGGGTGTAGAAATTGGCCTTGGCCTTGGTCTGTGGGTCGAGGCCGCTGACATCGCGAACCGCTTCCTGCACCCAGTTCGACGTCAGCAGGTAGGATTGCTTCAAGGTGTCGTACAGAACGTTCTCCGACCAGATCTCGTCCTTGAAGCGCTTGTCCTCGCGCGACGGCTCGACGACGGGCTTGGCCTCTTCGCCGCTCAGCCGCTTGGACGCCTGCTCGAACAATTCCGCATAGCCCTGCCATAGCTTCGATTGCGCCTCGGCCAGCTTGGCCGGGTCGGACAGCATCGCGGCGCCCAGTTCGAAAAACGCCTTTCCGACGACCATGGGATCGGGAATCTGAAAGCCTTTCTGGTCGACTTGATGTTCCCAGAACTGACGCATGATGCGCTGGCAACGGTCGTGCAGCGCCTGGGCGGCGCGCTCGGCCTCTTCCGCGCTGGTGAACGGCGTTTCAATGGGGGCCTTCATTTCGGGCGTGCTTTTGTCGGCTTTCCGGCGGGGCGGGCGGGTGGTGGTCTTGGACATGCGGCCAGGCTCCGGCTGTGGATGTCGGCAGGGCGAGTGTAACGTCCTTTTTTAATATGCGCCACGGGTCGAGCAAGCGTTCCGTGGCGATAACATGCTTTTCCGCGGGGCGTCGGACCGGTAAAAGCCTGAAGTCGCATGCTGGGGGGCGTGTTGGAGGACCTATGCCTTTTCTTACCGCCAGAATGACCTTCCCCAAATGGACGGCCTTGGCCGTGTTTACCCTGTCCGTCGTCTTGATGGTGATGCCCACGCCTGACGGCTGGGAGCCGCATATCCTGCGCGGCGCGGCCTTGATCGTGTTCGCCATGGGGTTCTTCGCGACCGGCGTGCTGCCCGAGTTCGTGACCGGCCTGGCCCTGTTCGCCGTGGCCTCGCTGATCGCCATCGCTCCGCCGGAAGTGATCTTCGCCGGTTGGGCCTCGACCGCGCTATGGCTGACCGTGGGCGGGCTGATCGTCGGTATCGCCGTCAACCGCACCGGGTTGGGCAAGCGGCTGGCGATGCGCATGACCGGCCTGTTCGGGGGCAGCTATCGGTCTCAGGTGCTGGCGCTGATCTGCGTCGGCGTGGCTCTGTCGTTCTTGATGCCGTCGACCGTCGGGCGCGTCATTTTGCTGGTGCCGATCGCCCTGGCCGTCGCCGACCATCTGGGCTTCGCGCCCGGTCGCTCGGGCCGCGACGGCCTGGTCATGGCCGCGGCCTGCGGCACCTGGATGCCCGCCGTGGCGATCTTGCCTTCCAACGTGCCCAACATGGTCCTGGCTGGGGCGGCGGAGACACTTTACGGCGTGCACACCAGCTATGGGGCTTATCTGTTGCTGCATTTCCCGGTGATCGGCCTGATGAAAGCCGTCGCCGTGTATTTCACCGTATTGGCCTTGTTCCCCGACCGGGGAGACGACGGCAACGGAACCGCCCCGCCGGTGGCGCAGCCCATGACCCGCGACGAAAAGGTGCTGGCCTGGATTCTCGCCATCACCCTGACCCTTTGGGGATTGGACTTTCTGCACGGCATTTCACCGGCCTGGATCGCCCTTGGGTCCGGCGTGATCTGCCTGTTGCCGGGCGTCGGGCTGGTATCGAAGGAAGACTTCGCGACCAAGTTCAATACGGCTTCGATCATCTATATCGCCGCCATTCTGTCGGTCGCGGCGATCATCGTCTCGAGCGGCCTGGGCACCGCTTTGGGCAAGGCCCTGTTGCCGCATCTTCCGGTCGAACCGGGGCATCCGGCACAGAACTTCGCCGCCTTGATCGGCCTGGGCGCCGTCACCGGCATTCTAGCGACCGCCCCCAGCGTGCCCGCCGTGCTGGCGCCTTTCGCCCAGGATCTGGCCCAAGCCACCGGTCTGCCGCTGGTCAGCGTGCTGATGACCTTGGTCATCGGCTACTCGACCATGTTCCTGCCTTATCAGGTGCCGCCCTTGGTGGTCGCCCTGCAACTGGGTAATGTCTCGCTAGCGCGGGCGACGCGCTTCACACTGGCATTGGCATTCGTGACCATCGTCGTGCTGCTGCCGATCACCTTCTTCTGGTGGCGGCTGCTGGGCTATCTGCCGTAACCTGGGGCGATCATGAGTGAAGGACCGATTACACAGATTGCCACGCTGACCTGCCCGGTCTGCGGCTTTCCGGCGACGGAAGCCATGCCGCTGACCGAATGCATTCAGTACTACCAATGCATGGAATGCGGATCGATGATCACGCCCGAGGAAGGAAGCTGCTGCGTATTCTGCTCCTACGCCTCGGCCCCTTGCCCTCCGGCCCAGGTCCGGGCAAGAGGACGCTGACTGGCGCCCGGGCCTAAGCCGCCAGGAACGGAGCCGGGTCGTAATCGGGCATGAAGGCAGCGAACATCGCCCGATTGCTGTCCGCATAACGGGCCAGGAAGGCCGTCGCCGCCGTGTCATCGAAGCCCGCCGCATCATTTGCGGCCTGCGCCACCATCCCGGTATTGAAGGCCTGGCGCAGTTCGGCCGCGGCCTCGCGCCCCCAGCGCCCCCGGATATCGCGCATGATCGCCACAGGCTCGGTCACGCCGGAGCGTAACAGGTCGCTGACCGCGCCCGCGATCTCGGATGGAACCGTCCGATTGGCGGACAGTTGCATCGGCAAGAACGGCGTTTTGATGCTCGGATTGTAGAGATGATTACGCGGCACTTCGGTCGGCTCCGCCACACCCATCAGGCCCTGCAGGGCGCTGACGAACCCTGGGTAGGGGCTGGTCTGCGCCTGGAAACACTCCGCGTTGTAGGGAACGACCTGTACGGCCCCGGCACCGAAGGCATCGACGAAATATCCGACCAGCGAGTGCCAGTCCAAGGCGCTTTGCGGAATGCCCTTAACGAATTCGGCAAAACCAAGCTGCCCGCCGTTCTGGAGATGCAGCGCATAAAGCGAGCGTACGAACGACGCCTGGTCCCGGACCAGCATCAGGATTCGCGCGTCGAACCCCACTAACAGCGCCGCCAAGCAGTGCGCCCGGCCGGCGACATCGATACCCGGCCCTGATTCCAACCAGGTCGCCGACAATCCCTCTTCCGTCAGGAAGTAGCCACCCACGTTGCCATTTGCCGGCGGCATGTGGTTCGCCCGCAGGTCAGCGACGAAGGCATCCGTCCAAAACGCATCGGCGCGGTGGTCACGCAGGTACAGATGCAGGTCGAGCAACGGCTCGACCCCCGCCTGCCGCAGCTGCTGGGATACGTGGTGCTGAGGGTCCAGGAACGCATGCTCGATCAAGGTCGATGCGCAGCGCTGTAACCCGACATGAAGGAAAAACGTCGCTGACACGCGTGCCCCCCGATCCGTCGTTTGAATACCTGGGGGCATTCTAGGGAACAGGCTTTACCGAGGCCTTAACCGTGCCTAGATGCCGCCGGGGCGGGCTTCTTCCTCGGTCGAGCGGTATTTGTATTGAAGGCCGATCGACATGCCCTTTAGGGGCGGCATCGCGCCCAGAACCAAAGCGGTGCCGATGGGAATCCACAACAACAGATGGACCCAGACCGGCGGCTCGAACGCGACCTCCAGCCACAGGGCGAAACCAACGATGATCCCGCCGATCACCAACAGGATCGGCACCACCAAGGCATCGCCCGTGTCATGGCCGCGAAAGCTCATCCCGCAATGGCCGCAGGTATCGGCAACCTTCAGATAGCCGGTAAATAAGCGTCCCTCGCCGCAGCGCGGACATTTACCGGTCATGCCGCGCTTCACGGGCGTCCAACCTTCGTCGTCATAGGGGGCGGACGATGGAGTAGCGGGGGATTCGCTCATCAAGGGCTCCTAGCGTTCTACAGCCTGAATGCGTGAAATCAACATAGTGCCCGATGCACCGGAATGCCAGGGGTGCGCCTAAGCGATGCTCAAAAAGAAAACGCTCCCCACCGGGTGGGGAGCGTTTCCAAAACCAAAGGCTTGCCGACAGCTTACAGCAGCTGGGTCGCGTTGCCCTTGCCCCACCAATAGATGGAGACAAACAGGAACAGCCAGACCACGTCGACGAAGTGCCAGTACCAAGCGGCGGCTTCGAAGCCGACATGCTTTTCAGCCAGGAAGTGCCCCTTCCAGGCGCGGAACATGCAGACGATCAGGAAGGTCGTCCCCACGATCACGTGGAAGCCGTGGAAGCCGGTCGCCAGATAGAAGGCCGACGGATAGATGCCGTCCTTCAGGCCGAATGCGGCGTGGTGATATTCGTAAGCCTGGAAGCACGAGAAGATCAGGCCCAGGATCACCGTGTACAGCAACCAACGGCCCGCGACCTTGTTGTCGCCCTGGCGGATCGCATGGTGGGCAACCGTGCAGGTCGCGCCCGAGGTCAGCAGGATCAGCGTGTTCAGGAAAGGAATGTTCCACGGGTTGAAGGGCACGATGCCTTCCGGCGGCCAAGGAACGGTCGCGACGTTCGACAGGAACGGCACGCTGGCGTGGAAGAAGGCCCAGAAGAAAGCGACGAAGAACATCACTTCGGAAGCAATGAACAGCAACATGCCGACGCGCAGGCCATGGGCCACGACGTCGGTGTGAAGCTTGCGGGTCAGGCTTTCCGCGACCACGTCCTTCCACCAGCCGTAGAAGGTGTAGAACAGGATCACGAAGCCGACGCCCATCATGTACCACGGACCGCCGTGCATGAACCAAATCGCGCCCGTCGCCAAAACCAGCGCCGCAACCGACGCGGTCAGCGGCCACTTGCTCGGCTCCACCATATGGAAGGGGTGATTACCGCCACTCGCCATTCTTATTTACTCCCTTTGGTCGTTCCTCGGGGAACCGAAGCTCCCGAATGCCTTGAATTATAAAGCCGCTCAGCCCCCCGAACGCTTGTCACCCTTGGCGACAGCGCTGGTCTTCTGATCGGAAGAGGCCGCATCGGCGGCCCGATGGAAGGTATAGGACAGCACGATATCGTGGACGTCCTTGGTATCCGGATCGGTAAACAGCTCCGGATCGACGTAGAACTGCACGGGCATGTCCACCTGCTGGCCGGGCTGGAGCGTCTGCTCGGTGAAGCAGAAGCATTCGACCTTGGTGAAATAGATGCCCGCCTTGTACGGCGTCACGTTGAAGCTGGCCGTACCGGTAACCGGTTTGGACTCGTCGTTGGTCGCAGAATAGAACGCCAGCGCCGGCTCGCCCGCGCGCAAAACCATTTTCTGCTGCTCGGGCCGGAACCGCCAATTGAGGTTCCGGGCGACATTCGCATCGAACGTCACGGTGACGCGTTCGTTGGAAATCGCCTTAGGCATATCCTTGGCGTCACCCACCTGGGTGGTGCCCGCGAAACCCGTCACCTGACAGAACAGCTGGTACAACGGGACCGCCGCATAGGACAGGCCGACCATGCCGCCCACGACCGCGAACAGCACGCCGGCTGTACGCAGATTGCGGGAATTACGTGGTTGCCTAGACACCGCTTCGGTCCTCGTTGCCAGTTCGGTTTACCGCGTACCGGTTCGCCGAGGCCCTTAGTGGGCCTCGAGCTTCCCGGTCATGTCGGGCACGTCCTCGAAGGTGTGGAACGGCGCCGGGCTCGGCACGGTCCACTCCAGGGTCGTGGCACCTTCACCCCACGGATTGGCTTCCGCGGGCTTACCCGAGGACAGCGTCCGCCACAGCACGACGAAGAAGATCAGCGTGCCCAGGATGGTGATGGCGGCACCGATCGACGACACCATGTTCCAACCGGCATAGACGTCCGGATAATCCTGATAACGGCGCGGCATACCGGCCATACCCAGGAAGTGCTGCGGGAAGAACAGCAGGTTGACGCCGACGAAGGTCACCCAAAAGTGCAGGCGGCCCAGGCCTTCCGGATACTGACGGCCGGACATTTTGCCGATCCAGTAGTACCAGCCGGCGAAGATCGCGAACACCGCGCCCAGCGACAGCACGTAGTGGAAGTGCGCAACCACGTAGTAGGTATCGTGGAAGGCCATATCGACACCGGCGTTGGCCAGAACGACGCCCGTCACGCCACCGACCACGAACAGGAAGATGAAGCCGACGGCCCAGAGCATGGGCGTATCGAAGCGGAGCGAGCCGCCCCACATGGTCGCGATCCACGAGAAGATCTTAACCCCCGTGGGCACGGCGATAACCATTGTCGCCGCCACGAAGTAGGCCCGCGTTTCCACGTTCAGGCCGACCGCATACATGTGGTGGGCCCAAACGACGAAGCCGATGAAGCCGATCGAAACCATGGCGTAGGCCATGCCCAGATAGCCGAACACCGGCTTCTTGGAGAAGGTCGAAACGATCTGCGAGATGATGCCGAAGGCCGGCACGATCATGATGTAGACTTCCGGGTGGCCGAAGAACCAGAACAGGTGCTGCCACAGGATCGGGTCACCACCGCCTGCCGGAACGAAGAAGGCGGTACCGAAGTTACGGTCGGTCAGCAGCATGGTCAGGCCACCAGCCAGGACCGGCAGGGCCAGAACCAGCAGGAAAGCGGTGATCAGCATCGACCAGACGAACAGCGGCATGCGGTGCAGGGTCATGCCCGGGGCCCGCATGTTGAGGATCGTGACGATGAAGTTGATCGCGCCCAGGATCGACGAAGCACCCGCCACGTGCAGCGACAAGATGGCGAAGTCGACGGCCATGGACGGGCTGAAATCGATGCTCGACAACGGCGGATAGACGGTCCAGCCGGTAGCGGCACCACCGCCGATGATACCGGACAGCAGCAGCAGGATGATCGAAGCGACCAGCAGCCACAGCGACACGTTGTTCATGCGCGGGAA